>SLFZ01000026.1 GCA_007123975.1 Candidatus Izemoplasma sp. | reverse complement strand
GATTACGGTCCAAAAGAAGTGGCAACCTATCGCCGGCAAGTTCGTGACAACCTTGTCCCGCTAGCCAACGAACTCGTCAAACGACAAGGAAAACGCCTAGGGATCGACGAGATGATGAGCTATGATCTGCCCTTTGAGTTCAAAACCGGCAACCCAAAACCCCAAGGCGATAAAGATTGGATGGTCGATCGCGCCAAGGCGATGTATCAGGCCATGAGCCCCGAAACCGACGAATTTTTCACCACAATGCTCGAACGTGGTTTGATGGACTTAGAAGTGAAGAAAGGCAAAATGGGTGGTGGGTACTGCACCTACATCCCAAACCACGAATCGCCCTTCATCTTCGCCAATTTCAATGGCACTAAGCACGACGTCGACGTCCTCACCCATGAGGCAGGCCACGCGTTTCAGGTTTACCGAAGCCGTCACCATGATGTGCCCGAATACATCTGGGCTACCATGGAAGCGAGTGAAATCCATTCGATGAGCATGGAGTTTTTCGCTTGGCCTTGGATCGATCAATTTTTCGGTGAGGATACCACAAAATACAAGTTCAGCCATCTTGATGGTGCATTGAGCTTTATTCCTTACGGCGTGGCTGTGGATGAGTTTCAGCATCGCATCTATGAGAAACCATCGATGACAAAAGAAGAGCGCAAACTCACTTGGCGTGAGATTGAAAAAACATACTTGCCCTATAAAAAATACGACAACGACGAGTTCATGGAACGCGGAGGATTTTGGTTCCGCCAAAGCCACATCTTTGCGGTGCCGTTTTACTACATCGATTACACGCTTGCGCAAGTCTGTGCTTTTGAGTATTGGATCCAAGCTAGCGCCAACCGCGAAGCCGCCTGGGAAAGCTATCTTCGCCTATGTGACGCTGGAGGTTCCAAGAGTTTTGTCGGCTTGCTTGAGTTGGCCGGGCTCAAAAACCCCTTTGAACAAGGCACCATCGCCACGATGGTCGAGCCGCTCAAAAGCTTCCTCGACGGCATTGATGACACGAAACTTTAGTTTATTAAAAAAGATCGATTCGGCCGAATCGATCTTTTCTTACAACACGAAGGTTTCAACCACGCTCATCAGCTCACCGAGCGATCCCATCATTAAGGCGTGATCGCCACCTTTGACGACGTGAACCTCGGCGTTATCGCCGATGGCTTGCTTGTTTTCATATGAGGCCGCAAGCGGCACCGCGCGGTCCTTATCGCCATGCACAATAAGCGTCGGCGCATTAATCTGAGCGGCTTCGCCGGTTCCTGATACGAGGCCGTTATGTTCTTCGGAGATGTTAAACCGGGCGATGGCGAGTTTCACATCGGCGAGGTTTCGCTGCATCATCAGTTCGTTAATGTAGTTGTTGTAGCGGTCTTTGAGCGGTCGTTGGTTGTTGTAACGCATGCGATTCAACATTCGTCTAATCGACGCCCGACGTTGGTTGGATTTCCATTTTTCAATTTTCTGAACAGACTTTTCCATCGCCTCGCGCGTCTTCACAAACCGCTTCTTCCGGCACAATCCAAATAAAGTTCGTTCACGAACTGGAGCACCTTTGACACTGGGAGCTGCAATCAAGACGAGTTTTTCGACTTGGTCGGGGTTGTCGATTGCAAATCGCATCGCCACGTTTCCACCAAACGACCAGCCCAACAAGGTGAACGCGTTGATGCCGATGGCGTCAGCGAACTCTTTGACATCATCCGCAAAGGTATCGAGGGAATCGATGCGTGTGAAATACGATGAGTTGCCAAACCCGCGCATGTCGAGCGAGTAAATGGTGAACGCTTTATCGATGTTTTCCATGAAATAATCAAACTGCCTGCTCGATGACATGTTGCCGTGCAGCAACACCAAGACGTGGCTGCCGCCTTGGCGATAACGATAAGAAATCATCTCTTTGCTTTTGATGCGAATTTCACGGCGTTCAATCGTGTTCATGGTATCAACCTTTCTGCGGTGGTTAGCATCATTATACCACCCTCGGTCACAGTGCGCAACGCCACGAGGTATCTTGCGATATAGACGAATTATTTGCTTAAAATCGGGTGTTTTTAGGTATAATATACATGGTGTCCATTATCATAAAGTGAAGGAGGGTTTCCAATGAGAGCTGTTCTAAAGGCCGCGGCGCTTCTCGTGTATGGATTTTTGATGTACATGGTTGTTTTTGGCGTAATGGTGTTTGCGGTTTACCAACCGATGCCGACCGACATAGACTACGATGTCGAGACGCTTCGCAGCCCAGCCGATGAAACGGCTTATGTGCACCTGGTTGAAGAACGCACGTATTCGTTGGATGTCCGCCTTGCTTTGATTGAAGCGGCCACCACCAGCATCGATTTCTCGACGTATGCCGTTCGCACCGACAGAAGCCGCGATATCGTATATGGTGCCTTGCTTGAGGCTGCCGACCGTGGTGTCAAGGTTCGCCTTGTCATCGACGCCAGCGGCGTGATGGGTTTTTACGGTGAAAACACCGCCTACGTCAACGCGATGGCGTCGCATCCAAACATCACCCTCGTCCTTTATGAACCGCTCTCCCTATGGCCGCCATATGCCGGTCATAACCGATTGCACGACAAACTCTGGGTTGTCGATGAACGCTACGGCATGGTTGGTGGACGCAACATCGGCGACCGCTATTTCCTGGAGTCGATGCCGGCAGAAGACGCGACCCATGACCGTGATATTCTCGTGTTTGGTGAGGAAACCGTGAGCGCGGTTGCTGAGATGCGCGCCTATTTCGACGAGATGATCGACCATCGCTACACACGAACCATCACACGCGAAAGCACCGATGCAACGCAAGCCTTGCAGGCGTCGATGATTGATGACTATCACGACTACATCGATGAACGCGCGCTTGACAGCGCCGCGTTGCTTACAGCGATACACGATGAGGCATTTGCTGTTGGGCGTGCCACTTTCGTGAGAAGCCCACTCAATCGCATGCATAAAACACCGGTGCTCATGCGCACCATCGTCGCCTTGTCAGAAGGCGCCGACGACATTTTCGTCCAAACACCATACTTCGTGCTCGACCGAGCGCTTAGGCAAGAAATCGCGCCTTGGTTCGACCAAAACCTCACCGTCTTAACAAACAACCCCGCGACCAACCCAAACATTCCCGGGATGAGCGGATACTTAAACATCCGCAATGAACTCGCCGGCCACTGGGCGCTTTACGAGTACCAAGGAACAGGCAGTTTACACATGAAAACCGTTCTCATCGACAACGACATCACCGTCATCGGCAGCTTAAACATCGATCCGCGAAGCGCATTTTTAAGCACTGAAAGCGCGATAGTGGTGTATTCTGAACCCTTCAATGCCCATGTTCGTGATACCATAGATAACGAATACCTCGCCCAAAGCCTCCGCGTGTTGCCAGATGGCGATTACGCCTCAGGACCTGTTGAGCCGATTCCATTCGACGGTTTCCAACGGGCGTTTGCGACCATCACACGTTTCCTCTTGCGCTTTGTGCCATTTATGCTTTAGGAGTTGATTGCATGCGACGCATTTTTAGTGTTTTTGTGCTTTTCATGGTTTTTACCATTACCGCTTGCACGGAAGGAGCTGTGCCGACCTTGGACACAATCGATCATCACCTTCACCGCGATGATGTGCAGTATGTTGAACTGCGCGAGTGGGTTGAAGTGGCTGAACACGGCATGATTGATGGCTTCGAAGTGATTCCGTTTTATGGCGTTATCGTTGACTCTGGATACCTCATGATTCCGCGCGATGGTCGTTTCCACCCCTCAAACATCGTCAATGAAAGCGCCATCCGAAACCTTTTCGACGCCGATAAAACCATCTACCTCATCTGCCGAACCGGCAACCGAACCACCTTTATGACCGAAGTGCTCACCCACCTTGGCTACGATGTCGTTAACCTCGGTGGCATCGTCGATTATCACGGTGACAACCTCATATTTCCTTAAAAAAGCGCGTCGAAAGGCGCCTTTTTGAAAGACGGTGATCGAATGAAGGCACCAAATGAAAAACAGTTAGTACACGACCTAATAACTTGGTATCGCGCCAACGCCCGAGATTTACCTTTTCGCCATAGTCGTAATCCATACCGAATCTTTATCAGTGAGATGATGTTACAGCAAACGCAGGTCGCGACGATGTTACCTTATTATGCGCGTTTTATTGCACGCTTCCCCGACGTAACCACGCTCGCTGAGGCGTCATTTGACGAGGTGCTCACGCACTGGCAAGGCCTCGGTTATTACCGCCGAGCCAAGCATGTGCATGAAGCCGCAAAACGCGTGCACGAGCTGCACCACGATCAGTTTCCTCCATCAATCGATGCGCTCCGTGCGCTTCCAGGCGTTGGTGAGTACACCGCGGGAGCGATTGCCTCCATCGCCTTTGATCAGGCTGAACCGGCTGTCGATGGCAATGTGTTGCGTGTGGTCAGTCGCCTTTATGGCATCACCGAGTCGATTGCTGAGGCGAAAACGAAAGCTGCCGTGACGTCGCGTGTTAAAACCTGGTATGGCGACGCACCCCCGCATGAACTCACGCAGGCCATCATGGAACTCGGCGCGCTTATCTGCGTGCGCAAACCCTCATGCGAAGCTTGTCCGTTAAACAGGCATTGTTTTGCCTACGCACACGGAAAGACCGACATGATTCCCGTTAAACCCTCGCGCATGAAGCAACCCCTCGAACACTACGTGACCTTCGTCGTCACACACAACGAATCGATTTACCTCGAACAAAACCCCGATGATGGTTTGCTTGCGAACTTATACGCGTGCCCCCAAGTCGAAGGCAAGAATCCTCACGATGCCTTTGAGACGTTGAAAGCTCGTATACCGTTTTCAGTAACCCTAGGAGAGACCCTTGGCGACGTCACACACGTCTTCAGCCACAAACGCTGGAAACTCATCGTGGTTCATGTGCTGGCGGGCGAATCATCCGATATGTTCTATCCTTTGGAGGATCTACCGGCATTGGGAAAGGCCCATCGCACTGCGATTGAACTTTGGGAAAAGAAATTGATGCAGTAAGGCATACCATAGGAGTAAACAATCTCTGAGGTGGTTGGTATGCTGCTGATTAAAGAAATGCCTTTAAAAGAAAGGCCTCGCGAACGCTTCTTGACGTATGGCAGAGAAGCGCTTGCCACCCACGAACTCATCGCCATCATCTTACGCACCGGCACCAAAGCGCGTTCGGTGATCGATGTGGCGCAAAGCTTATTCTATAAGTACGACTCCATCCGCGCCCTCAATCAAGCGTCAATCGATGACTTGGTTCGCGTCAAAGGAATGGGCAAAGCGAAAGCCGTGCAACTCTTGGCGGCGTTGGAACTTGGCAAACGTCTGCATCAAGAACGCTACTTAGAGAACGTCACGCTCACGACCCCGCAGGCGGTCTATGGGTTTCTGAAGGCCGACTTGGAGATGTTGACGCAGGAAATGTTTTATGCGCTCTACCTTAACACCAAAGGAAGGCTCATCAAAAAACAACTCCTTTTCATGGGATCGCTTTCAAGCGCCATCGTCCACCCGAGAGAAGTGTTCAAACACGCCGTCACCGTATCCGCTGCCTCGATCATCATCGTGCATAATCACCCATCTGGTGATCCGACGCCTTCGCCTTCTGATATCGACATCACCGAGACGATGGTCGAGACCGGTCGCCTGATGGGCATCGATGTGATGGACCACATCGTCATCGGCCAAGGGAAATACTACTCTTTTCGCGAACACGGTCACTTTTAGTGGACAAATACCGCGAATGTGCTATAATGTTTAAGGCTGATTGCGTGCCGATGGTTGACAAACCAACGGAAGTCTGCTATCATTTGTACGCTTTACGCAGCATACCGCTCAGAAAAGGTATTCAAGCATAGTCACCTTAATGGCGAGTCTTAATCTATGAGGAGGTGCTCACATGTACGCAGTCATCGAAACCGGCGGGAAACAAGCGCGCGTTGAAAAAGGCGCGGAAATCTTCGTTGAGAAGCTTGACGCTACCGAAGGCGACACCATCACATTCGACCAAGTCCTGATGGTCGGTGGCGAGAAAACCGTCGTCGGAAATCCCTTTGTCGACGGTGCCAAAGTCGAAGCCAAGGTCGTCAAACATGGCAAAGGACGGAAAATCATCGTCTTCAAGTTCAAGGCGAAGAAAAAATACCGTCGTAAGCAAGGACACAGACAACCCTACACAAAACTCGAAATCACAAACATTACCGCATAAAGCGGAATAACGAAAAACCAATCGGAGGTGACAACTATGTTGTTCGACATTCAATTACTCGTGTGCATGGCGTCGAAAAAAGGTGTTGGTTCGACCAAAAACGGTCGCGACTCGGAATCAAAACGCCTCGGCGCGAAACTATCAGACGGCCAATTTTGTAAAGCAGGCTCAATCATCTACCGTCAACGCGGCACCAAAGTGCATCCCGGCATCAACGTCGGCCGTGGCGGCGACGACAGCCTCTTCAGCAAAGTCGACGGCGTACTCCGTTACGAAAAAATCGGCAAGGGACGGAAACGCGCATCGGTTTACCCGCATTAATCGAAAATGGCAAACGCGTCAAACGTGTTTGCCATTTTATTTTGCCGCGTGTATAATAGGTTTTGAACACGACACACAAGGTGGACGTTATGATACGAAAAGCCACACCAAAGGACCTAGACGCGCTCGATATTCTTAGTCAGAAAGCCATTGCCGACATGCATGCACGCGGCATTTTTCAATGGCCGAAAAGCTACCCGCGCAAAGCGCATTTTGCCAAGGATATCGACGATGACGCCTTGTATGTGCTCGAGCAAAACAATCGCATCATCGGTGCGATGGCGTATTATGAAGAAAACGACCCACCTTACCGCACCGTGTCCTGGTTTCGCGATAAGAGCATGGTCATTCACCGCATCCTCGTCGATCCCGCGATGCAACAAAGCGGCGCGGCATCCACGCTGATGCGCTACGCCATCAAACACGCACACGAAAACGGCTACGAATCCATCAAAATAGACACCCACCCCGGCAACACAAGGATGCGCCATTTTCTTAAGCGCCACCAGTTCATCGAAGGCCAGTACATCAAGCCAATGCACCGCATCGCCTTCGAACGCACCATCGAAAAAGGCCGCATGGACCGCATCATGATCCTCGGCAGCCCAGGCACCGGAAAAACCACGCTTGGGCGGATGCTCAGTGAAAAACTCGGCATCCCAGCGCTCTTGCTTGACACGGTCTATTGGCAACGCAACTGGCAATCGTTAAGCAAAGACGAGTTTGCGGCTCGGGTTCGGGCGTTTCTTCGCAGTCACGACCGTTACGTCACGGAAGGAAATTACACCGGCAGCGTAACCTTCCTCGAAAGGATGCAACTTGCCGATACCATCATCATCCTCGATTATTCCCCGCAAGTGGCCTTAAAAGGCATCATCGAGCGCGAAGCCAAGTACAAACACCGCTACCGCAGTGACATGGCCTCGGGCTGTATCGAGGAAGTTGACCAAGAGTTCTTGAAATTTGTGATGCAGTTTGATTCCAAACGCCGCAAAATGATTGCCCACGCCAACCGCCACAGCGGCTATAAGCACGTCCTCCGTTTCACGAAGCGCGAGGACATGATGCGGTGGTTCGACACGCTATAGGAGAGAAAACCATGTTTGTAGATCTTGTAAAACTTCAAGTAAAAAGCGGAAAAGGCGGCGACGGCATGGTCGCTTTTCGCCGTGAAAAATACGTTCCCTTCGGTGGCCCTGCAGGCGGCGACGGTGGCCGTGGTGGCCACGTTGTCTTTGAGGGCGATGAAGGGTTGAGCACGTTGCTCGAACTTCGCTACAATAAAATCATCGCCGCCGAAGACGGCGCCAACGGTGGAAACAAACGTATGACAGGCAAAGGCGGCGACGACGCCGTCATCAAAGTGCCTGTTGGCACGACCATTTTCAACGACCAAACCGGCAAGGTCATCGCCGACATCACCGCCCATGAACAGCGCATTATCATCGCCAAAGGCGGCCGTGGAGGCCGCGGGAACATTCATTTCACCACAAGCCGCAACACCGCCCCTGAAATCGCCGAAAAAGGGGAACCTGGGCATCAATTGTCGCTGCGTGTTGAGTTAAAACTTTTGGCCGATGTCGGCCTTATCGGCATGCCGAGCGTTGGGAAAAGCACGCTCATTAGCGTCATATCCAAGAGCCGACCGAAAATCGCCGATTACCACTTCACCACTTTGCAGCCAAACCTCGGCGTCGTCGGCGTTCCCGATGGACGCAGCTTCGTTGCCGCGGACATGCCCGGTTTGATTGCCGGGGCGAGCCTCGGACACGGTCTCGGCACGCAGTTTTTGCGTCATATTGAACGGACTCGCGTGTTGCTGCATGTCATCGACATGAGCGCTTACGAAGGCCGCGATCCATACGACGACTACCAAACCATCCAGCACGAACTGGCTTCCTACACTTACGACTTAACCAAACGCCCGCAAATCATCGTCGCCAACAAGATGGATCTACCGGATGCGGAGGACAACCTTGAAGCATTTAAAGCCAAGTTGAGCGACGATGTTGAGGTTGTTCCAATCAGCGCTGCCACGAAGAAAAACATCGACTTGTTGCTGTTGAAGACAGCCGATGCCTTAGCGAAAACCCCGGCGTTCGATTTGTACAAAGACGATCAGTTTGAAGATGTTGTCACCTATACCTTTGAAGCCGAGAAAGCGCCGTTCACCGTCGAGGTCGCCGACGATGGTATCATTGAGCTGAAGGGCGACGCCCTGAAACGCCTGTTTGAGATGACGGACTTCTCGCGCGACCAATCCGTGAAACGGTTCGCACGCCAACTAAGGTCGATGGGCGTTGATGAAGCCCTTCGTAAACAAGGCGTCAAGGACGGCGACACCGTCCGCATCTTCGGAACCACCTTCGAGTTCAAGGATTAATCCTTAAGGACGTGTTCACATGAAAGACACCGATCAACGCAAAGCGCTCAAACAAGAAATTATTGACATCATCGACTCGGCCAGCCCGAAAAGCCTCCAAGACTACCTAACGAGCTACCATCCGTCGGATCTTGCCGATGTGTTTCATGCGCTCAATGAAGAACAACGCTTGTTCGTTTTGCATGCGCTTAACTTTCACGTGCTAGCCGAACTCTTTGCGTATGCGCATGAATCCGAAGCCGCACACCACCTCAAGGCAATGCCTGCTCAAAAAGCCGCCAACATTTTAGAGGCGATGCCGGCAGACGATGCCGCACGGGTGCTTAGAAAAATCAAAGGTGAAAGCCGCACAGGCCTGTTGCAGGCCATGCACGCGCAAGTCAGAGACCGTCTTAGTCACTTGATTCGCTACAGCCCCGGCACCGCCGGAGCCCTCATGACGACGGACTTTATTTCTGTCGCACCCGACACCGACGTCAAAGACGCCATGAAAGCGGTGGTGGCCAACGCCGCAACCATCGAAGCCTTTCAACGGGTCTTTGTGATTGAAAAAAACGGCTTCCTTGTTGGTGCAGTCGACCTTAAAACCTTGATTCGTGCTCGGGCACCTAAACGCATCGCCGAGATTATGCATCACGATGTCATCAGCGCCGGGATTCATGACAGCGCCGAAAGCGTCGCCCGTCGCATGCACAACTACGGCGTCGCGGCGATGCCTGTCGTCAACGACAAAAATCAAATTCAAGGCGTCATCACCGTCGACGACGCCGCCGACATCCTCGACGATGCGACCGACGAAGATGTCGCCAAACTGGCTGGCGTTTCGAGCCACGTGATGTTGAGAGAAAGCCCCGCAAAGACCATTGTGCACCGTTTACCTTGGTTGTTTGCGATGGCGGTTGTTGGCCTTGTGCTCGCGTTTGTGCTCGCCGCATTTAACGCAACCATCGAGCGCGTCGTCATCATGGTGGCGTTTATCCCACTGATCCTAGACATGGCGGGAAACAGCGGCACACAAACCGCCGCGCTCACCGTTCGAGGCATTGGTCGAAACGAGTTTCTCTTTACCAAAGCAACACGTCGACACATCCTAAAAGAACTCGGCATTGGCACAATCAATGCCGTGGTCATCGGCGTCGTTACCTTTGGACTCGCCTTTGGCGTGACCCAAGCGTTTGCTGCCGACAGCGATGGCCGAGTGGTGTTGTCGCTCGCGGTCGCCATTGCTGTGGTGTTGGCTTTGGTGTTTTCCGCGGTCACCGGAACGGCCCTGCCCTTGACACTGAAGAAACTTGGCGCGGACCCGGCCTTTGCCGGCGGTCCGCTGATGACTGCGCTCAACGACTTGTTTGCCCTCGCGGTTTATGTCACACTGGTCGGCGTACTGATACGCTAGGAGTGATACGATGAAAAAAAGCCCTTTGTTTAAGCGAAATAAACCGCTAGAAGTCTACGATCTCATAATCCACGAGCCACGCCGCAACGCCGTGGCATCAAAACTCGAGAAATACCATGCCTATGACATCGCCGAGGCAATTGAAACCATGACCGATGAGGAAATCACTCGACTCTTCAAACACCTCGATGCGCAAAAACGTGCAGAGGCGTTCTCCTATTTAGAGCCTGAAACCGCCGCGCGTATACTCAAGAACGCCGCGCTTGATGTGGTGATTCAAACCCTTGAAGCGATGGAACCCGACGATGCCGTAGACATCATTCAGACAGCCGGTAAAGCGGCCGCCATCGCTTGGCTTCCCGAGATGGACGAGACAGTACGCACGCACCTCAAACAATTGATGCAACATGGGAAAGCAACCGCCGGCGGTGAAATGAACAACCGCGTCATTACGTTAAAGGCTGACCAAGATGTTAAAGCGGCGATGAAGAAACTGATTGAAGAAGCCACCAAGGTTGAATACATTGACACGTTGTTCGTGCTCGATGATGCGTCGAAATTGCTTGGGACGGTGTCTTTGAAAGCGTTAATCGCCGCCAGAAGCCCCATCCGCATCGATCAAATCATGGAAACACCGGTTTATGTCAAGCGCGTTGATACGCCGCTTGAAGACGTTATCCGAACCATCCAGAAATACGACATCATGGCGCTCCCCGTGCTGGATCACGACGACCGCTTTGCCGGTGTCGTGACGATGCACGATACCTTGGACGCAATTGATCGCACGGCCCTTGCCGACTACGCTCACCTCGCCGCGGTGCCAACCACCATCGACCGCAAGGAAAGCGTTCTAAAAGGCGCTAAGCGCCGCTTGCCGTGGTTGCTCGCGTTGCTCGCATTGAACGCCTTAATCGCGACGATGATTTTTCAGTTCATCGACACGGTTGAAGCCGCGCTTGCCATCGTGATGTTTCAACCCCTTATCCTTGCGCTTGCCGGAGCGGTGGCGACCCAATCGCTCGCCCTAACCGTGCTCAAGCGCGCCAAAGAATCTCTGCATCACAGAATCGCCGTCACCCGCCACCTGCTTGGCGAATGGGCAATCGGCACCGCAACAGGCATTGTCCTTGGGCTACTTACAGGCCTTGCTGCCTACGGTGTGCTGCACATGACGAGCTTGGCAGAAGGTTACGAGGCATCGCTTGCCCTCGTTGTCGGCGGTAGCGTGCTCGCCGCACAGGTCCTCGGCGCGCTCATCGGCAGCGGCTTACCGCTCTTGTTGCACATGATTAAGATTGATCCAACCCGCGCCAGTGGGCCACTCTTAACAACCTTCAACGATTTCGCCGCCTTGGCGATTTACTTGGGTCTCGTGCAGCTATTTATTATCCCTTTACTATAGGTTTGTAAACGAACCATGAGGAGGATACCCGCATGTACAGCTACTTTAAAGGTATTGTAAAGGAAATTGAACCAACCAACATCACCTTGGAAACCAACGACGTAGGATACCGCATCGTGACCCCGAATCCTTACGCGTTCACGCTCGATTCGGAGGAAAAGGTATACGTTTTCCAGTACGTGCGCGAAGACGAACTCACGCTGTACGGGTTTAAGACTGTCAAAGCCAAGACGCTCTTCATGCAACTTTTGGCTGTCAAAGGCATTGGACCGAAAAGCGCCCTCGCCGTCTTGGCAAGCGCGGACGTTGACGACGTTGTCAAGGCGATTGAAAGTTCGGACACCAAATACCTTAACCGATTCCCGGGCATCGGCCCCAAGGCAAGCCAGCAAATCGTGCTTGACCTCAAAGGCAAAGTTCATGTCGGCCCGATAACCCTTAAGCACGCCGACAAACTCGCCGATGTCGATGACGCCCTTAAAGCACTCGGCTACAAGGCCAAAGAAATTGATCGCGTCCTTAAAAAACTCGATCGAACCAAAGCAACCGCACAACTCATTAAAGACGCCCTGCGTTTAATAGGCGCCTAAAACGCAAAAAAACGCGACCAACCGGTCGCGTTTTGTATTTTTTAGGCGAAGAGGCGCTCAATTTCTTTGCGTGAAAGTCCATTACTCAGCGCAACCATGAGCAAAACCCGCGCTTTTGGTCCGCTCAAATTTCCCCCGAGCATGCATCCGTGGCGCACAAGATCCTTCCCGCCGCCAATATATCCATACGTGTCGAGCACGCGGCCACCGATGCAGCGCGATACAATGACAATCGCAACGCCTGCTTGACGGGCGTTTTTTATCGCATCCATCATCGTCGCCGGCACATTGCCGCGGCCTAAGGCTTCAAGCACGATGCCTTTTGCACCGGAATCCACGAGTGCATCAATGAGTTCACCACCCATCCCCGCATACACCTTGAGAAGATGCACATCGTCACTAAAGGCGCTTTTGAGGTTCAACGCCTTGCGCTGCGTGCGTTCACGGAAATAGATGACGTCTTCGTCGTCGATGATGCCAAGCGGCCCAAATTCAACACTTTGGAACGTATCAAGGTTCAACGTGTGGGTTTTTGTGACTTCCCACGCTGAGTTGATTGCGTAGTTCATGACCACGAGCACACCTTTTCCTCGAGATGTTGGCTCTAACACGACTTTGATGCTCGAGACAAGGTTTGTTAACCCGTCGTAGCCGAGCTCGCTGGCGTTTTTCATCGATCCTGTCAACACCACGGGTTTATCGCTGCTTGACACAATATCAAGATAAAAGGCGGTTTCCTCAAGCGTGTCCGTTCCATGAACCACCACAACACCAGCAAATGCAGGATTTTCAAGGTATCCATCGATAATCGATTTAAGCTCATGCATTTTATCGGGGGTGATAGAAGGACTCGGAAGTTTGGAGAACTCAAACGTTTCAAGATTCTCATACGGCGTGTACTCGGCAATCGCCGAGACAATCTCCTCAGGCGTCACGCTGGGGACGGCACCTTGGAGTTTAGAATTGACTTTCATGGCGATCGTGCCGCCGGTAAAAATGAGCGCAACCTTTTGCATACCATCACCTGCTTAGAAGTAAACTACACATGCATTGTATCACGAAAGCGAGAAAGGCGACAATGAAAAACATGAAACGGAGAAGCATGCGAAATTTTCAATTTTTGGGTTGGCAAAAATTCGACACAGTAAAAACGCTAAAAGCACATAAAAACGATTTACACATTTCCACCTTAGTCGTGAATAACAAATACCCTGGCCGATATAATCAAGTAAACATAATATATATTATCGGCAGTAATGGATAAAAGATAAAACCCTGCTCTTTTGCTGGAACAGGGTCGTATTTGAATACGATTGATACGTTTAATCTCAATTGAATTGCATGTGACTTCAATTAAACGGGTTCACCGGAAAGGAATGACCCAATTTATTTACCTCTTCTTTTTCTCGGCATTTTTAACGAAATCGAATCGTCTCTCGTCGCGTTTTATACGTTGGACGGGTATCGCGTCGTCTTTGGTGTAAAAAACGCTTAGAGACGAAATTTCGGCGGGTGTCATTTGAAATCCAAACGATTGATGGTTGATAGGTTCCACGCTTTTAGCATTGCTTCTGCTTCTTTGACGGCATTGTCGTATAAAAGCGAGGGCTCGTGGCAGTCCGAACTAAGCATTATCGTGCAGTTATGTTCCCTCGCGATATCCCAAAAGGCCTTCACCGGGTAGGGATAGCGCACGCCATCGTCGGTGAGGATCTTGCCTCTGCGAATCCCGTTTGCGTTGAATTCTAGCGGTATGTTGTGCTTTTTCGCCGCTTTACAGATGCGGTGGGCGGCCTTTTTGGCGGCGTCATCAAAGCGCGGATAGCCGCAAAGGTATAGGTCGGGATGCCCGACAAGGCTGAAATAACCACTTTCTATGGCTTTCTCAACGTCTTTTGCATATTGGATAACGTGTTGTGGCTTTTTTAGGGCAAACGATGACACAAGCGAATTTTGGGCTGATTCATCGCGAATGTAGTGTTGTCCCAGGATCAAGTAGTCGGTTCTGGAACGCAGGCGTTTATAATAATCCGGGTTTGGCTCTAGAAACTCAACTTCAAGGCCGCTATATATGGTCAAATTTCCTTTGTGAGCGCGTTTTGCCTTTTCAACCTCATCGAGATACCTATCGAGGTCTTCTGCGTCCATGCGGACATTATCGGCATGATCGACGATGGTCTCGGTTGGGGCATGGTCGGACATGCCGAGCACGTCAAAGCCTAAGCGCAGCGCTTCTTGTACGTAGTCTTCTGTCACGCCGATGGCGTGTTTACAGTATTTGTGGTGTGTATGGTAGTTGGTTTTCATGGCGTTTCCTCCATTTTTTGCACCTTTGCATTATAGCATGTTTTCGATGCTCAAGCCACCGTCGCGTGCTATAATGAAGGCACGAAAGGAATGAGGCCCATGAAACGACCGCTTGCGCACCGCGCACGCCCCGAAACCTTCGACGACATCGTCGGCCAATCGCACCTCGTTGGCGCCGACGGTGTATTACGAAAAATGGCTGAGCAAAGCGCTCATGCCAGTGTTATCCTGTACGGTCCTCCGGGCACCGGAAAAACCACGATCGCCAGTGTCATGGCAGACCAGTTCGGGCTCAGCGCGTTCACCTTCAACGCCTCTACTGACACCAAAGCGGCGCTTAAACAGATTGTGGAACAAGCCACCGGTTACGGCGCATTGGTGGTGGTGGACGAGATTCACCGCATGAAAAAGGACGTCCAGGACTATTTGTTGCCGCACGTGGAGAAGGGCGACGTCATCATGGTCGGAATTACGACCAATAACCCCTACCACAGCGTCAATCCGGCGATTCGCTCGCGTGCCCACGTCTTTAAACTGAATCCGATTACCGAAGAGGCCCTTGTGAGCCATTTAAAGCGTATTAAAGCGCGTTTTTCCGAGGAACTGACGGCGACGATCGACGATTCTGTCTACGCCTACATCGCCAAAGCAAGCCATAACGACATCCGCGCCGCCATCAACCGGCTGGAGCTGATTGAAAGCACCCACCAAGGCGTCCGCGTCGGCCTTGAAGAAGCCAAAAAGGTCCTGCTCGCACCAACGTTGGACCTCGATAAGGACGAAGACAACTACTTCAACATCTTGTCGGCCTATCAAAAATCGATTCGCGGCAGCGATGTGGACGCCAGTTTACACTATTTAGCGCGTCTTTTAGCGATGGAAGACCTCGACAGCATCCTCCGCCGCCTGAGCGTCATCGCCTACGAAGACATCGGCTTGGCGAATCCCTCGGTCTTCGCGAAAATGCATGCCTGCGCCGCGGCCGTGGAGCGGCTTGGCTTACCTGAGGCCCGCATTCCCTTGGCCGCGCTCACCATCGATCTAGCGCTTTCACCCAAATCCAACAGCGCCGTCAAGGCCATCGACAAGGCCCTCGCCGACGTCGAGGCGGGCAAAACCCCGAAAATCCCTAACCACCTCATAAACGTGGCCAATTTTGAGGATAAAGACGACTACTTGTACCCGCACGACTACCCGGATCATCACGTCGTCCAGCAGTATCTTCCCGACGCGCTTAAAGACGCCATCTATTACGAAGGCGTCGACACCGGAAAGTACGAAGCAGCCTTAAAAGGGCGTCATACGGCCATCCGAAAAACAAATCATGACAAGAAATGACAAAATCCACGGAAACCGCCGTGCATAGAGCTCGAAAACGGTTTTGGAAACACGTGTGGCATAATTCGTCATGACATAACACGCCATTCACCATGGTGAAACACATCAAAAACACATGAAAAGCCCTGACAAAACCCCTATAGTTTGTTGGCTAACTAACGCTTAAAATGCTTTTATTAAGCCAAAGTAATAAAAAACGCGCCCACCATCATGGGTCGCGTTTTTTGTGTTTGCGACGAAATTCTCCAAAAACACAAGATTTGGCTTGTACAGCGGATTTCCGGGCTGTTTTTGGTGAAAATAGGGCAAAAATGGCTAAAATCGGGGGTCAAAAACACTCATGAAGCGCCGTGCATAGACGTTCAGTCGATTCGGAAATGGGTGCCGATGCTCGTCGGACGGGCGAGGGCGTCTGCGACAACCGCGATGGCCACGTCAATCATGTTTACCATCTCGTGGTAGCGAGGATGGCGGTTCGGGTACTTGGCAAGGGTTTTCCCCATGGCCTCAAGTTCTTCTATTGCTTTTGTGAGGCCTTTAGCGGTTCTGACGATGCCGGCGTGTTCTTCCATGATCATCCCGAGCTTCTTGCGCAACGGGGCGTAGTTATAGGGCGCGCTGCTTGGAAAGTCGACGTCGATGGCGATGTTGCGGGCTTGTTTCTCATCGCGGTTGATTGTGTCGGCGATGCGGCGGCCAAAGACAACGCATTCGAGGAGCGAGTTCGACGCCAAGCGGTTGGCGCCGTGCGCGCCGGTTGAGGCGCATTCGCCAAGCGCATAGAGCCCCGGCATGTCGGTCTGGCCGTTGAGGTCGGTTTTGATGCCACCGATGGTGAAATGTTGCACCGGCGCCACAGGAATCAAGTCTTCGCCCAGGGTGATGCCTTGGTTTTTAAGCGCTTGATGGATTGATGGAAAGCGTGATTTTAAGGTGGCGGTGTCCAAATGGCGCGTATCGAGCGTCACATGGTCACACCACGTATCGTACATTTCGCGGTGAATCGCCTGGCTGACGACGTCGCGTGGTGCGAGATCGGCGTCGGGGTGGTACTTCTTCATGAAGGCCTCGCCTTCAATGTTCCGCAACACCGCGCCTTCCCCTCGCACGGCTTCACTGATGAGGAAACGCTGCCCTTCGGGTTGTTTCGGGTTAAAAAATGCCGTCGGATGAAACTGGATAAAGGCCATCTTTTCGACCGTGACGCCGGCCCGTAGCGCCATTGCGATGCCATCGCCGGTGGCGACGGGACTGTTGGTGCTGGCGGCGTACACGGCGCCGATGCCGCCGGTTGCAAGCACCGTGTGTGGCGCATAATAGATGTGGACGTCGTGGTCCGCATCCAAGGCCGATAAACCATGCACCCGCCCGTCGTCGACGAGCAGGTCGATGGCCGTTGTTTTTTCGTGAACCACGATGTTCGATCGTGTCTTTACGGCTCTGTGAAGGGCGTTAATCATGTCTTTTCCGGTTTGATCACCACCGCTGTGAAGCACGCGCGGGCTGCGGTGACCTCCCTCGCGGGTCGTTCGCATCGTGCCGTGTTCATCGGTGTCAAAGGCGACACCAAGGGATAAAAGGGTGCGGATGTTGTCGTGGGCTTCGTTGACGAGCACGCGCACGGCTTCGGGGTCATTGAGGTGACTCCCGGCTTTGATGGTGTCGTCGATGTGGGCTTCAATCAGCTGTTTTTCCTGGTTTAATTCGGCGGCGATGCCGCCTTGGGCTAGGTTGGAGTTGCTTTCGCCTAGTGCCGACTTCACGAGCAGCATGACGCGGCGTGAAGGGTTGATTAAAAGCGCCGTGTAAAGGCCGGATAAGCCGGCTCCGACGATGATGACGTCGGCTTTGTGCGTGTTCATTGTTCGCTCAACGCCATCATCCGGTCGATGGCACGGCGTGCACCTGCGGCAACGCTCGAATCGACTTCAATGGCGTACGTATCGGTTTTTAGGGCCCGGTGAACGCTTTCGAGCGTTGTCTTTTTCATGTCGTAACAGCGCAGTTCAGGCGTTAAAACGACAACGTCTTTGTCGGGGGCTTCTTTTCTCATTTGGTGCAAGATGCCTTCTTCGGTGCCGACGATGTAGCGTTTGTAGGGTGATTGCTTGACAAACTCGATCAAGCCTTTGGTACCGCCGATGTAATCGGCTTTGTCAAGGACGTCAAGCGGCGCTTCCGGGTGAACGATAAAGGCCGCTTCGGGGTGTTTTTCACGCATTGCGTCAACCAACTCGACCGTGAGATCGTTGTGGATGCAGCAAAACCCCGGCCAGGCTTCAAGGTCGAGGTTATACTTGCGTTTGGCGTAATTGCCAAGGTTTTTATCCGGCACGTAGAGGATTTTATGGTCCTTGTAGTGCGCGAGGATTTTTTCAGCATTTGAACTGGTCACACACACATCCGATAACGCCTTCACCCCGGCTGTCGAGTTGACATAACAGACCACGGTGCGGTCGGGGTTTTTTGCCTTGTAGGCGGCCAGCTGCGCCGCCGTGATGCGGTCGGCCATCGGGCATCCGGCGTCGATTTCTGGCAAAAGTACGGTTTTATCCGGCGACAGCAACTTGGCCGTCTCGGCCATGAAATGCACGCCGCAAAAGACAATGGTGTCGGCGCTTGTGTTTGCGGCTTGTTTGCTGAGGGCGTAGGAATCGCCGATAAAGTCAGCAATATCTTGCACCTCGGGAAGTTGATAGTAATGCGCCAAAATCACGGCGTTCTTCTCTTCTTTTAGACGTTTGATGTCGTTGATCATGGTTTGTTTATCCATGGTTCTCACCCGCTTTGTCGATAAATTTAAGGCTAACGTCAAACGCTTGCACAGAATGCGTCAACGCGCCAACAGACAAGCAATCAACACCCGTTTCGGCAACCGATGCCACGCGATCTAGAGTCATGTTTCCGCTTGCTTCAAGCACTTTTCCGGTCGTGTTGAGTTCCACACAACGGCGCATGGTCACTAGGTCCATGTTGTCGAGCATGATCCAGTCGGCGGAGGTCGTTAGCGCTTCTTTAAAGCCGTCGATGGTATCGACTTCGACTTCGATTTTAATCGTTTCACCAACGCGGCTGCGCACCTTTTCGACGGCCTTGGAAATGCCACCGGCGGCTGTGATATGGTTGTCTTTAAGCATCGCCATATCCGACAAGGATTGGCGGTGGTTGGTGCCGCCGCCTTCGCGCACGGCGCGTTTGTCAAGTTCACGCAATCCAGGCGCGGTCTTGCGGGTATCGAGAATCTTACACGAGGTGTGCTTAACCGCATCCACGTAGCGGCGCGTTTCGGTGGCGATGCCACTCATCCGTTGCAGCATGTTGAGGGCGGTCCGTTCGGCCTTTAAAATGACTGCGTTGGCGCCTTCAACGCGTGCGATGGTCGTCCCTGTTTGGACGAAATCGCCGTTTTTCACGAAGGGAACCACGTGCAGCGAAGGATCGATGCGGGTAAAAACGCGTGCGAACACGTCGAGTCCCGACACCACGCCGTCGGCTTTGGCGATGGCGTGGGCTTGACTTTGTTGGGCCGTGAAAAGGGCGTCTGTGGTTACGTCGCCAGCTGGCATGTCTTCGGTTAAGGCGATGTCAATAAGGCGGTCAATCGTGTCGTTCAAGGTCATCACATCCGTTGTTGGCGTAGGTTGGCATAAAAGGCGCGTCCGTTACCAAGTATACCATAACTAGCCCTTGAATACTGCACATTTTCGGGATTTTGCCCATCTCATGGTTGCGGTCGATGCATCGCGAAAACACCATACCACACCGTGCCATTGTGTTCACTTCTTCTTCCTATGAACGTCTATAACAAAGTGTTTTAGGGTTTTATGAACTTCTGTGTTCACACCCCTTGACAAGCGAAAAAAAGTTTTGTATATTTTTATTAGCATTCAAGGAACACGAGTGCCAAAGTGAAAAAAGGAGGAATTGATTTCATGCTTAAACCACTCTATGATCACGTTGTCTTGGAGCCCGAAAAAGAAGAAAACAAGACGAAAAGCGGCATTATTCTGACCGCGAAGGATAACGAACGGCCGCAGATGGCGAAGGTTACCGCCGTTGGACCGGGCAAAGAGGGCAACGCGCTGTCGGTCAAAGTCGGTGATAAGGTTGTGTTTAAAGCCTACGCAACCACGGAAATCACCTTTGACGACAAAAAATACCTCATTCTCAAAGAATCCGATATTTTAGCGATTGTGGAGGGAGCGTAACATGAGCAAAGACATTCTGTTTTCCAAAGAAGCACGGCATGCGATGCTCAAAGGCGTCGACAAACTCGCCGACACTGTCAAAATCACGATTGGTCCCAAAGGCCGCAACGTGATGCTTGAAAAGAGCTATGGTGCGCCGTTAATCGCCAACGACGGCGTCACCATCGCGAAGGAAATCGAGCTCAAAAACAAGTACCAAAACATGGGCGCAAAACTCGTCCAAGAAGTTGCCTCAAAAACCAACGACGTCGCAGGAGACGGCACCACCACGGCCACGTTGCTTGCCCAAGCGATGATTCATCAAGGCATCCGAGCCGTCGATAAAGGCGCCAACCCCGTGCTTCTGCGCGAAGGCATCGAGAAGGCTGGCCGCCGCGTCGCCAGCCACTTGTTGGATACGAGCCGTTCGATTGAAACCAACGAAGACATCGCCAGCGTAGCGACCGTTTCAAGCGGATCGAAAGAGATTGGCGACATCATCGCCAACGCGATGGAAAAGGTCGGAAAAAGCGGCGTCATCAGCGTCGATGAATCAAAAGGCTTCGACACCGAACTCGACATCGTCGAAGGCATGCAGTACGACAAAGGCTATGTCTCGCCCTATATGGTCACCGACCGTGAAAAGATGGAAGTCGTGCTTGAAAACGCGCACGTCTTGGTCACCGACCATAAGATTAGCACCATCAAAGACGTCTTACCGGTGCTTGAACAAGTCGTGGAAAACAACAAGCCGCTGCTCATCATCGCCGACGACATCGAAAACGAAGTCACCAGCACCCTCATCGTCAACAAACTCCGCGGCACCTTTAACGTCGTTGCGACCAAAGCCCCAGGCTTCGGCGACAACCAAAAAGAGGTGCTCACCGACATCGCCACCATCACCGGCGCGAATTTCTACGCCAAAGACCTCGACATGGAACTGAAAAACATGAGCATCGATGACCTTGGCATGGCGAAAAAGATTGTCATCACCAAAGAAAACACCACCATATTGGAAGGCACCGGCAGCAAATCCCTGATCGAAGAACGCGCCCAAGAAATTAAGAAACAACTGGAAAACACCACTTCAGACTACGACAAGAAACGCCTTAACGAGCGCCTCGGAAAACTCACCGACGGCGTCGCCATCGTCAAAGTTGGCGCCTTAAGCGAAGTCGAGCTGAAAGACAAGAAACTGCGCATTGAAGACGCCTTAAACGCCACCAAGGCGGCCGTTGAAGAGGGCATCATCTGCGGCGGCGGCGCGAGCCTTGTCAGCGCCTATAAAGCGCTTAAAGACGAACTTAAAGACGAAGAAATCGACATTCAAAAAGGCATAAACATCGTGCTTGAGGCGCTGCTTAAACCCATCGAGCAAATCGCTGAGAACGCCGGCTACGACGGCAAAGACATCCTCGAAAAGCAGCTTACCGTCGACGCCAACATGGGCTTTGATGCCAAAAAAGGCGCCTGGGTCAACATGATCGAATCCGGCATTGTCGACCCGACCAAGGTCACGCGCAGCGCCGTGCTTAACGCGTCGTCCATTGCGGCCATGTTCATTACCGCCGAAGCCGCCGTGGTCGAGGTTCCAGACGACAACGACAAAGACACCGAACCAGCCGGCATGCCGGGCATGTACTAAGTCAAAAGCGGACACCGTCCGCTTTTTACATCGCTTGGCGAGACGCCGATTATTTCGTATAATGAGGGAGGAGGTTGATACCATGAACGCTTTTAATCAGGCCATCTTAAAACGTCGGTCACGCTATGAACTAAGCCGTGAAACGACGATGACCGACAGCGAGCTTCAAGCCCGATTGGCGGAGACGCTCAAGCACATGCCTAGTCCCTACCACGCCCAACACCAACGCATGGTGCTTTTGCTTGGTGAGAAACATGATGCGCTGTGGGACATCGTGTTGGCGACCTTGAAAAAGCGCATCACGCCAGAGAAATTCAAGAAAACCAAAGAAAAAATTGCCGGTTTTAAACACGCCTATGGCACCGTCCTCTTCTTCGACGATTGGCCGACCATCGAAGCCTTGCAGGCGAAGTTTCCCAAGGCCAAGGAAAAGTGGGAACTTTGGGCGAACCAATCGCAAGGCATGGCGCAGTTCGCGGTGTGGACGATGCTCGCCGATGCCGGGCTTGGCGCCAGTTTGCAACACTACAACCCGATTATCGACGACGAGGTCGAAGCCACCTTCAAGGTACCCAAAGGCTGGAGGTTGGCTGCGCAAATGCCCTTTGGCAAGCCCACAGGAAGCCCCAAAGACAAAACGTTCAAACCGATTGAGGAGCGATTCCTCATTCGCAAATAAAAACGGCGCCGTCTTCACCGTGACGGCGCCGTTTTTTATGTGCCTTTGTGGCGGATGTAGATGACGCTTTTGGTTTTCTTCGTCTCAAACTCGTCCATGTTTTGGAAGAACGTGAGCGGACGAACCTGTTGGCCGTAATTGCGCGGGTGGAAGCCCGGGAACTTCTTTTGAAGCAGCTGCGCGACCACGCTCCAGTAGGCGTAGTTGTCGTCTTCTAAGTTGTCGGCGATAATCTGTTTCAGTTCGCTCTTGATTTTCTTAAGCGGCGTGATTGAACTTTCGCTTTTGGTCTTCTTCTTCGATGTTTTGGAAGCCTTGGCTTTGTCGTCGTCGGGCTTGTCGCCGTTGAGCATCTTGTCGAGGTAGGTGAACGCATCACAGGAGTTGACAAGCGCGATGGGCGTCTTTGATTCGCCCATGCCGATGACAAAGATGTTGTCTTCTTTAAGACGGGTGACGAGTTTCGTGAAGTCGGAATCGCTTGTGACGATGGCGAAACTGTCGACTTTTCCCGAATAAAGAATGTCCATGGCGTCGATGATCAGCGTGAAGTCGGAGACGTTTTTTCCCGAGGTGTAGGCGTATTGTTGGACGGGCGTGAGCCCAAACTCGTTGATTTTGTCTTTCCAACTGGTCAGTTGTGGCGTTGTCCAGTCGCCATACACGCGCCGGTAGTTGATTTTCCCGACTTTATTGGCTTCGTCGACAATGATTTCGATGTACGACGGTGAGATGTTCTCACCATCGATCAGTAACGCGATGTTTTTGGTTTCGATGGGTGTCATCCTTTCATGTGGATTCCCACACGAGGAGCTCGCGTGGGTGGCTCCGCTGACAGCGCGAGCGAATCAGGGGAGTTAGCTTAAGAAGCGTTGCCCTTTGGAGACGGGCGGGATGTAGGTGATGTTCTCAAGCGGGATGTCGTAGTACTGGTGAAGGTAATAGACATCGAGGTAATTGGTGTGGACGGTGGCGTTTTTCGTGATTGATCCGTCCTTGTCAATCACGATTTCGACGTGGCCGATTTTGTTGACGTCGGCGCCGTCGGTGGTGATGACGAGACGCGTGCGGTTCTCCCGAGCGAACCGTGCGAGCGCCTCGAAATCGTCGTCTTCCAGCGCGATGAGATCGTTAATCAGTTCAAGCGACGAATCGATGTCGAAGGGGAAAGCCTCACCGAGTGTGTCTTTAAGTGGGGTGACATCATCGACCTCGATGTCGCTGCCCATTTCGAACTGGAATCGTTCTCGTAGGGAGGCGTTTTCAAAGGCAATGACGCTGTAGGCGTTCAAGAAAAGGTCGATGCCGTGAATCCCGGCGAGGTCATAAAATTCGGCGTTATCAAGCTCATAGATGGCGCTTTCGTCCATGTTCAAGACGAGTTTCACCACCAAGAGCACATCGAGCAGTTGGAGCTTCGTCTTGCGTTGGTGTGTGTCGTAATCGGCAAGCGTCAGACCGAAGTAATCCTCTTCATCAAAATCGACGATTGAGGACAGTTCAAGGCAGAACCCGGCGGCTTGAAAGAGCATCTGATGCGCCGATGGGTAGCCGCGGTCGGTGCGACGGTGCGGATCGCCACCTTTTTCGTAAAGGTAGAACACATAATCCGGATTGGCAGCGTGACGGAGGGCTTCATGGAAAAACGTCAAGCCGAACTCGTTGATGGTGTTCATGTCAAGTTTGCGTGCGAGCATGAAGTCGATGGTGCGTTCGAAAAGGGCTTTATCGGTCAGTTTTAAGACCGGCACGAAGGCGTCGATCTCAAAGTGTTCGGACAAATCTTCGATGTCTTCGATGTAACTGAGCATGTTTTGGTGATAGGCGATAATTTCGTACACGATCGATTCGTGTTTTAAGTGCTTTTTGTAAGGCGCAAGGTGGATAAGATAGCTGAAAACGTCTTCGTTGTTCAACGAGATTTTCACCAAATCACGGCGGTGCTTCTTGTCGATGCCGTAGGCTTTGTGAAACTGTTTAAAGTAGTCGACGTCTTTGTGATCGACCATGTGTTCATACATCGCGAGCATCTGTTGGGCACCAAAAGGAATGGCGTCAAGCGCATCGACAAGCATGCTTTCACGCTCAAACACGATTAAGACCACGGGCAAAGTTAAGCGAAACGGGTTGTGGTAATCGGAATAGTCGTACGTCTTCACGAGGTAATCAAAAACAGCCTCGCTGCCATAAGCGGCGGCGATTTCGATTGGGTCGATCATCAGTTCTTTGTCGGCGTATGGCTCAAAAACCTGCACGAACGCTTCGACGTCGTCGTCGATGATTGCTTGGGCGTATGGGGTAATGTCGGTGAGTTCATCGGACATGAAGAACTGTTTGTATTGTTCGATCATGGCAATCCGTCCTTTATCAGTCGTTGGTCGGGGCATCGAGCTCGGTTGTGCTCGATAGGTCAGGGAGGTGACTCTTCGGGTTAAACGTCTTCTCGTTCCGAATCATCGTCGTCGATGATGGTCGGCTCATCCTCGGGGACTTGGCTGACGTACTGTTCGAGAATTTTTCCCAGGGATTCCGTGTTTTGGGCATCTTGCATCATCGATGTCATCGGGTTTTGACCGGGTTTTTGGAAATCGTCAAAAAGCTCGATGTCTTGCGGCGTAAAGCGGACGGCGAAATCGAGCTTGAGCACGACGTAACGCATTAGGTATTTTCCAAGGCTTTTCAGCAAAAGGGCGATGAAATAGGTCATGATGAAAGGCAACAAAAGAATCGTGACGATGACGTTAAGGACGCTGTAGCCGCGGCGACGCCACAAATCTGTGGTGTTGGCGCGGGTTTGCATCATCTTCAGTTGGAAAATCAAAAACCGCCTAAAAATCGGCGACAGCACGCGTTCGATGGTGTAGCACAACGCGGTGAACAAATACATGAGAACACAAAACGGCACGGCCAGCGGCATGAAAAGCAGCTTGATGAGTCGCTCTCCGGGCTTATAGTCTTTAAACGTGAACAAGGTGGTGAAGACGTTCAATCCTTCTTTGTAGGCGCGCACGGTATCAACTCCTTACAATGCTAGGCTTATTTTATCACACTTCCTCGCCCTTTGCACCCTAATCAAGGCGCAAATGAAAAGGACGCCACAGACGCCCTTATTTTCCGTAGAGTTTGTAGACGACGCGCTCACGCCACCGCATCGGCAGACGCTTCGCGAGCCAGACGATGACCTTGTACTTGAACCCGACGACAACATGAGCCTTCATGCGTTTCTTTCGCATCAGCTTGCGAACCACGTTGACCACGGTGATGGGGTCTTTCCCATGGCGTTCGTCGTGTTCCATGCGTTTAATAGACCGTTCGACGCGCGCTTTATAGGGCGAATCTGTGAGGACGTTTGTCTGACGATGCACGGTGAAATCGGTTTTTGTGTCTCCCGGCATGACGTTCGACACGTCCACGCCGAACGGCTTGAGTTCAAGCCTTAAAGACTCGGTGAGCGAGGCGAGGGAAGCTTTGCTCATGGAGTAAAACGCTTGGAAAGGAATCGAGATAACGCCGGCAACGCTGCCGATCATGATGACTTTCGGGCGCGAGGCATTGCGCAATAGCGGCAACAACAACTGCGTCAACATAAACGGCCCGAGCACGTTGATTTGGTGGGTCTTCAGGGCTTGTTGGTACGACGTTTCTTCAATCGCTCCAGCGACCCCCATGCCGGCGCAGTTGATGAGCACGTCAAGGTGGTCGTGTTGCTTTGAAAAAGCCTTGGAGAAGTCCACCATCGACGATTCTTGTTTGAGATCGCAGATCATGTACTCGAAGTCATAGGGTTGCTTCGGGTAGGTGCGCGAGCATCCGATGACGCGGTGTCCGTCATCGTACAACCGCCGTGCCAACTCGAAACCGATGCCGCTTGAGGCGCCGGTGACGACGATGGTTTTAGCGGTCGGCATGCTTCATCAAGTCGCGAACGACTTCTTCTTCGGATTCGGGAATGCTTTTGAGCACGTCGGCGATGATGTCGGCGGCCTCGTCCATCAAT
>SLFZ01000055.1 GCA_007123975.1 Candidatus Izemoplasma sp. | reverse complement strand
TTGACTTAAAAAACCGCCTACGCACGCTTTACGCCCAATAATTCCGGATAACGCTCGCTCCCTACGTATTACCGCGGCTGCTGGCACGTAGTTAGCCGGAGCTTTCTGGTTAAGTACCGTCAAAACCTATGCATTTCCTCATAAGTCTGTTCTTCCTTAACAACAGAACTTTACGATCCGAAGACCTTCATCGTTCACGCGGCATTGCTCGCTCAGACTTTCGTCCATTGGCGAAAATTCCCTACTGCTGCCTCCCGTAGGAGTCTGGGCCGTGTCTCAGTCCCAGTGTGGCTGTTCAACCTCTCAGTCCAGCTAAGCATCATCGCCTTGGTAGGCCGTTACCCTACCAACTAGCTAATGCTGCGCAAGGCTCTCCTAAAGCGACGCCCGAAAGCGCCTTTAAACATTCTCCCATGCGGGTGAATGTCCTATCCAGTATTAGCCACAGTTTCCCGTGGTTATCCTCGACTTTAGGGCAAGTTCCTTACGTGTTACTCACCCGTTCGCCACTAGAAACCCCGAAGGGCTTCTCGTTCGACTTGCATGTATTAGGCATGCCGCCAGCGTTCATCCTGAGCCAGGATCAAACTCTCCATAAAAGTATCGTAACTTCTTACGAAGTTAGCTCTTAAGGTTTGTTTGTTTCCTAACCTTACTCAAAGACAATTCTGTTCTATCCAGTTTTCAAAGACCGTGCGATGCATTTTTGGAGTGCCTTAATATTGTACATCATCGGCACTATTTAGTCAAGAAATGCACTGCGTTTCGGACAAGATATTTTCCTCGTCCGGGGACCGTGTTTTGCCGTTTCTCGCGGCCCGCAATAAAGAGTATATAACTTATCTTTCGCAAAGTCAACACCTTTCGCCTATTTTTTTCAATCGTTCATAAGCCCTGATTTTTGAGCCCAAAAGGCGGTTGGTCAACGTCGCTAGTAACCAGTGTATTAAAAACGGGCGCGTTTGTCAAACAAAAGCGCCCGTCTTTTTTTCTTTTCTTAGATAAGGCTTGATAACGCCTCAACTAAGCCTTCGACTGGAATTTCTCTTGTTTCGTTTGTCCGGCGATCAATCAACTCGACCACCCCATCGGCGAATCCTTTGCCGATGACGACGCGAATCGGCACGCCAATCAAATCGGCGTCTTTAAATTTCACGCCGGCGCGTTCGTCACGGTCGTCAAGTAAACAATCATAACGGCTTCGCAGATTTTCATACAATGCATTAACCTTATTTATGTGTTCTTCGTCCTTATACTGAACCGGCACGATGTGCACATCGAATGGGCGAACTTCCTCAGGCCAGACGATGCCGTCGTCGTTGCTATGCTGTTCCACAATCGCCATCAACGTCCGGCTGATGCCAAGCCCGTAACAGCCCATAATAATCGGTTTAAGCTTGCCGTCGCGGTCGGTGAAGGTCGCGTTCATGCTTTCAGAGTACTTGGTGCCGAGTTTGAAGATGTTGCCTACTTCAATGCCTTTCGCGGTTGCGATGGTGCCACCGCACTCTGGACATGTGTCCCCGGCTTTAAGACCGCTAAACTCCTGGTTGGTCGCGTAAGCACACGAGGTACAGTAGGTGATTGTGTCTTCGCCAACCTCGCTCATGACCATGAACTCATCGGCCGTGTCGCCACCGATTTGACCGACGTCGCTTGAAACGATGCGTGTCGACAATCCAACACGTTCAAACACACGGGTGTAGGCTTCCTTCATCAGGTTGTACCAATAATCGAGGTCCTCGCCGTTCTCGCTGAAGGTATAAAGGTCTTTCATGATGAATTCACGTCCACGCATCAAGCCAAAACGCGGGCGCATTTCATCGCGGAATTTCGTTTGAATCTGATACAAGGCAAGCGGCAGTTTCTTATAGGAATTCACGTACTCCCTAACCGCCGCGGTGATGACTTCTTCGTGCGTTGGACCGAGGCAAAAATCGCGCTCTTTGCGGTCCTTAAGGCGCATCAGCTCCGGGCCGTATTCAGCCCAACGACCCGATTCATCCCAGATATCGCGAGGTTGAAGCGCCGGCATCAGCATCTCGCTGCAGCCACGCGAGTCAAGTTCCTCACGGACAATCGTCTCAATCTTACGGATGACGCGTTGTGCCAGCGGCAAGTACGTATAAATGCCGGCAGCGAGTTGCTTGATCAACCCGGCACGCCCCATCAGTTTATGGCTCTTGACTTCGGCGTCTTTCGGTGCCTCTTTTAATGTTGGTACGAAAAACATGCGTTGTTTCATTTCTTACACCATCCTTTATTAATTAAGCAAACGTAACACGTCGTTGAAGGCGATAAACACAAACAACGTGATCAACAGCACAAACATGATGAAATGCAGGGTGTTTTCAACGGTTTTATTGACCGGGCGTCGCGCCACGGCTTCGTAGCCCAAAAAGACCAATCTGCCACCGTCAAGCGCCGGTATCGGCAAGAGGTTGATGAACCCGAGGTTCACGCTCAAGAACCCAATCCACACGAGGAAATCAAGCGCGCCTTGGCTGATGAACTGGGTGGTGATGTCGTAGATGCCAATCGGGCCGGCTAAGTCGCCAACGCCGACACGCGAATCGCCAAAGAGGGCGCCGATGGTACGGAATATTTGCATCGACACCGCACCGAGTTGGCGGCCGGCCGTCGGAAACGCCGCGAAGAAATCAAAGGCGTAGGTCGGGCCAATGCCGATGGCGCTTTGAATTGGCTCAACGCGTTGGCCACGAAGGAAGTCGTTGTCCAAGGGTTCAAAAAACAGGGTTTTGGTAACGGTATCGCCGTTATCGTCACGACGAACTTCGATGATGGTGTCGCGTCCCTGTTCGTTGTCTTGCATAAACGTGACCACGTCGTCCCAACTGGTGACCGGTGTCGGGGTGTCTCCGGCATACCCTATCGAAAGTATCTCATCGCCTGTCTGTAAAGGCGTGCGTGTGTCGGTGTTCAGCTCTCGTGCGTTCGACGCCGCAGTGTTGTTGCCGACGGTGCCAACAACAACCGCATCATCAACGGTCGGATCGCTTGAAAACCCGTACGCAAAGAACGACAACCTCGGGGTGATGGTGTGAACGATGTCGGCGCCATCGCGCTCGATTGTGACGTCCACAGGGGCTCCCCAATCGCCGCTTCGAAGCGCCATGCGAATGTCATCCCAGTCGCTGATTGGCATGCCGTTGATTTCAATCAAACGGTCGCCTTCTACTAGCCCTGCGCGATCGGCCGGAGATTCGGGTGCAACTCCACCGATTTCCGTATCGCTTTCGACCGGCTGACCAACAAAGAGCGAGGCGATGAAGAAAATCACCAATGCCAACAAAAAGTTCATCACCGGGCCGGCGACGATGGTGCCGAAGCGCTGCCCGAGCTTCTTCGATTCAAAGCTGCGGTCATACGGCGCAATCTGCATTTCTTTGTTGCTAAGAACGTAAAATGCGTCCCGGCGAACTTCATGGTGGTTAATGTAGAGTTTTCCGCCGTCTTTGGCCTGCAAATCAACGAACTCAACCATCACCGATTCGGCATCGGGATAGCGCTGATCGGTCGGGTCTAACACGATGTGTGTGACGCGTTCATCGTCGCCGAAGACGAGCCTGACCTCACGGCCGACTTTGACGAGTTCCGTCGTCATCTCTTCGCCCGCCATCGAGACAAAACCGCCGATTGGAATCGCGCGAATGCTGAAGAGGGTTTCGCCTTTTTTCTTGCTGTAAAGGATTGGTCCCATGCCAAGCGCAAACTCGTGGCACAATATGCCGGCGCGTTTAGCCATGATATAATGCCCAAGCTCGTGAATAAGAATCACCAGCCCCAGCAAAAAGACAAATCCAAGAATGTTTACTACAATCATGTGTTTTCACCATCCGTGTATCGTGTCATGATGTATCGCCGCACCTCGGCATCGAGTTTGAGCACGCCCTTAAGTGAGGTGTCGTGTCCGTTATCAAATGCCGTTAGGCAATCGGCGATGATGCGTTCTATGTCGGTAAAACGTATTGTTTTGTTCAAGAAAAGCCTCACTGCTTCTTCGTTGGCGGCGTTTAAGACCGTGGTGTGTGCGCCGCCTTTTTTCGCGACCGCCACGCCTAAATCAAAGAGCGAGTAACGGTCGGAATCAATCGGTTCGAACGTTAAGGATTCGAACTTGGTGATGTCAAAGACGCTGCGGTATACCAATCGGTCATCGCCTTCTAAAGCGGATAGAATGGGGATGCGCATGTCGGGCGGGCCGACGTGCCAAAGCACGTTTCCATCCTTAAAATGGACCATGCCATGGACGATGCTTTGTCGGTGCAAAACAGCCTCGATGCGATCGTAATCAAGTCCGAACAGCCAGTGCGCCTCGATGATTTCAAACACCTTGTTCATCATCGTCGCCGAATCGATGGTAATCTTTGCGCCCATCGTCCAGTTCGGATGCTTAAGCGCGTCAGCCACGGTCACGTGTTCTAAATCATCCTTGCATTTGTCGCGAAAGCTTCCGCCGCTTGTGGTGATAACAACCTTCTCAATATCGTCGGCATGCGCGCCCTTTAAGCACTGGGCGATGCCGCTGTGTTCGCTGTCGATCGGGATGAGCGACGCCGTGGTTTTTTCCAGCGCCGCTTTAATCAACGCGCCGCCAATGACCAAGGTTTCTTTGTTCGCAAGCAAGACGTCAAACCCCTTGTTAAGTGCCGCAAGGGTCGGCTTTAAGCCGATGGCTCCAACGAGCGCGTTCACCACGACAACCGGTTCATCAAAAGCGTTCACAAACGCATCCAGCGATTCATGATCGAAAAACGTTGCCTCAGGAAAGCGACCTTGATCTTTCATTGGTCCGGAAACCATTTTTACATCGTGCTCGGTAACCAATCGCAACGCGACATCGGTCTGACTCCCGTAGGCAATGCCCACGAGTTGAAAACGCTCCGGGTGTTGGGCGATAATCTCAACCGTCTGACTTCCAATGCTTCCGGTGGCCCCAAGCAAAACAATGCGTTTCACTCAAAACACCCCGAGAATCATCATCACGATGACCAGGCCCATCGCCGCAAACACACTCGAATCAAAGCGATCGAGCACACCGCCATGACCTGGCATCAGGTTGGAGAAATCTTTTACGTCGTGTTCGCGTTTCCAGTTCGAGGCGACAAGGTCGCCAATTTGCGCCATGACGGAAATAAAGATACCGCCGATGACAAGCACAGCCACGAGCGTAAGCGTCGTGGGCACATCAAAAACATCGAACACACCCGCGAACACGCCGGCGATCGCGACGCCTATCACGGTTCCTCCGATCGCGCCTTCCACGCTTTTTTTCGGGCTCACGGTGGGAGCGAGCTTGCGTTTGCCGAAGCTGATGCCGACAAAGTAGGCAAACATGTCGGTAAGCATCGCCACCATTAAGACATAGACAAGCACCAAAACACCGTGGCTTCGCACCATCGAAATGGCTGAAAACGCCACCGCCACAAACAGAATCGCAAAGAGCGCTTGGGTAACGGCGTTGACCTTGATGCTTTTATCAAAGAGGGCCACCATCGACAACGTCGCAACGAGCACAAAGAGCGACAACACAAGCCACTCGCCGACAAGCGTCCCGAGATACACACTCAACAAAACCCAGTACAGTCCATACGATGTTAAAAGCCAAAGCGTAAACAAAACGTACCGAGGCTTATCGCTGCGGTGCATCAGGAAAAAGAGTTCCCCCGAGGCAATCAGGGCAAGCAAGGAAACGGCGGCGTAAAACCACGCTTCGCCGATAAAAAGCAAGGGGATAAGCACGACGGCGAGGATAACGCCGGTGGTGACGCGTTGTTTCATCTTACGCACGCCCTTTCAAGCCGCCGAAACGGCGGTTGCGTTTTTGGTAGTTGGCCACGGCCTTAAGCAGGTGGCGCTTGGAAAACGCCGGCCACGGCGTCTTCATGAACACAAGTTCCGCATAAGCCGCTTGCCAGAGCATAAAATTGGATATCCGTTGCTCGCCGCCAGGGCGAATCAACAAATCCACCGGGGGCAGCGCGCCGGTATCGAGCGCAGCGCCCAAGGTGGCTTCATCGATGGGTTCTTCATGGTTCTTCAGCGTGTCAATGGCGCGAACAATTTCATCACGTCCACCGTAATCTAAACAGACATTGAGCACCATGCCCTGTCTGTCTTTGCTTTCTTCTTCGACGCGCTTAAGCAAGTCGATGTTTTCCTTGCTTAAGCGGTCGCGACGACCGCTGAAAACGACTTTGATGTCGGAGGCACGAAACGCCTCCTCGTACTCGTCTTCAAAGAGTTTCGGCATCTTCATCAAATAATCGACTTCGGCTTGTGGCCGCTGCCAGTTTTCCGTGCTGAAGGCGTAAACGCTCATGACCCCGATGCCGAGCTGGGACGCGAAAACGGCGATGCGCTCAAGGTTTTGCGCACCGCGTTGGTGTCCCGCGGTTCGTGGAAGTCCACGTTTTTTTGCCCAACGGCCGTTGCCATCCAAGACGATGGCGATGTGTTTCGGCAGTGGGCGCTTGGTCACGTTTTTACGTCGCATCATCACGCATCCTCCGATTCATATGCAAGACTTATTATACACCAAAACCGGCGTATCGAAAAGAAAAACCACCCTTGCGGGCGGTTAGATGACCATCAGGTCTTTTTCTTTATCTTCGACGATTTTTGCGACTTTTTCAACGAATGAATCCGTCAGCTCCTGGACGTCTTCCTGGTAGCCTTTGCTGTCGTCTTCCGATAGTTCGCCCTGCTTTTCGAGTTTTTTGACTCCCTCGTTGGCGTCACGGCGAACGTTGCGGATGGCAACGCGCGCTTCTTCAGCGATCTTCTTGACGTCGCGGACCAATTGTTGGCGCCGTTCTTCGGTCAGTTTCGGCAACACGATACGAATGTGTTCACCTTCGTTGTTGGGTGTAACGCCGAGGTTGGCTGCCAAAATCGCCTTCTCCACTTCTTTAACCATGTTTTTGTCGTAAGGTCGAATCAAAAGTTGGTTGGGTTCGGGAACTGAGATGTTCCCGACTTGGGAAATTGGTGTAGGTACACCGTAGTAATTGACTTGCACCTGGTCGAGCATGCCAGGGTTGGCGCGTCCAGTACGCACTTTAGATAGTTCGCGATTCAGCGCTTTAATGGAGCCCTCCATGCGTTCTTCAGCGTCGAGTAAAATGTCGTCTACCATTTGCCATACCTCCTTTATTTAATCACCGTTCCAATGTTTTCACCAAGCGCTGCGCGCTTGATGTTGCCCTTGATGTTCATGTCGAACACGACGATTTCAATGTTGTTGTCTTTGCAGAGCGCCGCGGCCGTTGAGTCCATGACTTGCAAGTTGCTTTCAAGAACTTCGTGATGCGTCAGGGTTGCGAAGCGTTTCGCTTTGTTGTTTGATTTCGGATCGCAATCGTACACGCCGTCAACTCCGTTTTTCGCCATCAAAATGGTTTTAGCCCCAATTTCTGCCGCCCGAAGGGCGCTGGTGGTGTCGGTGCTGAAGTAGGGGTTTCCGGTGCCGCCGCCAAAAATCACAATCATGCCTTTTTCAAGGTTGTGAATGGCGCGTCGGCGGATGTATGGTTCGGCGACTTGCGGAATGTTCAAGCTCGTCATTGCCCGCGTTTCAACGCCTAGGGCTTCGAGCGCGTTTTGCAAGGCCAAGGCGTTGATAATCGTCGCAATCATGCCCATGTAATCCGCGCTTGAGCGCTCCATGCCCATCTCGCTTGCGGTAATGCCGCGCCAAATGTTTCCGCCGCCGACGATGACGCCGATTTCAAACAGGCCAAGGTCGTAGGCGTCCTTGATTTCTTCGGCGATTGCTTTGACGCGAAGCGGGTCGATGGCTTTGCCGTCATCACCGGAGAGGGCTTCGCCGCTAAGTTTAATGATTAAGCGTTTTCGTTCAGTCATCTAGGTATTCCCCCGTTCCTTATAAAAGGAGGACACAAAAAAGTGCCCTGCCGTTTTATCCCTTCATTTGCGATTTCACTTCGCTGGCGAAATCGTCTTGACGTTTCTCAATGCCTTCGCCGACTTCAAGACGCACAAACCCTACCGGCTTGGCGTTGGCGTTTTGCAAGTATTTCCCGACCGTGATGTCGCCGTCTTTTACAAACGGTTGATCGACCAGGCAGATTTCTTTTAAGTACTTGTTAAGGCGTCCTTCGACCATCTTGTCGACGATTTTTTCTGGTTTGCCTTCTTCAAGCGCTTGCTTGCGAAGCACGTCGCGTTCATGCGCGAGCACGTCTTCGCTCACGTCGCGTTGGTCTAGATAGAGCGGGTTGTTTGCGGCCACGTGCATGGCCACGTCTTTGGCAACCTCGTCGTCGCCGCCTTCGATGATGGCGAGGGTGACGATTTTGCCGCCCATGTGACGGTAGTGACCGAATGTCATGCCTTCTTCTTTGGTGCGGACTTGCACGCGGCGGAGCGTGAGCTTCTCACCAATTTTCGCGGTCGCGTCAATGATGCGATCGGCGATGCTTTTGCCGCCCATGTCGAGTTCTAAGGCTTTTTCAAGGGTAGTCACATTGCTTTTCATAATCGTCGTGCCGATGTTTTCAAGTAAGGCAAGGAACTCATCGTTTTTCGCGACGAAGTCGGTTTCTGAGTTGAGTTCGTAAAGGACCGCTTTATCCCCGTCAACGAGGACGTTACAAAGGCCCTCTGCAGCGATTCTTCCTGCTTTCTTCGCAGCGGTCGCGATGCCTTTTTCGCGCAGATAGTCTACCGCTTTATCGAGGTCTCCGTCGGTTTCGACGAGAGCTTTTTTACAATCGAGCATTCCCGCGCCGGTTTTGTCGCGGAGTTGTTTCACCAGTTGTGCCGTTACTGCCATGATATTACCTCCATTGTCATTCGTCAATATTTTACCATACTCGCCATCGCTTTCAAACCAGAAGCGACGGCTTTTTGAAAAAGAGAGCTGAAAAAGCTCTCTTTATTTCAACAATGCGTCAATCAGCTCAGCTTTTTTCAGTTTGCTGTATCCAGTGAGGCCCTTTTCTTTGGCCATTTCACGAAGTTCGGGAACAGTAAGCTTCTCAAGTTCCGCGGCGTCTTTTTTAGGCGCTTCAGGGGCCTTTTTGGGCTCAGGTTTTGCTTCGGGTTTTGCTTCGGGTTTTGCTTCGGGTTTTGCTTCGGGTTTTG
>SLFZ01000015.1 GCA_007123975.1 Candidatus Izemoplasma sp. | reverse complement strand
GATGTAACCGATCAGGTTGATGATGCCGTTGGCTTTGGAACGGAGCGGCTTCGGTGTGATGTCAGGCATCAGGGCAATGGCCGGGTTGCGGTAGATGTTCATAATAATCAAGACCATCAACATCAGAATCACGACGCCAACCAAGCTGTTGGCGATGTAGGCAATGGCGATAAACGGGAAGACGATGGCGGCGGCGAACATGCCTAAGATGATGTAGGGCATGCGGCGTCCGAAGCGAGACTTCGTCTTATCGGATAAGACCCCGAAAATCGGAAGCATAAACAGCGCAAAGAAGTTATCCAGCGCCATGATGATGCCGACGACATACGCGCGGTCTTCGCGTTCGGGGAAACGTTCAGGGAATCGTTGTCCAAGCAGTTCGTCAATGAAGTAGGTACCGTATAAGTTATAGATTTGCCAAAACATGAGGATCGAGAAGAACGCGAGGCTGATGTAGAGGGTGTTTCTCGTGTTTAAGACAAACGGCGGTTTGTTTTCATTCATGGGCAATCTCCTTTTTGCGTCGTCGCGGTTATTATATCATAGGACACAGAGGAAAGGGGAAGTAAATTACCCTATCACGCCTGAATGCGTAAAAAAAGCACCGCGAGGGTGCTTATTTTTTGTGGCGCATGTGGGGAAACAAGATGACGTCGCGGATCGATGGTGAGTTGGTGAGAAGCATGACCAGCCGGTCGATGCCGACGCCGAGGCCGCCCGCCGGGGGCATGCCATATTCAAGCGCCTCAACGTAGTCTTCGTCCATCTCGGTCGCCTCAACGTTGCCGAGGTCTTTTTCTTTAAGCTGCGCTAAGAATCGTTCTTTTTGGTCGATCGGGTTGTTGAGTTCGCTAAAGGCGTTGGCGTATTCGCGGGTGTCGATAAAGACTTCAAAGCGTTCGGTGAAACGCTCGTCTTCGCTTTTTTTCGCGAGCGGGCTAATCTCAATCGGATGCCCGTAGACAAACGTCGGTTGGACGATGCTGTCTTCGACGTAGGTCTCAAAGAGTAGGTTTAAGATATGTCCCGTGCCGGTGAAATGGGCAGGCACCTCAAGGCCTTTGCCTTCGGCGAAAGCGCGTGCCTTTTCGTAGGTCATCTCGGGGTCTTTAAAGTCGATGCCGATGGCGTCTTTCACAGCGTCGGCCATGTGGATGCGTGGCCAGCCTTTTTTCATGTCGATGTTTTTTTCACCGTACTTGATTTCTGTCGTGCCAAGCACATGCATGGCGGTTTCAGCGAACATCGATTCGGTGAGTTCCATCATCGTCGCTAAGTCGCCGTAGGCTTCGTAGAGTTCAAGCATCGTAAACTCGGGGTTATGGCGAGTGCTCATGCCTTCGTTTCGGAAGTTGCGTCCGATTTCATAGACGCCTTCAAAGCCGCCCACCAACAAACGCTTGAGGTAAAGCTCTGGGGCGATGCGGAGATAAAAAGGCATGTCGAGCGTGTTGTGGTGGGTCTTAAACGGACGGGCGTTGGCGCCGCCGATGATCGGGTGTAAGATGGGGGTTTCAACTTCGAGGAATCCCCGTTCGGTGAGGAACTGACGGATGAAACTGATGATGTTTGAACGCATGATGAAGGTGCGGCGCGTGTCGTCGTTGGTCATCAGGTCCAAATAGCGACGGCGGTAGCGTTCTTCGACGTCTTTTAAGCCGTGGTATTTTTCCGGAAGCGGACGCAAGGCTTTTGAGAGATGAATAAACTCGCTGACTTTGACAGAGAGTTCACCCATGCGGGTTTTCATCATCGTGCCGACGATGCCGACGATGTCACCGAGGTCTGCTTTGTCGAAACGTTCAAAGCCCGCCTCGCCCACGGTGTCTAAGCGCACGTAGATTTGAATCTGGCCGTGGGCGTCCATGATGTGGGCGAAGCCGGCTTTGCCTTTTCCGCGCTTGGTCATGATGCGCCCGGCGATGCGCACGGGTGGGGTTTCCTTGGCTTCAAGGTCGTCTTTGGTTAACTCACCGTAGGTTTCGTTGAGCGTTTTCGTGTTGGCGTTGCGGTCAAAGCGTTCGCCAAAAGGATCGACGCCTTGGTCTTTGAGCGTGTCCATTTTCTCCCGGCGTACGCGGGATTGATCGGTTGTGTGGTCCATCTAATCACCTCTTTGGTCGGTTGCGGGTGGTGCGTTAAAGGTTTCTTCGAGCACTTCATACATCGAAGCGGCTTCAGCTTTTTTCGTGGTTTCTAAGAGCGCCGTGACTTTGACGCGAAGGGTTTTGTTGCCGTAGCGGATGGTGATCGTGTCGCCGACGTCGACGGGAGTCGACGATTTGGCGAGTTTGTCGTTGATAAAGACGCGGCCTTTGTCGGCCACTTCCTTGGCGACGGCGCGGCGTTTGATGATGCGTGAGACTTTTAAGTATTTGTCGATTCGCATGGGGTCCTCCGTTTCAAAAAGGGTGCGAGCACCCTTTTTGGTTACGCTTCGGATGGTTCTTCTTTTTGAGTTTCTTTCGTGGCGTCGCGTTCTTTTTTCTTGTCGAGCCAGCCGAGTTTGCCGGTTTCGACGATTTCCATGATGTCTTCGCGCGTGAGCGTTTCAACTTCGAGGAGAATGCCAGCGATTAGCTTAAGCAAATCGATGTTGTCGGTGAGCAGTTTGCGGGCGTTCTCGTAGGACTCGTTGATGATTTTGCGGACTTCGTTGTCGATTTCAAGCGCAACGGTGTCGGAGAACGACTTGTCGACCGAGTAGTCGCGGCCTAAGAAGACGTTGCCGGAGCGCTTTTCGTATTGGATGGGACCGAGCGAGCTCATGCCGTATTCGGTGACCATCGCGCGGGCGATTTCTGTGGCGCGTTGGAAGTCGTTGTGGGCGCCGGTTGAAACCTCGTTAAAGACGATTTCTTCGGCGACGCGACCACCAAGCAAGCCGGTGATTTGGTCGATGAGTGACTTGCGCGTCATCAGGAAGGATTCTTCCTCTTTCGGAAGCATCAGGTTGTAGCCGCCGGCTTGGCCGCGCGGGATAATCGTGACTTTGTGGACGATGTTGGCGCTGTCGAGCTTGACGCCCAAGACGGCGTGGCCGGCTTCGTGGTGGGCGATGAAGTTGCGTTCGCGTTTTGAGAAGACGCGCGATTTCTTGGCTGGACCCATCATCACGCGGTCGATGGCTTCGTCGATGTGGTATAGCTTGATCGCCGGTTTGTTTTCACGGGCCGCAAGCAAAGCGGCTTCGTTTAAGAGGTTTTCTAAGTCGGCACCGGTGAAGCCGGGGGTCCGACGGGCGATTTCTTCAAAGGTGACCGAGCTGGCGATTTTTTTGTTTCGGGCGTGGACTTTGAGGATGTCTTTACGGCCGTTGATGTCGGGCCGGCCGATGGTGATTTGACGGTCGAAACGGCCCGGGCGGAGAAGCGCCGGGTCTAAGACGTCGGAGCGGTTCGTCGCGGCGATGACGATGACGCCGGAGTTGACGCCGAAACCGTCCATTTCGACCAGCAGTTGGTTGAGGGTTTGTTCGCGCTCATCGTGACCGCCACCGAGGCCGGTGCCACGTTGGCGACCGACGGCGTCGATCTCATCGATGAAGATGATGCATGGCGCAGTTTGTTTGGCGGTTTTGAACATGTCGCGGACGCGGCTTGCGCCGACGCCGACAAACATCTCGACGAAGTCAGAGCCGCTGATTGAGTAAAACGGCACGTCGGCTTCGCCGGCGACGGCGCGGGCGAGCAAGGTTTTCCCGGTGCCCGGTGGGCCGACGAGCAAGATGCCTTTCGGAATGCGGGCGCCGAGGGCGATGTATTTTTTGGGGTTCTTTAGGAAGTCGATGATTTCTTCGAGTTCCTCTTTTTCCTCCTGGACGCCGGCAACGTGTTTAAACGTCGTGGTTTTACCGCGGTTGATGCGTGCTTTCGATTTGCCGAAATCAAAGGCGCGGTTACCGCCGCCGCTGTTGCGGATGAAGTAGCCGATGAGGACGATGATGAGGATAATCGGCAACAAGAGCAACAAAATGTTCCAGAAGTTATAGGACGCGGCGCTTTGGAACTCATAGGTCACATCGAGGTCTAAGTCGTTGATGGTCTCTTGGATGAACGACCAGGTGAAGGGCGGAATTTCAACGATGTAGGCTTCAGTGCTTTGACCGACGACCATCTCACCTTCTAATCGAAGGGCCCCGGCGTTGTCGCTACCGGAGATGGGTGAGGATACGATGGTGGTAATTTCGTCGTCGCGCAGGCGTGTCATGAACTCGGAGTAGGAGAGTTCGGTCGGTTGATCGGACGATGTGGTGAAGATGTATATCGCCGAAAAGACAAACAGCAAAATAAGCACCATCACGATGATGTTGCCGATGCGGTTTGTTCGGTTCATTTGCGGTCCGCCCTGGGGCGGACGCGGCGGTTGGCCTTTTGGTGGCATTTGATTGTCAGGCATGGGTGTCACTCCTCAGACATGTAGATTTTCGGCTTCAGCGTTCCGACGTAGGGAAGGTTGCGGTATTTTTCTTGGTAGTCTAACCCATAACCGACAACGAACGCTTTGGGTATTGATTTCCCGATGTAGTGGGGGGTGAAATCAAGGACGCGGCCTTCAGGCTTGTCCATCAACGTGGCGACGCTAACGCTTTTCGCGCCACGGTATTTAAGCAGTTCAACCACCGATTGGATGGTACGTCCGGAATCGACGATGTCTTCGGTGATGACAACGTGGCGGTTTTTCACGGGCGTGCCAAGGTCCATGTCGATTTTGACCTCACCGCTTGATTCGGTACCGCCGTGATAGCTCGAGATGTTCATAAAGGCAATTTCTAGGGGCCAATCGAGTTGTTTAATCAAATCGGCCATAAACGGCACACAGCCTTTTAACAGCCCTAAGAAGATAGGGAACTTATCGTGAAAATCGTCGGTGAGTTCCTTGCCTAACCGTTCGACGATGGCCTTGATTTCGTTTTCAGATATAAGGATTTTTTCGATGTCTTTTTCTAGCATAATTACACCTCATAGACGTACAGGGTTTTGTGGGTTTCTTTGGGAAACGTGGCGGACATTTTTAAAAGAGGAATCCAGAGCACTTCCTCACGGTTTGCCAGCAGCAACGCCGCGTCTCTATCCGCTTGGGGCACCTTGCGGTCGATGAAAACCGATTTGAGTTTCTTCGTGCCCGAGGCAAGCCGGATGCGGTCGCCGTTTCGTCGTGTTCTAAAGTAGAGCGGAAATACTTTATCATTATAACATATAGCCATGCAATTGGTATGGTTATGGTCAGTTTTTTCGTGAGTTACACGGTAGGTGCCGTGTCTACCAAGATCGTAGGTTCCTTCTTTGTCGATGCGGACGCAGATGGCGGATGAAGATTCTATCCTGGCAATTGAGAAGGCATCGTAGGCTTTGACGACGTGGTGGGTGTCATTCAAGGGATAGGTGATGTTGGGGTCGTCGCTTTTGAGGACATCGATTAAAGCATCGATGATGGCGGTTGAGGGATTGGGCTTGTGTGGTTCGATGAGGGTTTTGATGACGTCGTGGCGAACCAAGTCCGTCTCCCGCAAGAAAGCCTTAATGTCGTAGGTGCCATGGTGACGACTGATGTAAGCCTCGGTGCGCTCAGCTAGAAGTTCTTCAAGCGCTTGGAAACGTTGCGTGTATTTCTGTAACGTCTTTAAGATGTTTGGGTTTTCTTTACGCAAGATAGGCATCAAGGTGTTGCGAATACGGTTGCGGGTGTAGTCGTCTTCATCGTTGGAAGCGTCGTCGAAATAAAGCAGATCGCGGCTGTGAGCATACGTGATAAGCCGGTCTTTTTCGACATCGAGGAAAGGACGAACCACGTCAACGCCGTCGTCTGTGGCGCGTTCGCGCATCGCCGACAAACTTTCAAGCCGGTAGCCTTTGATAAAACGCATCAGGAGCGTTTCCGCTTGGTCGTTCAAATGATGGGCCATGGCGACGGTGCGGCTGTTGTATTTTTTTGCGACAGATAGGAAGAAAGCACGCCGCTTTTCTCGCGCGATGTGCTGGAAGTTTCCATCGTCGATGGGGTCTAACACAAGCGTTTCACACGGGATGTTGTGGGTCTCGCATAGCGCTTTGATGGCAGCCATCTCATCGCTTGATTCAGACCGCTTTTGATGGTTGACGTGGGCGACGATGAGTTGGTGTTTCAGTTTCAAGAGCACATGAAAAAGCACCATGGAATCCACACCGCCACTGAGGGCGATGACCACGGGTGAGTCGGTTGGAATTAAGCTTTTGTTTTTCACATGGTTTTCAAGCGGATGCATGCAATCACCACCTTAGCCACATTATACCATAGGTCCTTGCGGTTTCCGATGCATGCTTGCGTTGTGAGTAGGGGTTTTCACAAGGTTCGCCTGGATAAGTCAGCGTGCACTCAGTGGATTATATTTCTAAACATCGTGGTACAATGAATTATGGACTTGTCGGCATGCCTACGATTAAAGCGATGGATGACCGATGCCCGTTTCGCCGGTGTAAAGCGAAACGATAATGAAAGAGGTGAAGGGGATTTATGACGAAACGAGGGTTATTGCTTGTGTTTGTGATGTTGTTGTCTGTGACACTGATGGCGTGCCGTGGTGTGGTGCAGCTTGACGATGATGCCATCAACCAAAACATCCCGGCGATGGAATGGTTTCCACCGAACGTCGTTGAGGAAGTGAACGTCAACGATCTTAGTCCGTACACGGTTGTAACAGAGCTATTGCAAGTCGGTTTGCTGGTCGTTGAAAACGATCAGGGCCATCGCGGCGTCTATTCGACCGCACACGCTGGTTTGGTCGTACCGCTTGCGGCGAACATGAACTACACCTTACGATTTGACCCTGTGTTCCGTGGTTACATCGATGCCTACAACGTGCTTGAGGACACGTTGACGGTGTACGATGTCAACGGGGACATTGTGATTGCTGAGGGCGACTACCAAACTGCGACGGTGCAAGGTCGCACCGAAGTTGAAACCGACGCTTTTGGAAACGTTATCTCCCGGGAGTACTTTGAAACGATAACCACCTTGACCACAGAAGACTTTGATAACGGCATCACTGAAGCAACCGTGGTCTACACACGGGTTGATATTGTTGAAGGCGGTCGCACCGTCATCGATCCGCCAACCACCGTGTATGAACACGGCGACCAGTTTGAAAGCGTTCGCTACCCGGCGATGGACCTCACCCCGTTCGGCTTGACCGACCACGAAGGGAAACTCATTGGGGATGTCTTTTACGTCTATAACCCCGATGGAGAACTCTTATCCACGATTCCGATTCCCGTTGGAGGCACGGTGACGATGGACGTCATCGTCGATGGGCACATGCTTTACCAAACGATGACGCAGCTGCCGGATACTGCCGATGATTACGATGTTATCTCCGGGGGTTCTAAGTTTCTCCTTAGGACCGCCAACGTCGATCTGAGAACGGGAGAAGAATCCGTCATCGACTTTGACTACGTGGTGTTGTCAAGCGTGTCGTTCTTCAACGAAGATGGCGTGGCGACCCACGAACGCGTCCGCGTTCATGCGGTTGAATCGCGCCTACGAATCCAACACACCGTCAAAGAAATTGTCATCGATCGAAACGGTAACGTCGTCCTTGATTTGAGTGGCATGTCGTTTTCAACGCTTTGGCGTTTGGATGATGAAACCATTTACAATGCTGACACCCGCATCCTTTTCGATAACGACTTGAACCCGGTGTTGGAACGACTCAACGGCACCACGCTCGTTTTGCATGAACGCGTGATGATCGTACCGCACGAAGGATTACAAGGCGTCATCGATTACCGGGGGACCGTGCTCGTGCCATTCATCTTTGATTGGCTCTCAGACCAGTTTTATAATGGCACGGCCTATGGGCTCCATGAGAACGGACGTTGGGTTGGAACGAACCTTGAGGGCGACATCGTCGAGTTTGACGAAGAAATTGTGTTGATTACGCCGGGCGTATTGGTGACCTTCGATCTCACGCCAGACCCTGATAGTGGTTTGTTCCATGCTCGCATCGTGAACTACATGGACGAGATATACGACACCATGGATCTTGCGAATGTAAACAACTTCGGGAACCTAAACAACAGCCCGTTTCACAACGAAGTCATCGTTCGCTTCAATGGCGAAAACGGACCGCTTTACGTGTCGGTTCTCATGTCAGATCCTGAGTAAACCAAAGAAGCGCAGGCGAGCCTGCGCTTCTTTTTTCGATGTGATTGCGCGCTTTGGGTTGGGTTTTAACAACGTGTCTTGTGGTATAATGGGTTTTAAGTTAAGGAACCATGAGGAGTGAAATCATGCCAAAACGCTTTGTGCTTGCGAGCGGTTCAAAACGCCGCCGTGAGTTGCTTGATATGTTGGATGTGTCGTTTGAGGTCATCAAGCCAAACGTCGATGAAACCTTGGATGAGGAGATGTCGATTGAACAGGCCGTGATGGACTTGGCTTTACGCAAGGCGACCGCCGTGCATGAAAAAAACCGTGATGTGGTTGTCTTGGCATGCGATACCTTGGTGATGGTTGGGGATACCTTGCTGGGTAAACCAAAGGATAAAGCGCACGCGCGAGAAATGTTTAAGACCTTGCGCGGCCAAACCAATCGCGTGATTACCGGCTGTGCGTTGATTGATGAGGCGGGGCAGGAAGTTTTTTATGGCGAAGCCTACGTTACCTTTGCGATGATGAACGATGATGAGATTGAAGCGTACATTGGCACGAGTGAACCATACGATAAATCCGGTGGCTATGGCATACAAGGGCCGGCGGCCAAACACATCGAATCGATGCGTGGCGATTACTATAGCGTCATGGGGTTGCCGATGCATAAAACCTACACGCGCCTAAAACGAAAGGGTCTTTTGTAAGCGACCCTTTTCTTTTGGACTCGCTTGCATAATAGTGTAGAATAAGTGTATAACAACCCCCAATCATGGGTGTTGGCTTGAAATAATGGTACGATTAAACTAGCTTCTGGAGGGTATTTATGTTCAAGCTCAAAGTCCCTAAGAAACGACGGGAAGCAGTCAAGTCCGCGTTGCGGATCCCGGAAGCCGTCGAATACGACTACGTATTGACCACGGACAAAGACCTTGTTGAGAAAGATAAAATCAACATTGTTTTTAACGAGGAACACGTGAGTGAAATCAATAAAATGCTCGACCTGATTGCTCAAGGTCAAGACGTTTTC
>SLFZ01000003.1 GCA_007123975.1 Candidatus Izemoplasma sp. | reverse complement strand
TACACCAAAGCCGCACACCTTGCCTACATTGGCGATGCTGACGTTGGCCATAGCGTCAACTTTGGCGCCGGCAGTGTCACCGTCAACTTCGATGGTGTTGAAAAACACAAAACCACCATCGGCAACGATGTCTTCATCGGCTGCAACACCAACCTGATTGCACCGATTACCATCGACGACAACGTCTTCATCGCCGCCGGCAGCACTGTGACCAAAAACGTGCCCAAAGGCGCGCTAGCGATTGCCCGCAACAAGCAAATCAACAAGGAAGACTATGTCAAACATCTGATTCGCCCCCGCCACAACGGCAACGGGCAAAAATAGCGATTACAGTTGACAACACACACAAGTGTGGTATAATAACTAAGGTTCAATCGAATAATCGGTGGAAAGAAGAGTGCCCGCTCTCACCCGATCGACACCGTCGATGGGTTTACGCTACAACACAACACGACTTTAAGCGTGCGGGTACTATACCTGCACGTTTTTTCTTTGCTTCACCGACCAAATCAGGAGGTGACACGCATTAACAAACGATCGGACAAACGCACTACCCGGAACCAAGGCATCGTCAACGAAGACATCCGCGCACGCGAGATGATGGTCATCGATGACAAAGGTGAGCAACTCGGTATCTTAACAAAAAACGAAGCGATTGATCGCGCCTATGAGCGCGAACTCGACCTCGTGCTCGTCGCGCCGCAGGCGAAACCGCCCGTGGCTAAATTCATGGACTACAATAAATACCGCTTCGAACAACAAAAGAAAGCCCGTGAAGCCAAAAAGAAACAAAAAACCACGACGTTAAAAGAACTCCGACTCTCACCAAAAATCGACACCCATGACCTCGAGACGAAGCTCAGAAACGGACGCAAGTTTTTGGAGAAAGGCGATAAGCTGAAAATCTCAATCCGTTTCCGTGGCCGTGAAATGGCCCACACCAACCGGGGTCGTGAAGTCATCTTAGACTTCGCCAAGCGCTGCAGCGACCTGGCCGACATCGAAAGCCATCCGAAACAAGAAGGCCGGACGATGAGCGCGACCCTCGCACCGAAAAAGAAAGACAAATAAAGGAGGATTCCCCGTGCCGAAAATGAAATCCCATTCGGGAACGAAAAAGCGCGTGAAACTCACCGCAACCGGCAAAGTGAAAGTGGCGCATGCCAACCGTGCTCACTTAAAAAGCAACAAAAACAAAAACACCATCCGCAATAACCGTAGCGCAAACTACGCACCAGAAACCGAGGCCAAACGCGTCAAAAAACGCTTGGCAGGATCAAAATAACATACCGATAGGAGGAGACTGCCATGGCTAGAGTCAAAGGTGGTACCGTCGCACGTAAACGACGTAAAAAAATACTAAAACAAGCCAAAGGGTACTTTGGATCAAAACATTTGCTCTATAAAACCGCTCACGAACAGGTGATGAAGTCGCTGCAGTACAGCTACCGCGACCGCAAACGCCGCAAACGCGATTTCCGTAAACTCTGGATTACCCGCATCAACGCCGCGGCCCGCGTCAACGGACTTTCGTACTCACGCTTCATCAACGGCCTGAACCAAGCAGGCGTCGACGTTAACCGGAAAATGCTCGCGGAAATTGCCGTGCATGACGCCGCCGGTTTCGCCGCCCTCGCCGACACCGCGAAAAAAGGGTTGAAAGGTGACATCACACCACAAACCGTTGAACGCAAACGCCCCACCGTCGCCCAAGGCGAAGCCCCGAAAGAAACATCAAAAGATAAGCCGAAAGCGGAACCAAAACCCGCTGAAGCCGCCGCTGAGAAACCCGCCGACGGACCGTCGCGCGACACCCTCGAAGCGATGACCGTTGCGGAACTTCGCGAACTCTGCAAAGACCGTGACATCACCGGCTACTCATCAATGAAAAAAGCAGAACTTGTTGACATTCTTACGAAATAAGCAGCTCGCGCTGCTTTTTTTCTTCCCAAATCACGCTATAATAGAACTGAGGTGACACCATGAGAAATGATCACGTTAGGTTCGCGCGCTTTCTTGCTGCCGCCGGTGTCTTCACCGTCACGGCGTACCTCGCCAACATCGCCTTTGTGCTGTGGGCGTTATTCGCCGTGGCGACGCTGATTGTTTTTCGTCATAACGCGAACCCACTATACGCCATATCATTGTGGTTTTTAGCGCCGCTTGCCACACCCGACCTCGCCACTGACGACGTGTTCTTTCTTGTTTTTTTGGCGGTCGTTGCGGCAATTGCCTTGTTTGATGCCTTCAAACGCCAACGCTTCCACACCTTGGGCAAACTTGGCATCGCCTTGGTGATTTTCCTCGATGTCTCGTTGCTTGGGTTGATTTTTTCCCGCAACCTCGACGCGGCACTGCCAGGAATTTTAGCCCTTTTGGTGGCGTTACTTGCGTATGTCTACTTTATCAATGTGATTCCTTTTGATAAAAGCTTGTTTCATCGTGTGGCGCAGTTGCTGGTGACGATGGCGATTGTGTCGACGGTGACGCATGCTTTCACCGCACTGGCAAACTGGATGTTTATCGGCGATGTCATCGCCGCATCGACGCTTAATGTGTATCCGCATTTGCTGGCGGTGCCTTTCATCATTCACCGCATCCGACATGCCGAACTGCGTGCACCGTGGGTTGTCGGGTTGTTTTTCGTTGCCGGTGGCGTCTTGTTGAGCGGATCATATGCGCGGCTTTTTACCCTCACCAGCGCGTTGCTCTTGTTTGTGCCGTATTGGTTCCTTCCCAGCAATCGCAAGGTAAAGATTGCCTTGATTGTGAGTGGAACGTTTGCCTTGTCGGCGCTCTTTGCGGCCTTTATCCCGTTTTACGCGCTGTGGGTTGAACGGCTCTTTGGCGCGTTTATGCCATTTATTGACGCCCAACTTTCAGCGATGCGCCTCGGCGTGCGCAGTTTTGCGCAAAACATCATCATCGGTGTCGGTGGCCTCGGGGCTGCGCAGACGCTGGCAGAAGAAGCGGGGGAGACGCTCACCGGCGGGCAAAGCCTGTGGGTCGACACAGCGACGCTTGGGCTGCTTGGGGTTGGTGCGTTTATTTACCTGCAAGTTCGCAAGGTGCTTTTGATCGCTCGCATCGAAACATCGATGCGGTATGTCTTTTTCGTGCTCTTTGTCTCTGTGGTAATTATCGGCGGTGCCTTTGACGCGGTGTATTACCATACCGGGCATTTGTTGATGCTGCTTTTTGTGCTTGCTTGTGCCGAAAGAAGTGCGTTGACCACACAAGCGAGACGTTTGACAAAAGGCATGTAAGCGTTTTATAATAAAGATAACCTAGAACTTTGGAAATCACTCATGTGCGACCCCAAATTAACCACATAGGGGCCGAGGCGCGGCTGGTGTGAAAGCCCTAGCAACCATAGGGAATCCTAAAAGCCATCGCAAGAGGCCACCCCCATAGCAGATAACGGTTCTGCAATTGAGTGATTTCCAAAATTTTAGGTTTTTTTCTTTGCCTTTTTCGGCTTGCAAGCGTATGATGAAAGTAAGAAAGCCATTGAGGGAGTGTGATTCGAATTGTCTAAACTACGTACTAGCATTACCGTCTACAACTGGGTTTTCAAATTTGTTGGCGCAGCGATGCTCATCGCCCTTGCGCTCGTGCTCTTCATCGTCGACGTTGGGCATCTGATTGAAGCCTTCGTCGGTATTTTAATCGGCGGATACGCCGTGATGCGTCTTGTGCCCTTCATTAAGACGCAGCGTAGCGACCTCATCAAGACCATCAATATTTTTGAAATCGGCTTCAATTTGCTTGTGGCAACCGTCTTTATCGGCAACGCCATTGTCCGAGGAGAAGTGCTTGGTCAGATTGGCAACATAGACCTCTTTGGCGTTCTGACGGGAGCTGTGCTCATCGTCCGTGGTATGGTGCATTTCTATGGCATCTCAGACGGCAACGAGAAGGGCGATCACGGCACCTATTTCTTCCATGTGTCAACGCTCATTGTCGGTACCTTAATCATCGCCCAAGGCTATAGCGTTGAACACCTCATCTGGTTGATGCTTGCGCTCACCATCGGTTCAGCTACTTACTTGAGCGTCGACGCGTATGGCGGTTACAACCTATACCGCAAGCGCAAACAAATGGAAGAAGCGAAACGCACTGAAGACAAACCGGAAGACATCGATGTACCAAGGAAAGAAGACCCGGATAAGGAACAAGACCAAATCGTAAGCTAAGGCGCGGCATTCGCGCCTTTTTCTTTTGCATTACGCACAAGCATGCGCTATAATGTTTGTGTACGTCCTATACAGAAAGGGGGGCGACGATGTCGCAAGAGATTTGTCAGATGATGCACAAAGGCGCGTTGCTTCACAAGCGCCTCATGAGCCGGATACTCGAACGTTATGACCTCACGTACGCGCAGTTTCAAGCGCTCAAAATCATCCACGACCAACCCGGCATCACAGCCAAAGAGATTCTGATTTACCTCGATAGCGATAAAGCGACGTTATCGGGGGTGCTTTCACGTCTGGAACGCAACGACATGATCGAACGCAAAAAAGATCCAGATGACCGCCGCCTCGTCCACACGGCGCTCACCGACAAAAGCCGCGCCATTTGCGAAGAGGTCCTTGCGATCGAAACCGATTGCCAACAAGATCTTTTGAAAGGGCTTCGCAGCCGCGAGGTAAAACACTTCACCGAAGGGTTCAAGCAAGTGCTTTCAAATCAGGAACAAAAACTGCGTGAGTACGCGGTTCCTGAAACCAAGGAGGAAAAAGAATGAAGAAGTATGCGTTCAAGCAACCGATTGTGAATCTTGTGGTTGGCGTCGCGCTTGTCGTGCTCGCCGTGCTTGCGATGTTTGTGTTCGACTGGATTAACGAGTTCGCCCGTTACTTGGTTGGTGCGCTCATTATTGTCTACACCGCGTTACGCTTTATGAACAGCAAGGGCTACAAAAACAGCAAAGCTCGCATGATTCTAAGCGTCGAGGCGATTGTTGCGATCACCTTGGCCGTGCTGATGATCATCGATGAACTTCGCATGTCGTTCGCGCTTGGTGCGACGCTTTACATGCGTGGATTCGTGTACTTGCTAATACTGCAGCTGCTCAACCTGCGCCGCAGCTTTGAAACCTTTATCGTATATGTAGCCATCTTGACGCTCGGTGCCTACATTTGGTTTGGCAGCGCAGACCTTTCCATCATCGAATGGATTGTCTTTATCTTCATCGCCGCATACGGCCTTTTCTTGGCTCTTATCGGCTTACAAAAACTAAAGTAAACCCACGACTAGGAGGAGTTTCATGAGCAAAATCTTAAAAGACATGTCCATGTTAAACGGCATTCCCGGCAACGAAAAGGAAGTCCGTGACTACATGGTCGAACAGATGAAAGACCACGGCACCATCAGCTTCGATAATTTAGGCAGCGTCATCGCCGAAAAAGTTGGCAACGACCAAGGACCGCGCGTCATGGTCGCCGGTCACATGGACGAAGTTGGTTTCATGGTGACCAAAATCGACGACGATGGCTACATCAAGTTTATCCCCGCCGGCGGGTGGTGGAGCCAAGTCATGCTCGCCCAACAAATGGTCATCACCACCAAAGACGGCGAACACATCCGCGGCGTCATCGGCGCCAAAGCCCCACACATCCTCACGCCAGAAGAGCGTAAAAAACCGGTCGAGATCGACGACATGTACCTCGACATCGGCGTTGCCGACAAAGAAGAAGCGGAAAAACTCGGCATTCGCCTCGGCGACATGGTGACCCCATACATCGAAACCGTCCCCTTAAGCAACCCGAAGTACCTTCTCGGCAAAGCATGGGACAACCGCGTCGGCTGCGCCGCCGCGATTGAAGCGTTGCATGCGCTTAAAGACGAACCACACCCGAACGTTTACTATGGCGTCGGCACCGTCCAAGAAGAGGTTGGACTCCGTGGTGCGAAAACCAGCGCCTACAAAGTCGATCCCGACATCGGCATCGCCGTCGACACCACCATCGCCTACGACTTCCCCAAAGGCAGCAAAGACACCAAACTCGGCGCTGGCGTCGGCATCATGATCAGCGATTCATCGATGGTCGGCCATAAAGGCATGCGCGATTTCGTTATCGAGGTCGCCGACGACGAAAAAATTCCTTACCAACTCACCTACCTTAAGCGCGGCGGCACCGACGGTGGGCAAATCCACCTCACGCGTTCTGGTGTTCCCTCGGTCGCACTCTGTTTGCCGGTTCGCTACTTGCACTCGCACACCTCAATCGTTCACCAAGACGATTACGACAACCTCGTGAAACTGATTGTCGCGCTTGTCAAGCGCCTCGATAGCGATACCGTCAAGCGCATCACCTACGCCTAAGCCGTGCGCATCATCAGTGGAAAGTATCGTCGGCGCAAGCTCACACAACCCCAAGGCGACACCACGCGCCCCGTCAAAGACCGCGTGAAAGAAAGCTTGTTTAACAGCCTGCACCCTTTTGCTTATGCCCGCGTGCTCGATCTTTTCGCCGGCAGCGGAGCCCTTGGGCTTGAAGCGCTTTCGCGAGGGGCCCACAGCGCAACCTTTGTGGAACAAGACCGCGACGCGTACAACACCCTGACAACGAACACCAAAGCCATCGCCGAGGAGCCAGTTAACCTCGTTCAAGAGGATGCGTTCGCTTTTCTTAAAACGACGAGCGAAGGCTTTGACCTGATCCTGCTCGACCCGCCATACGGACGTAAGCTTGCGACACACGCGCTCGAGCATATCGTCAATCGTCGCCTGCTTAATGAGGACGGACGGATTGTCGTCCTTTGCGGCAAAGACGAACGCATCGACGTGCCAGATGGCCTCGCGCTTGTGAAAGCCCGCGACGTTGGCATCACCCGCATTTCGCAATACGAATGGAGCGATGAACGATGAAAACCGGCGTTTACCCAGGCAGTTTCGATCCGATTACCTACGGCCACATCGACATTGTCAAACGCGCCCTCAAGGTGTTTGACAAACTCATTGTGCTCGTCAGCACCAACCCGCACAAGAAGACACTTTTTAGTAAAGAAGAACGCATCGACATGATTCGCCACGCGCTTTCAGGATGCATGGACCACGTGGAAATCGAGACAAACAACACGCTCACCGTGCACCGTGCGAAAGAACTCGGTGCCACGCACATTGTTCGTGGACTGCGCGCGCTGACCGACTTCGAATACGAGTTCCAAATGACGCACGCCAACCGCGTGCTCGACAAGGGCATTGATTCGGTTTTCTTCATGACGGATAACCGGTTTTCCTACTTGAGCAGCACCACGCTCAAGGAGATTGCCCAGTTCAACGGCGACATGGAAACCTTCGCCCCACCCTATGTCGTCGAGAAAATCCGTGCCAAGTACGAGTAAACAACGCCCCTTTCTCAAGAAGGGGCTTTTTTTCTTGTGTTTTTCTTCCGTTTTATTTATAAAAATGATAATATAACAACAGGTGATTGCCATGGACTCAAAAGAGAAAGTATTCAACGAACTGCGCAAACAGAACGTGCGGATAACCAAACAGCGCCGCGCCATTATCGACGTGCTCGAAGGAAAACATTTAACGATTCAAGAAATTCATCAAGAGCTGAAGAAACGCGGATACCGCAACCTTGGCACGGTGTACAACAACATCGACTTTTTGATTGAACACAAAATCATCACCCAAATCTTCATCAACGGCAAGAAGCACTACGACCTCACCATCGATGAACGTTCGCACAGCGCTGATAGCCACATTCACGTCACCTGCAAAGTCAACAACAACATCATCGAAATCAACGATTCGGCGATTTTCGACCTCATTCGCAAACAGGAGATATTCAAAAACTTCGACATCGAGAAACTGCAAATTGTCGTCGAAGGGAAATGCATACACTACGAAACCGAACGCTGCCGTGAAGACGACGCCTGTTTCATTAAAAAGCTTGAAAACAAAGGGAGCCTCTGAGTTCCCTTTTTTTATGCCACACCTGTGAAAAGCATGCTATAATGGGAAACGGACATACTGACAGAAAGAGGTACATACGATGAGCAAAATCCTTACCCCTATGACGATCACCATCATCTACCTGACGCTTGTGCGCCTGGCCCTTGCCATCGCGACGCCGTTGACTATTTTTTCGCTCGGCACTTTCATTGACATTCTTGTCCTTATAGCCCTGTTTATGCCGGTAGCGCTAATCGGGCGCCGCTGGATTCAAAAAACCATCTACGGCACCGTGGCGGTGTTTTTCACGTTGTTGGCGATTGCCGATGCGATGTTCCATAGTTATTTCGGTATGTTCACGACCCGCGCGAGCACCCAAGGATTAACCTTCATGACGCCAGAGCTTACCACCGAATACGATCTCGCCATCTTACCGGCATTCGGGTTGTTTTTCTTGGTTGTCGGCGCGTTTTTGTATATCCTCATCAAATGCAACCAATCTGAACGCGTCCGACCATCGCATTTTGGCTTCTGGGTCTTTTTGATTTTTGCGCATCTTTTGATGCTTTGGAATCTCAACCGCGAAGACGAACGCTTCAGCCTTGAGTACTATCAAACCGACACTTTCCTCTACAACGAAAACATCGACAACGTGACGTTTTCAAGCACCTACGGCTATTTTTACTACCACCTGCTTGATCTCTTTCGTTTGCCTGAGCGTCATGACGAAGACGCAATCGTCGATGCCATTTTAGACCACTTTAGCGCTCACAACCGCACGACAAACGCCTACACAGGGCTGCTTACTGGCGCTAATGTCATTCACATCACCGTCGAATCGCTCGACACCCGCTTTATCGACGAAACCATTAGCCCTACGTTATACGCGATGATGCAAGATGGAATTATCTTCGATCAGTTCCATGTGCCGGTCGTCAACCAAGGTGCCACCTGCAACAGTGAATTTATGGCGATCACGGGACTGCACGCCACGGTATCCTCGCCTTGGTCAAACAACGTTTGCCATACCTATAGAAACACATCAGCGCCCTACAGCATACCTTCACAACTGTCGCGCGCTGGCTACGCCACCTTTTACTTCCACTCAGGCTTTGGACACTTTTACCACCGTGAAACGCTGATGCCGAACCTAGGCTTTGAGCACGTGAAGTTCGTCGAAGACTTAGAAGCGGAGGGCATCACCGATTACAACGTCCTACTCGATACCGACATGGTGCATTTCTTTGATGCCTTCATGACCTACGACGAGCCGTTTTACGTGCACCTGCTTACCT
>SLFZ01000008.1 GCA_007123975.1 Candidatus Izemoplasma sp. | reverse complement strand
TTGATGGCGCGTTGGTCGTCAAAGTAAAAGCCTGTGAGTCCTTTGGAACAAAGGGCGTCGATTATTTTCATGACCCGGCCTCCCGTTTTTTCGGTTTCCCGATGAGTCGGCCCATGCTGACGGCGTAGACGTCATCGATGGTCATCTTGAAGGATACTTCACGGCCCTCTTCTTCAGCACGTTTTTTCAGTTTCTCCTTATGGAACGCTTTTATCTCATCGTCAAAGGCGAGGTTGCCAAACTCAAGAATGCGAATGCAGCCTTCGGCGTCACGAGCCGGTAGGATTTTGCCGGCATTCATCTCGCTCGGCGCGAAAGGGATGTCGATGATCCCACGGTCAAACGCGGTGACCACACCTCGGGCGAAGTCGCCTTTTCCGACGTTGAGAATCGCGTAAATCAATGCATTAACTTCTTTTTTGATAATGTCTTTTTCGGCACTGAGCCGCTTAGAAGAAGGGAATTTCTGCTCTTGAAGCAACCGTGTGATAATCTTTGAAGCTCGCAACCCTTCGGCGTTCGCTTCTTTGGTTGGGATACCTTGCGATTCATGGGGTGATTTGGTGATCATCTTCGTGGCCTTGCCTTGGGCGGCGACGGTGGCCGCTAAACCGATGACGCCCATCGATTTAGCCTCATCGGCCGGGAATCCGCCCATCCATTGATGGAAGACCGTGGTCACGAAGACATCACCATAACCGAAGAGCTTGAGGTAGTAGTTTGTCAGTTCGTCAAGCGTCTGCAAGGCGGCGATGTCTTGAACGATGTTGCCGCCTTGGCCATAGCCGACGGTGATGTTCTTAACACCTTGTTCGGCTGCCAAAAGCGCTTCAATAATAGCCACAGTATGGCTAATTGAGGGGGGGACAAGGGTGCCGGTGAGCGGGCCATAGGGTTCACGGTTTATCTCGATTCCTTGTTCGGCGTAATACCCTACCAATCGATCGCAGTATTGCCAGTAACGAATGGTGTCTTCAAGTCCAATATTTTTCGCGTAAGGGATGTTGTAAGAGATGCCGCCGCCTTCGTTGGATGTCCAACCAGCGGCGTGAATGATTTCGGTAAGCAACCGTGCATCGGGCGTGCCGTGGCGCGCTTGCAAGGGCACGTGGACGCTGTCGTAGACGCGCTTGCACCCTTCAACACCATAGTTGACGGCGGGAAAGCCATTGAGGAGGCTGCGGCCGACACGTTCGGACTCTTTGATGCCGTCCTGAGCGTGTTGATAGCGGTTTTGGCGTGTGTATGAGTCGATGGTCGAAGGCAAAAAGTCGGCTTCGCCTTCTTTTTCCAAGTATTGCATGAGCTTGATGTGTTCGTCGATGAGCGCAACGCCGGCACGCGGTTGAATCATTGTGATGCCTTCGGCTTTGGCTTTGCGCAGTTTTTTTGCGAAGTTTTTATGATCGGGAACGCTTCGTAGATGCTCAACGGCTTTATCTAAATCAAGGAGCGGGCTTTTTCCCGTTTCCCACTGTGTGAGTATGCGTGCGCGTTTTTCAAGGAATTTCTCCCAAGGTATTTTCTTATTTTCAATCATGACGGCCTCCTACACCAGGTGTTCTTTCATCAGTTTAAGCGCCAGTTTCGGGTGTTTTTGACCGAGCAATCCCATCGCCGCGAGGATGTAGTCGCGATCGATGAGCACGGTGGGATCCGTGGGGCGCAGTTCGAGTTTTTTGTCGCTTTTTTGGTTGACCTCTTTGAGAATTTCTTTGGCGTGGGCGTTGTTGATGAGGACACCGCCGGTGCCGATGACGTACCGAAGGTCGGTGAGGTCTTTGCCGGTTTGGTAGTACATGTTGCCCAGCGGCGTGTAGACAACTTCGACGTGACCGACGTGGCGGCTGACCGAGTAGTCACAACAAATTCTTGCCAACGCCTCATCAAACGCTTTTTCTTCCTCGGTATCGGGAAGGTACTCGACGTTGTCGTGGCGTTTTTTCGCCGATTCTTCGATGTTTGCGTTTTCGTACTCATAGTAGCGTTTGAACTCAAAAGGCGAGACCAAGCTAAGCAAGGCATTTGCGCTATAGCGCATGCCGAGGTCGCCTTCAACGGTGCGTTTGGCGAAGGGCTCTTGAAGGCCTTTAAGCACCACTTCAGAGCGCTTTGGAAACCCTCTGCCGATGGTGTGGACGTCGGTGGTTGCCCCACCCACATCAATAACCATTAGTTCACCAAAGCCTTCCACGTCCTCATGGCCTTTGGCGAGGAGTTCAGCCGCCAACAAGACGGCCTCAGGCGTCGGCATGATAATCGAACCGGTGATGCGTTCGGCCTTTTTGATGCCTTTGGCCTCGATAATTTTCGTGATAAATATCTGGCGAATGACTTCCTTCGCTTCTTTTACGTTGAGTTGTTTCAGTTTGGGCATAACGTTGTCAACAATGTAGTACTCTTGAGTGGACGTTTCGAAGATTTCTTCAATCTCATCGGCGGCGTCTTTGTTGCCGGCGACGATGATGGGAACGCCGATGTTGGCTTCGCAAAGTTTCTTGGCGTTGTGCAAGATGCACTCTTTGTTGCCGCCATCGGTGCCGCCAGCAAGCAAGATAATGTCGATGTCGGCGCTCTTTAGCGCTTTGATTTCTTTCCGGCTGAGGTGATGGCTATAGACTTGATTGACCAACGCCCCCGCGCCGAGGCAGGCGCGTTTCGCCGCTTCGACGGTGAGTTCTTCCACAAGGCCGATGGCCGCCATTTTAAGACCGCCTGCGGCGCTTGAGCACGCGGAAACAGCGGTCACTTCCGGCATTTCCGGATGCGCCGCTTTCAGTTTCGATAGCGCGTGCTCAAACCCCTCAAGCACGTCCGTCTTGACGGTGGTCATCGCTTTTGAGGTTCCGATGAGCGTCTCTCGTTCGAGGTCAACCGCGGTAAGCTTCGTGTAGGTTGAGCCAAAGTCGACGAGCAGGTGCGTGCCCATTATTCACCCAAATCCTCTCGTAGATGCTTGACGGCGTCTTCGATGTCGGTTCCCGGTGGGTAGACGCGGTCAAAGCCCATTTTCTTAAAGCGCGCTTCGACTTCTTTAAAATCCTGTTTACCGACGACGATGTTTCCGCCGACGTACAGCTTGATTTTTCCAAGTCCTGCTTCTTCACAGTTTTCGCGCATGTATTTGCAATCGATTTCTCCGTGTCCGTAAAGCGAGGACACAAGAATCGCTTCGGCATCGGTCTCAATCGCTGCGTTAATGAAATCTTCTTGGTTGCTTAACACACCGATGTTGACGACGTTAAAGCCGTGTTCGGTGAGCACGTGTTCGATGATTTTGTTGCCTACTGCGTGGACGTCGGCGCCGATGACGCCGATGACGACGGTTTTCATGCGATCATCCTTCCGGGGCGTGGTATGAGAAAAAGGACAATTTCCACGGGGAAAATCATCCTTTCGTATCGTGTTTTTTCGTTAACCAAAAACAATCGTCGCAAACTGCGGCAGCGGCAAAGGTCGACGTCGCATGTCGGTGTTCATTTTGTGTGCGAACCATTTACCTATCCTCGATTATTCTGGTTAGAGTCTGTGGGGTATCCACAATACTAATTATAACGTGATACAGTGGAAAATCAAGGGTTTATGCCATTTTTTTGTAAGCGCTTTAGTGATTTTTTTGTCCTGGCGGATTCGGGGTAAAAAAAACGCACCCGATCGGGTGCGTTTTACGGTTAGGAATTTGCGGTTTTCATCTTGAATCGTTGGTAGTAATCTTCAAACTCGTTGGCGTATTTCAAGAAGCGGTCGAGGATGTATGGTTCGAAGTACTCTTTAAACTCCAAGTCGAGCAGTTCGATGGCTCGTTTGTGGTTCAGTTCGGTCTTGTAGTTGCGTGCTTGTCTTAAAATCTCATACATCTCAGCCATCAGGATAATCTGGCCTTCCTGACTTCTCTGAATGCGCTTCATGCGCTCAGTAAAGGTTTTATCTGCAGTCTTCTCAAAGTGTGCTCGGACGATATCTTCGCTCTTTTGATTGAGTTGTAAACGCTTAATGATGACGCTGCCGAGGATGGTCTTGTCGCGAATGACTTGGTAGTCGCGTTCATTCAGAACATCTTTCTTCTCGTACTCAACGATGGAAAGATCCTCGAGGCGTTCAACGTGAATCTTCGAATAGTCGTAGATTTCTGTGCAGACGTTCGGGCTGAGGCCCAAGACGTTACCAAGGCGGCTGGCAATTTCAGCGACGCGGTGCGCGCTCGATTTATCTTCGAGCATCGAGCGGCTGTTAAAGACGCCAATGACATCAAACACATCGCCAACGACGGCCTTGAAGTCGTTTTCCATGTCACGGCGTTTTACGAGTTCTTCTTTGCGTTTTTCGTTCATCATTTCACCGATGACGACTGATGAATAAAGGGCGATAAAGAAGATGATTAAGACAAAAGTACGAAGGAGAATGTCAATGGCGACGCCGCGTCCTTCACCGGTAAGGTAATCGTAAAGGCCTTGGAGGCTGTCTGCGTATTGGTACAATGGGTGCATGATCGATACGTGGATAACCGTCATGAAGACGATGACCCATTTAAACAGGAAACGAAGCAGTTTCGCGTCTTGGTAAAGCGCGACCACCACGAGCGCGAAATAGATCAGTGCATACCCCGCCTGCGTGATCGAAAACCAGCCAATCCAAGCTTCTGGCCCTTCGCCGCCCACGGCGGCGCCAACGCGCAGTTTAATGTAGACACCAATCGAGGCGAGCACGATGTAGACCGAGGCGATGTACATCGCCATCTGTTGTTTGAGCAGGGTCCTCGGTTCCTCACGAATGATGCGTTTTAAGGTCGTGTTGATGGCGAACATCACAATCCCGAGTCCGAAGATGAGGATGTAGTTTGGCTCTTCAGCACCGATAAGCGTGAAAAAAAGGAACACGATGTTGGTGATGACGAGGATGTTTTTGATGACGCGGTTCCGTCGATAGAGCACGCTCTTATCATCGAGAATGTCGACGCCGGCTTCAAAGTTGAACTTGTCGCTGAATCGTCTGAACAAACGTTTATAGAACACGCGAAAACGCCGACGCCAGGTGGGCACCTCTTTGTCGGGGTCTTTGTCTGAGTAAAGTTTGATGCGGTCGATGTTTCGTTTGAAAAACATCGCGATGCGGTCCCAACGGGTTGGTTTGTTGGGGTCGGTGCCCTTGCTGACTTTTTCTACGTATTCGTCGAGTTCTTTGGGATCGGAATCCGCCTTTTTGAAAAAGTCCTCAAGGTTTTTTTCGTGTTTCGCCATGTTCACACGTCCTAAAAATCAATGTCGAGTTTGATTTCCTTGTAGTTCGGGTCTTTGCGTGCTTCGTTTTCGTTGAGCACTTGAGCGACGCGGGTCGAGGCGGCCGCAGCAACGGCGCCGACGATGTCGTCCAAAAAGGTGTGGCATTTGCTGGTCTCCGATTTACCATCGGTGTTCAAGCGTTCGACGATGCCGGGTTTGTTGACGTCGATGTCGCCGAAATTGGTTTTTCCGATGGTGCCGTATAGCCCAGCGATTTCAAGGCCGAACAGCTCATCGATGCCAAACATTCCAAGGTCGGAATTGAGAATTTCACGCATCGGTTCGCGAATCAAGTTCTCCTCGGCTAAGCGGTCAATTTCCGCGCCGAGTTGAAGGATGTGGAATGTGTCGCGAAGCGAAAGGATCTTTTCGACCGAGTCGACGCATTCTCGCATTGAGATCTCATCGCTCCATTTGGATTGCTGCAGGTAGGCGATTTCGGCGATTTCCTCCACGGTCACGCCACGTTCTTTTAAGGTTTGGATGTTCATTTTTAGCATCTCTGCCCGGTTGAATAGCGAACGAGGTTTCATTCAGCATGTCTCCTTTCCGGTTGCGTGAACCCATTATAGCACTTTTTTTATAAAAGATAAACATGCACCGCTTAACTAGGGAGTTTTATGCCGGTTTTAATCAGGTTGCGTCCGGCACCGTTCATGAAGGTCTTCACATCCATCGGCTTTTTCCCTTCAAGTTGAACGCGGGTTAGCGCCAGTGCGCCTTCTTTGCAGGCAATAACAATCCCCTCGTTATCGGCTTGAACGACGGCTCCTGGCGATGCATCCGTGGATTTTATCACGTCGGCGGCCCAAACCTTCAGGCGTTTTCCATTGACCGTGGTCATGACGCCAGGTTGTGGGTAAAAGGCGCGCACTTTACGTTCGAGCGTTTCCGCGGTGCTGTTAAAATCAAGCGCTTCTTCCTCGCGTGTGATGGCGTAGGCGAACGTGGCTTCTTCGTGGTTTTGTTCGGTGTATGTGGCCTGGTTTTGTTCAATCAGGTCAAGGGCTTCAAGCAGCGCATCAACCCCGAGGGGTTCGAGTTTCTTAAAGAGTGTATCGGATGTATCGTCCGGGGCGATGGGAAGGCTTTTTTGCACAAGCACAGGCCCGGCGTCCATGCGTTTGACCATACGGATGATACTGATGCCGGTGGCGTCAAACCCACGTTCAATGGCGCGTTGGACCGGTGCGCCGCCTCGCAACGACGGCAGCAAACTCGCGTGCACGTTAATCGCATCTTTCTTGGCAATGGACAGCACTTTTTCAGGCAAAAACTGGCCATACGCGACCGTCACAATCACATCGGGTTTGGCCGCGACGATCGGATCGAGACCATCACCAATGCGCACAGGTTGAAAGACCGGGATGCCAAGCGCGTTGGCTTCCACCTTAACCGGCGGTGGCATCAGCGTTTGTTTGCGCCCTTTTTTGGCGTCTGGTTGCGTGACCACAAGCGTGACGTTGTGCCGTTTGGCGACGGCTTTTAGCATTGGCACCGCAAAATCTGGTGTGCCCATGAAGACAATCTTCACATGAATCCCTCCTAAAGCATTCCTGGGTGTCTGTCGATGATGAAATTGACATCGTGGGCGTCGAGCGCATCGGCCCAGTTGCTGATGTGTGTTGTGATGTCTGGTTCATCGCTGTATTTTACCAGCACATGCATGCGGTGTTTTCCGCGGGTCTTGGCAATGGCCGGTTTAATCGGTCCGATGACACGTGCATCTTTGGACAAGTTGCGTCGTAGACGGCCCGTTAGCTCGGCCACTTGACGAAAGACGAAGGCGGCGCTTGCGTGTGTCATCGTCACCGCCAACAGCGTTTTAAACGGCGCCACATCGGCGTGTTCACGGGCGGTGATTTCATGATCATAAAAGCGACGGTAATCGTGGTTTTTGACAAACTCGAGCACCGGATGGGTGTGGTCGTAGGCTTGCACGATGACGCGTCCGGGCGTTTGCCGGCGGCCACTTCGTCCTGCCATCTGCGTCAGCAACGCAAAGGTGTCTTCTCGGGCTCTGAAGTCCGGCACAAAGAGCGCCATGTCCGCGCTTAAGATGCCGACCAAGGTCACCTTGTCAAAGTCGAGTCCTTTGGATATCATCTGGGTGCCGACAAGAAAGTCACCATCTGCTTCAAAGGCATCAAGCACGGCCGCGTGCCCGTCTTTTTGGGCGGTGGTGTCTCGGTCCATGCGATACACGGTGGCTTCAGGGAAATGTTCTTTTAGCGATTCTTCGACGCGTTCGCTGCCGAGGCCCATGTAGCGAATGTGCGGGCTCTTGCAGGACGGGCAGACATCAGGAACGTCCCTTTTGGCGTCGCAATAATGGCACTTAAGGGATTTATCATGACGATGGTAGGTCATCGACACGTCGCAGTCCTCGCAGCGAACCGTATGGCCGCAAGCGCGACAGAGCACGAAGTTGGCGTGCCCACGGCGGTTGATTAACAACAGCGTCTGTTCGCCTCGCGCATGGGTTTCTTGCATCGCTTCGAAAAGGTCTTTAGAAAAGAACGTTCGGTTGCCGGTGGCGAACTCGCGTTTCATGTCGACGATGTCGACGCTGGGCATGTGGCTATCGCCTACGCGCTCAGGCAACTCGAGCCGTGTGATCGCGCCTGTTTCGCTTGCGTAATAACTTTCAATCGACGGCGTGGCGCTTCCAAGCAACACCGGAGCGCCGTGGCGCGTGGCGCGCCAGTGGGCAATGTCTTTGGCGTGGTATGGAGGCGATTCGTCTTGTTTGTAGGTGTCGCTGTGTTCTTCATCGATGACGATCAGACCAAGCTTATCCATGGGGGCGAAAACGGCGCTCCTTGCGCCGATTAAGATGCGGGCTTCGCCGCGTTTGACCCGTCGCCATTCGTCGTATTGCTCTCCAGGTGACAGGCGGCTATGGTAGGTGGCGACCAACGCGCCAAAGCGGGCTTTGAAACGCGCGAGCAACAACGGCGTCAAGGCGATTTCCGGCACCAGCATCAAGACGCTTTCTCCACGGTTTATCACCGCTTCACTTACGCGCAAATACACTTCTGTCTTACCGCTTGACGTGACCCCGTGCAAAAGGAATGTTTCGGCGGTGCCCAAGGCCTTTTCTACCGTTTCGAACGCCGCCATTTGAGCCGGTGTCAAGGTGTGGTCGGTGTCAGGGATTTCGCGGCTTTGGGCGTCTCGGTATACCTCTTCCATGTCGATGGCGATGACGCCGAGGGTTTCTAAACGGCGAAGGGTTTCGTGGTAGGCGTCGGTCGCGTCAAGCAAGGTTTTCTTGTCGACCCGTCCACGCGATTTGAGGTAATCGACAACGGCTTGTTGTTTGGTGCCGCGGACAGCAGTGTCGTTGATGAGGCTGACGTGGGCAATGCGTTTTTTCCCATGCTTTTGTTTGGGTTCGGTGAGGATTTCAATCGCGCCTGCGTGCACGGCACGCCGAAGCATGGCGGGGTCTCGCGCGAGTTCTTGAGTTAGGGGAATTGTCGTTTTATCGTTAAAATAGGGCTTCAACGTTTCCGGAAGGCTGTCGCTGTCTTTGAGGATGAGTTTCCGGTCATAGCGCATCCGCAAGGCACTAGGAAGCATGGCGTTTAAATACCGCATGCGTGAATCGAGGTACTCCTCGTTGAGGTGCGTGGAGAGGGCGAGGTGTTCCTTGGACAAAAGCGGCTCGATGTCAACGATGCCGTGGATGGGTTTGAGGTTTTTGACGTCGCTTGTGGGTTGCGTGTCGACGAGGATGCCGGTGATGGTGCGGTGTCCGAATGGAATGCGAACCCGCTGGCCGATTTCCACGGCGTCTTCGAGCGCTTCGGGGATTAGGTAATCGAAGGTTTGGTCGACTGCGCGGTGTTCGACGTCGACACTGACGCGTGCGATCATCGAATCACTCCTTTATTAGGCCGAGCTTGACGAGGGCGCGATACACGCCGTCTTCGTTGAAGCGGCCGGTGACGTGGGTCGCGGTATCTTTAACATGCGGTTTGGCGTTTCCCATGGCGACCGAAT
>SLFZ01000022.1 GCA_007123975.1 Candidatus Izemoplasma sp. | reverse complement strand
GGGTTCGATTCCCATCACCCGCTCCATTCGGAGCGGCACGCGGGTGTAGTTTAGTGGTAAAACACAACCTTGCCATGGTTGAGTCGAGGGTTCAATTCCCTTCACCCGCTCCATTCACAATCAACGCTTCCTTCGGGAAGCGTTTTTATTGTCGCGTGGCTTGCGCGGCTGATGGGCATGGGCTATGATGGAAGTGAGGAGTGATTGTATGAACCGCTATGTGCACACCACGTTAAAAATGGGCCTCGCCGGGGCCGTCACCACCCTTTTGGCGCTGCTTATCGGGCTCGAACACGCCGTCACTGGTGGTATTTTAGCGGTGCTTTCCACGCAGCTAACACGACGCGATTCGATTCGCGATGCCTTGAGACGGCTGGTTGGTGTTGGCATCGGACTTGTGATTGGAACGATTGCGTTTGTCATCTTCGGATACAGCGTGGTGATCTTTTCGGTGTTGACATTTGTTTATGCCGGTGTTTTGTTTGCGCTTAAACTCGGTGTTGCGATTGTGCCGGGCTTGGTGCTGGTGAATCATCTGTTGGGACCCGGTGCTTTTGCGTGGTCGGCACTCGGCAATGCTGCTGCGTTGATGAGCCTCGCGGTGGCGGTGGCGCTCTTGCTTAACGTCACTTATCCATTGAACGTGCAACGATCGATGCAGACAATTTCCAACACCATTGATCAGAAGGTTTCCTTTGCGCTTGAACAAATAGCCGATGCGCTTTCAGGCATCGACATCGACGAAAAAGAACGCGAAGCAGAAGACAAAGCCATGGGAAAACTTTTTGACTCGGCGGAACTCCACGCAGCCGATGCCGTGTTCGGCACGGTCAAAGAAGCTGGGGATTATGTGTCCATGCGACGAAGCCAATGGCGACGTATCAACCGCATGTGGCGGCTTTTGGACCGGGTTGAAAAACCTCATGAGTATGCTGCTCCACTCGCCGATTACGTGCGTGGCCTCGCCGGCGCCATCGGCAAAGAAGACCAAGCAACACCGCAACGCGAAACGCTTCAATCTTTGCTTGCCTCATATCGCGAAAAGCCATTGCCGGAATCCCGAGAGGCCTTTGAAGCACGTGCGGTGCTCTTTCAAGTGGTGTTTGAACTTGAAAGTTTCTTGGCGGTAAAAATCCGTTTTCACGAAACCCATCCAAACTGGGCATGAAAAAAGCCTTCCACGGAAGGCTTTTCATTTACTCAAAGCGGATGCTCCAGTGCATGTCAGCGACATGGGAGATGGTCACATAAATGCTGCAGTACTCGGTGGCGAGCTGCATCGCCCGTTTGACGTGCTCTTGCTTGTTTTCGTCAACGCCGTTGACGACCACATCGACGGTGACGCGTTTGAGGGTCGTTGGAACCTCTTCGCGTTTTTCGCCTTTGATGTCATACTTGATGGCTTGAAACGATAAGCGCTTTTTGTCCATCACCGTTTGGAAGGTGTGGTTGAGGCAGGCGCCAAGGCCTCCTAGGACCATGTCGTACGCCGCAAGCGCGCCTTCGGCGGGACCGATTTGGGCCGAGCCGTGGTGGCCTGTGATGATGCCGTGGTACTTGTTGTCAAAGACGATTTTTACTTGGTTTGGCATGGCGGGTGCTCCTTTCAGGTTTGGTCTTGGTATCGCTTGATGCATTCGTCAATCAAGCGGACGGCGTCTTCTTTGCCGTGGAAATCGTAGACGTCGACTTTTTTGTTTTCTTGGAGATCTTTATAGGTGTTAAAGAAGTGTTTGATTTCACGAAGCATGTGTTCTTGGACGTCGTCGATTTTGTGGATTTGGCTGAAGCGGGGATCGTGGTCCATGACGGCGATGATTTTCTCGTCTTTTTCTCCGTTATCGACCATGTCGAGGAAGCCGATGACGCGTGCGTCGACGATGCAGCCCGGGAACGTTTGGGTGCTAGCGATGACGAGAATATCAAGCGGGTCACCATCCTCGGCCAAGGTGTTTTCTATGTATCCATATTCTGCGGGATACGTCATTTGAGAGTAGAGGACACGATCGAGTTTAATGCGATTTCTGGCTTTATCAATCTCGTACTTGTTTTTTGTGTTCATCGGAATTTCAATGACGGCTTCGATGACGCGGTCCATGGTGGTTCCTCGCTTTCTATGGGTAGGATACCTTAGGTTAATGCATCGGCGCAAGCGCTGTGCTTCACAATGTTTTCTTCATCGCCCGGTGTTCGATGTCGGCGTCTAAGAAAACCTCGCCGTAGGCGGTGTACCCAAGTTTTTCGTAAAAGGGGATGATGTAGGTTTGTGCGGCCAGTTGCACGGTGTCGTAGCCATCGCTTTTCGCACGAGCTTCAGCGGCCTCCATCAACAAACGACCCGCATTTTTCATGCGATGGTCTTTAAGCACGGCGACGCGGCCAACTTTGTTTTTGTAGAGCCTCGCCGCGCCGATGGCGGTGTCGCCATCGTAGAGCACAAAGTGGGTCGCATCGTAATCCCAATCGTCGAACTCTTCTTTCCAATCGATTTGCTGCTCAACGATGAAAACCTCCCCGCGAATACGGAAATGGTCCAGCAACGTTTTTTTGTCGTCACAGACGCGAACCTTCATGACGTTCTTCCTTTCAGGTTGGTTTTTTTTATTATACCCGAAATTGTGACAAATGTGAACAAAGCGTGGTAAAATGGATGTACCTAATCAAGGACGTGATACGATGGATTGGACTATTTATGTAAGCATTGCAGCGGCGCTTGTGTTGGTGTTGGCGATCATTTGCATCACCGTCATTATGCGGTCAAAGAAGAAACCGGATATCAACGTTGAAGCGGTTTACGATGCGCTGGGTCAACGCAACATCAAATCGATCACGCTTCGCCGCAACAAAATTAACGCCACACTTTTAGACCACAAATCCGCCGACATGGTCGCCCTTAAATCGGCGGGTGCTGCCGGCGTCAACGTCGTTGGAAACACAGCCAAGTTTTACTTTGATGCCGATACCGAAGACGTGTACGAAGGACTAAAACAAAAAATCGACAAACGCGGTTAACCGACGGTTGTCGGTTTTTTATTTACGTTTTCTGCCGAGCCCCAGGGCGTTTTGAAGTTTACGCACTTTCTTGTTAGCGAAACGTTCAGCGTACGCTTTTCCCTCATCGAGGATACGATCGAGTTCGGGACTGTCTTTCAAGGCGTGATAGCGCGCTTGAATCGGCGCGAGTTCATCGATCACCGCATCGGCGACGGCGCGTTTAAAGGTGGCGTAATCACTGCCTTTGAAGGCCTCTTCAACGGCGCCAATCGTCTTTCCAGTGATGGCGCTATAGATCGTCATCAGGTTGGCAATACCGGGCTTTTCCGCTTTGTCGTAGTGAACCGTACCCTCAGAATCCGTGACGGCGGCCATGATGCGTTTGCGGATGATGGCTTCATCGTCGAGTAAGTTGACGCGCGATTTAACGTTGTCGTCGGATTTGCTCATTTTTTTTGTCGGGTCGGTTAGACTCATGATGCGAGCGCCGACTTTCGGAATCAAGGGTTCTGGAACGGTGACCATCGTGCCGAAACGGTTGTTGAGGCGGATGGCGATGTCGCGTGTGAGTTCGAGGTGTTGTTTTTGATCCTCACCCACGGGGACATACTGCGCGTCATACAGCACAATGTCGCCAGCCATTAAGGCGGGATAGGTGAACAGGGCTGAACTGACGCCTTTGGTTTGCTTTTGGGCTTTGTCTTTAAACTGGGTCATCCGTTCGAGTTCTCCCATGTAGGTAAAGCATTGCAACAAATACGCCATTTCGGCGTGTGCGGGAATCTCCGATTGGATGAAGAGCGACAAGGTGTCTTGTTTGAGGCCACTTGCGAGGTAAAGCGCAGCGAGTTCTTTAATCGTCTTGCGCAGTTTCATCTTGTCTTGAGGGACGGTAATCGCATGCAAGTCGGCAATAAAGAGCAGCAGCTGATGCTCGGGGTGGCGTCGTTGGACGTCGATGAAGTTTTTGATGCTTCCTAAGTAAGTTCCTAGGTTGAGGCTTCCGGTAGGTTGGATGCCTGAGACAATGTGTTTCATGGGTATTCCTCCTTTTGAATAGAAAACGCCCCTGGCTAAGCCAAGGGCGTGGGTTCGCGGTACCACCTTGATTCCGACCGAGGTCGGCACTTTAGTCCTTAACGCGGAAAACGGACGCGGTTAACGTCACTCAGGGGTCCATTCGCGCGTGTCCACGCCCCGGCTCGCACTGTCCCGGAGTCGCTTTCGTCATGGGGTGACACGTTACTCGTCCCCGTCAATCGTGTTACGTATATGATACTAGGATTTTTCCTTTAATGCAAGGTCAAGTTCGTCGATGAGGTCATTTAGACGTTTGACAACGCCCATGAAGGCGTCTTTGGTGGTGAGGTCAACGCCGGCTTTTTTAACCTGTTCAACCGGGAAGTCGTCGCCGCCGGCTTTGAGCAGACGCATGTGGTTTTCAATCTTGCGTGGGTCGTCTTTGACCATGTCGAAGAGTTTTAAACTCGCGGCGAAGCTGGTGGCGTATTGGTAAACGTAGAATGGGGTGTTGAACAAATGAGGAATGTAGGCCCATACATACGCTTTTCCAGGTTCTTCACTGATGTCAATGTCGTAAAAATGTTTGTAGAGGTCAATCATGATGTTTGAGAGCGCTTCATAGGTAATCGGCGCACCGGTTTCGGCAAGCTTATGTGCCTCGAGTTCATAGGCAGCGAACAAGGTTTGACGGTAGAAGGTGCCTAAGATGTCGTCGATGGCTTGTTGGAGCAAAGCGATTTTGTCATCCAAGGTGCCTTGGTTGGTACGGATGAAGTAATCGAGCAACATGTGTTCGTTAAAGGTCGAGGCGATTTCAGCCACGAAGATTGTGTAGTTTTGTGTCGCCACGGGTTGGGCTTCGTGGCTAAAGAGCGAATGCATTGAGTGACCCGCTTCATGCGCGAGGGTGAAGACGCTGTTTAAGGTGTCGTCGTAGTTGAGAAGGATGAAGGGGTGCTCGTTGAGCGCGCTCCACGAATACGCACCGGTTTGTTTTCCGTCGGTTTCAAACACATCCACGTAGCCTTCTTTCAAGGCGTCTTTCGCCTTGGCGACGAAGTCATCACCGAGGTGGTCGATGGAATCAAAGAATAGTTTCGTGGCTTCGTCATACTTGAACTTGCTTTTGGCCTTCGCCAGTGGCATAAAACGATCAAACGTGCGGTGTTTTTTAAGGTTGAGGGCTTTTTTACGCAACGCGTAGTAGCGTTTGATTGGTTCGGTGTTTTCCTTGGCGACCGACACGAGGTTCTCATACACGGCCAGAGGAATGTCGTTTCCGAAAAGGTAACTGTGCAAGGTTGAATCGTAGTTGCGCGCGAGTTGTTTTGCCACATCGGCCTGCAACACCGTGTTGTACATTTGCGCGTAGGTGTGCTTGTGGGTTTCATAATGGGAGAAGATTGCTTTAAAGACCGCTTCACGGTCGTCTGGGTCTTCTAGGTCTGCAAGGTAGCTGCGGAAGTTGCCTTGGGTGATGGTGAGTGTCGTGCCGTCTTTTAGGGTGACTTCCTTGCTGGTGTTGTCGGCGACGGCGAGGGCGCCGTAAAGTTGACTTCCTTGGCTGGTGACGCGTTGGTAGTTGGCCAGTAACGTCTCGCTTTTTTCATCGAGCACATGCGGTTTTTGATGGAAGAGTTTTTTCAAAGGGAATCGATACTCGGCAAGGCTTTCATCGCGCGCGAGAAAATCGTCGACGACATCTTCACCAAGTGCGAGCACTTCAGGGTTTTGAAACGCCGTGGCGCGTGAGAGCTCATTGAGCAAATGCGCACACTGTTGAACGCGACCGGCATTGCTGACGTCCTTGCGGTTTAGGTCGCTCGTCAGGGCGGCGTACTGATAAAGTTTATGCGCCTTGATGCTAATCTCACGTTGCAGGTCGAAATAACGTTTGAACATATCGTAATCCGCGAGTTTCCCATTGAACTCGGGAGCCTTCTCAACCGCGCCTTTGACAAAGTCAAAATCTTCTTGCCAGGCGTCGAGTGAGGGGTAGAGATTTTCAAGTTTCCACTTCATATACGGGCCTCCGTTTGGTATAATAAGTACGACCGTATTATAGCATGCAAACGGTCGAGAATCGGGATATTTGCAGAAATTCTCAAAAACCTATTTGAACTTTTTATAAATTATGATATACTGTGTAGCGTACCATGTTCCTTATAAGGAGGGATGCTCCGTGATTCAAATGTACACGACCCCTAGCTGCTCCTCATGCCGCAAGGCGAAGAAGTGGTTTGATGAACACCGTATCGAGTATCGCGAGAAGAACATCTTTAACATTAAGTTGACCAAGGACGACATCATGCTGATGCTGAAAAACACCGAGAGTGGGTTTGAAGACATCATCTCAACGCGCTCGAAAGTCTTTCAGGAAAAGAACCTCAACTTTGAGGACATGAGCATGAGGGAGTTGACCGATTTCATCATCGAGCACCCGAGCGTGCTCAGACGACCCATCATCATTGAGGACGCCAAGATGCAAGTCGGCTACAACGAAGATGAGATTCGCATGTTTATTCCCAAACGCCTGCGTGAGATCATCATGTGCACCACTTGTGATAAAGGCGAAGACTGCGATTACGTCCATGCGTTAGAAACGTATTTTAAAGAACTCAGCGAGAAAGAACAGACCGCAAAATCTTCATAAGAAAACGCGCCCGGTTGGGCGCGTTTTTATTGAAAAAGGAGTTGAAAACGTTTTTAGCCTGCCCGTTTACGTTGTGTTTTGACGGGCTATTGGCTATAATTAAGGTGAACGAAATTTCAAAGGAGGACACCCAAACATGGGAGTAAAAGTAGCCATCAATGGATTTGGACGCATCGGACGCTTGGCGTTTCGCTTAATGTTCGATAACCCCGAGTTCGACATCGTCGCGATCAACGATCTGACCGACGCTGAATCGCTTGCGTACCTTTTAAAGTACGACACCGCACAAGGCCGTTTTAAACAAGACAGCATCGCCCACGACGATGAAGGCATCATCGTCGACGGCAAAGCCGTCAAAGTGTACGCAGAACGCGACCCTGAGAACCTTCCCTGGAAGGCGCATGAGGTCGACGTGGTGCTCGAATGCACAGGCTTTTTCACCAGCAAAGAAAAAGCGGAAAAACACATCAAGGCAGGCGCGAAAAAAGTCATCATCAGCGCCCCGGCCAAAGGCGATCTTAAAACCGTCGTCTACAACGTCAACCATGACATTTTGGACGGAAGTGAAACGGTTGTAAGTGCCGCATCGTGCACCACCAACTGCCTCGCCCCAATCGTCAAAGCACTTGACGACAACTTTGGTGTGAAACGTGGATTCATGACCACCGCACATGCCTACACGAACGACCAAAACACCCTCGACGGACCGCATTCTAAACCAATTAGTGCCCGTCGTGGACGCGCCGCCGCGGCGAACATCGTCCCAACCACCACCGGCGCCGCCAAAGCCATCGGGATTGTGATGCCGCACCTTAAAGGCAAACTCGACGGCATCGCCTTACGCGTTCCAACCGTCACCGGCTCAGCCGTGGACCTCGTGGTTGAACTCGGCAAAAACGTCGACGTCAATACCGTTAACCAAGCTATCAAAAACGCCGCCAACGAGTCGCTCGGATACACCGAAGACCCAATCGTCTCAAGCGACACCATCGGCATGGAATACGGAACCCTTTTTGATGCGCAGATGACCAGCGTCCTCAACACCGACGAAGGCCAACTCGTGAAAGTTGTCATGTGGTATGATAACGAAATGGGCTATGTGGCACAGATGGTTCGTGTCATCAAACACATCGCCACCCTGTAACATCAGCCGCCGACCTCGTCGGCGGTTTTTAGTTGCCTAAAATGGTGTTTATGTTGCGTATCTTTCATCCCGCTAATCGAGTATAATAAGCATGTACCAATCCACACCTCGGGTGTGGCGCCTACGCCCGCGCCGCGGATTCAAGACCGTGGCGCGGGTTTAGCTTTTTTATGTCCGGCTTACAAATGCACAGGAAACGTGATATAATACCGCTTGAGGTGATAACATGACCGCACACGCGATGGAAAATCGAAAGAACTTATTGGCCAAAATGGACGAAGGATCGATGGCTATTTTATGGAGTGGCACCGCGCCGCACCGCACGACCGATCAGTTTTATGCCTACGCACCGCAGCGCAACTTTTTTTATCTGACGAACCTCAATGAGCCAAACATGATTCTCGTGTTGCTTAAAGGGGAAAAAGACACACATTCCTATTTATTCATTGAAGAAAACACCGATTTTATTATCAAGTGGGAAGGCGCGCGCATGGAAAAAAGCGTCGCCGCTGAACGTTCAGGCATCGACGAGGCGAACATCCGGTACGAAAAACAGTTTAAACCGTTTGTTGGACAAGTGATGAACTACGCCCGCTCGGTTCTCGGCACACCGCCTAAAACGTTGTATCTCGATCTTTACCATGTGAAGCCGGATGTGAAGCCGGTTGCGCTTGAGCAAGCTGCGTTCATTCTGGAAAACTACAAAGAGCTTGACGTCAAAGCCATCAATGAACACACATCGTATTTGCGAATGTTCAAGCGTGATGTTGAGATTGAGGAAATGAACAAGGCAATCGAACACACGAGAAAAGGCCTTGAAACCATCATGAAAAACCTGCCGAGTCGCACCCACGAGTACCAACTCGAAGCCGATTTCCTGCATGAAATCACGCTTGATGGAAGCGAAGGAAACGCCTTTGACACCATCGCCGCGTGCGGTGAGAACGCGACCGTGCTTCATTACGTTTCCAACCGCGATACCCTCAAAGACGACAGCCTAATTTTGTTCGACCTTGGCGCGCTTCACAACAACTACGCCGCCGACATTTCTCGGACGTACCCGGTTTCAGGAAAATTCACCAAGCGCCAGCGCGAACTTTACCAAATCGTCCTCGACGTCAACAAAGCGACCATCGCCATGATAAAACCCGGCGTGACGTGGAAAGAACTGAATGAGTTTGCGAAAGGCATGCTGACAAAGAAAGCGAAAAAGATCGGCCTTATCAAAGACGACAGCGAAATTAGCGAACTTTATTACCATTCCATCGGCCACTTTATCGGGCTTGATGTTCATGACGTTGGACACTATGACGTCCCGCTCACACCCGGCATGGTGCTGACCATCGAACCCGGCTTATACGTGAAAGATGAAAAAATCGGCATCCGCATCGAAGACGATGTGCTTGTGACCGACGATGGCCATCGCAACTTAAGCGAAAGCATCATCAAGGAAATCGACGACATCGAAGCATTTATGAAACCTTACCG
>SLFZ01000011.1 GCA_007123975.1 Candidatus Izemoplasma sp. | reverse complement strand
TCCATATCGGATTTTCTCCAAGTAGTTGCTGAGTTCCATCGAATTCATATCGAAAACTCCGAAAAGTACGACATATCCGCCATGTTCAAAGGCTTTAAGCCGCTATATCATGGAGGTATAAAAACGCAAAAAAGGAGATTTTTAAAATGAAAAAAACTTTATTGGTTCTATTTTTGATCGCTGGTTTTGCCCTTACATTCACAATCAGATCCACTTCACATAAAACGGTTGACTTTGATGAGCGTGACGCACCTGAATACGTTGGCGTTGACTTTGATGAGCGCGATGCTCCCGAGTACGTTGGCGTTGACTTCGATGAGCGCGATGCTCCCGAGTACGTTGGCGTTGACTTCGATGAGCTTGATGAACCTGAACACATCAGTACCTAAACCACAATCTGCAAAACACCAGTCTACTCATGTTACCAAACAAACATCTACTAAATAAGGAGCTAAAACCATGGAACGAAAAGAATTTATGATCGAACTGAACGGCATCATTGAAACCATTCATACATATACCCGTAATCCATTCATGGTTGGATACACGAAAGAGTTGCGCAAATCAATTCGTTACAACGACATGGAAACCTTACGCATCGTCCTCGATAAGGTCATTGGATGGTACCAAGAAGAGATTGACACCATCATCCATGACGAGTACGTCTTCAACAAAACCATGCATGAGAAGGCGTATGGAATTCTCAGGGAATACCGCCAAGCGTTACATGCCTGATGGCATGCGGCACACCGTTTCTGGTGCGCCACCAACTTAGCCCCCCCTTAAATTTCTCCCGCATAAAGCGCAAAAGGCCACCCCGTCCCTCCTCCCCCCAACGGCGATGATGTGGCCTTTTGTCCGTTATAGGAAGAGGGACGGGGCGGTTGCTTAGTTGAACGCTTCGATGCTACGCATCTGTATGTGTTGAAAGCGTTGGAACGTTTTTTCAAACAGATCAACGAAAGTGTTTCCGTAAGGATGTTTTTGCGCCATGCGTCCGAGGATATCCATGGCCTTTGAGTACTCGTTCTGCGCGGCTTGAAAGGCTCTGAGTTCCAAGTAAATGTCCCCTTGCATCGCATGCGCTTTGACCTCGTGGGTATGGAAGCGACGGTGTGCTTGAACGTCACGATCTGCCAGACGCTCAAGCAAGGTTTCTAAGCGTGGCGTCGCTTTTTGCGGCGCCTTTTCTTGTCGGTGCATTTCACAAAGGGCCAGCACTGTTTTGACATGTTCGAGGGTTAACCTGTCTGCTTCATTGAGCGTCTCCAAATGCCTTTGCGCTAAGGCAACCCCGTGTTCTGGCAGCACTTTTTTCTCCAAATACTTTATATAACGATACCGTGTATCGCCCGTTTCATCAAGCGCCATCGCTGACTCAAACCAGGCCATCGGCGTTTTATCTTCGTGCTTGGCAATGCCAAGTTCCCCGACGTAAGCTAACATCGCATCACGAAGGGGTGTGGGTTCGTGTTTGTCGAGCGCGGCAACCATCGCTTTGTGATCACCCTCATAAAAGGCCGTGACGACATCGCGATAGCGTTTGCGTGGCATCGACGTCAACACCGTCAAGCAATCGATAAGGTGACTTTCACGGTCAAGGCGCAGTTCTTTACGCATGTCTTCAAGGCGAAATGCGTTGTAAAAAGGTGCGTTTCGCACATCAATGACAGGAACGGAATCGATCTTAAAGACGCCATCTTCTAGTTGATACGGCACATCGGCAACCAGGTGCAAAAGCCTTAGGGAAACCCGCAGCATAAACGTCGTGGTGTCGGGTTCGTCTTTGCGATCAAACACGGCGTCTGCGCCGGTTGCTTCGCCAACGGTGAAACTTGGTGAAACGTCATAAAAAGCGAGTATTTTTGTCAATTTCGTGGTAAAATCTTGCATTTCCGGTTCGCTCTCACGACTGACAATCACCACACTTAATGCATCCATGCGGCCACCTCCTGCCATCTTCGGGTTACTGCCATTATAGCACGCGTGAAACATCCCCCGCAAGGGCAACGACGCAATACCGCAGTCTCAACCAATGAAAAGACCGAATCGCGTTGCGATTCGGTCATGCGTGTTTACACGACGCTGGTTTCCAGTTCGGTGATTTCTTTGCCTTCAAAGCGATCAAGCGCCATGTCATCCATCGGCAGTGATGGTGTCTTTCCAAGGATGAGCTCGCTTAAAAGCAAACCCGTCATGGGTGCGAGCATAAAGCCGTGACCGCTAAAGCCACAAGCGATATAAAACCCTTTAAGGGCATCGGTGCCGCTGATGATCGGTTGATGATCAGGGCTCATGTTGTAAAGGCCGCCCCATTGACGAATGACGCGAAGTTCACCGATTGGCGGCAAAAGCCGTGTGACGGTACGACTCATTTCATCGAGAAACTTCCAACTTGAGGACATGTCATGCCCCTTGGGCGCGTCCTTATCACCACGTCCCATGATGAAGGCTCCGTGTGGTGTTTGTTGGCAATAGATGTTTTGCGAGAACGAGATGACCATCGGTCCTTGCATCTTTTCAACGGGCTCCGTGACGAGAATCTCGTGGTTTCTGCTGTAGACAGGGATGTCGACGCCAACCATTTCGCCCACTTCCTTCGACCATCCACCGGCGGCGTTGACGACGACGTTGGTCGCGATGGTGCCTTTGTCGGTTTTGACTGCTTGAATGGCGCCGTCTTTCGCGTCAATGTCTTCTACCGTGGTGTAGGTGAAGAACTCAACACCCAGTCGCGCTGCCGCTTTATAATAGGCGTCGGTCATCGTAAACGGGTTCAAATGCCCGTCGGTTTTGCAAAACGTTGCGGCGTTAATCACGTCGGTGTTTAAATGGGGAACGATTTCCTTCGCTTCTTCTTTTGTCAACAGCTTGGATGGAATCCCAAGGCTGTTTTGTAGGGCGACGTTCTTTTTGAACTGCGCCGTTTCCTCCGGCGTCGAACTAACGATTAAGTAGCCTTCTTGTTTGAACTCGACGTCGCCGTCGTAATCGAGTATCTCTTGTGCGTTTTCAAAGAACTCAACGCTCTTTTTCGCAAGGATACAGTTTGCTTTGGTCGACCACTGCTGGCGCACGCCGGCGCCACAACGACCGGTCGCGCCGCTGGTGAAATACTCGCGTTCAATGACGACGATGTTCTTTTGTCCTTGGTTGGCAAGGTTCCAGGCGATTGAACATCCGCTGACGCCGCCTCCGATGATGACAACGTCGGCATGCGTTGGCAAGGGTTTATTCTTCATCGTCGGCCGCCTCCTTGATGGCTTTCAGTTTCACGCCCATGGTGAAGGGGCGCATGTTGTGGAACTCAACAGACTCGAGGGGTTTTTCGAAGTACTTGGCTATTTCCCACTGAACCATTTTCCCACACGTGTTGGCTTGGCATGGTCCCATGCCGACGCGTTTAATGCGCTTCAGTTCTTCAAAGGTTGTGTACCCTTCCTCAAAGAGGTCGTACAAATCCTGCAAGCTCACATCCGAGCAGCGACAAATAATCACCTTATTCGGATCCATGCTTCACCTCGATGGTTATGGCGTCGTAGAGATAGGCATCGGGAATTTCCACATGCAACAAGGCGGTCTTGTTCATCTTGTCTGTGCGTTGCACCTTGGTGATGGTGCCGGGGGTGATGACTTCACCCGCGCGGTTCATCACGTTCACCGTCTCACCTTGGCTTGGCAGCGGTGTAAACTCATAGGGTATTTTCATCGATACTTTGCCATCTTTGAGTTGCATGACGCTGATGGCGAGGCCGGGGCAATTGTACACACAAATGCCGCAGCCCGTGCACTTATCAAAGTCGATGGACGGACGCACGTTGATGTCTTCAGGAACCGTGATCGCATCAAAGGGGCAACTCGTGTCACACGGGTTGCATGGAATCTCCTTATAACATTCAATAATCGCTTTAGGTTTTTTGAGCGTGATTTTCTCTGGGAAGCACGACTTGATTTGCGCTTCCGAGGGCACGCCGGTTTTCTCAATCATGAAAGCACCCCCAGTTTTTTAAGCCCAAGACGGATTTTTTCACCGTGTGGACCATCGCGCAAGTTCGACAGTTCGTGCCGGAGGCGCGCAACGTCGTCTTCATAATTCTCAACGTGATAACCGAGATCGACGGCGGCGCTTAAGCCGGCAATTTCACCGGCCATCATCGCGCTGCTTGCCTCTTCTATCCCGGCCATGTCGCCACATGCATACACTCGCTCAATGCTGGTTCGATGGTCTTTATCGATGACGGGGACATTGCCGCCGAGTTCGCGAACGTACATAATCTTCGCGCCCATTTGCTGCAGAAGTTCCGTAAGCGGCGCTAAGCCGACGGCCATGCAAATGACATCGCACTCGATGATTTCTTCGGTGCCTTCAATGCCTTGCCATGCCTCATCGAGCCGCCAGATTTCCGCGGCTTCCACCTCGTCTTTGCCGATGGCGCGTTTAACGCTCATGTTGGTTTCAATGTCGACGCCAAGGCGTTTGATTTTCGAAGCATGCACCAAATACCCACCAATCGAATCGGCCGCTTCAATCAGTTTGACCACTTCAACACCGGCTTGAAGCAGTTGATACGTCACAATCAATCCGATGTTTCCACTGCCGACCATCAAGACCTTATGTCCCGGCTTCACACCATAGACGTTCATCAACGTCTGCACGGCACCGGCCGCATACACCCCGGGCAAGTCATTGTTTTCAAAGGGAATCGCTTTTTCGCTCGCACCCGCCGCAACAACAATCGCGTTCGCTTGAATGCGATGGTAGGTTTCACCGATGACATAGCCGACCACACGATCTTTGTACATCGCCACGACGGTGGCGTTTTTAATGACGGTGAGTTTCGGATGGTTCACGATATCATCAATCATCAACTGCATGATGTCAATGCCGCGTTTCGACGCGTGCTGTTTTTCCGAACCAAAAAACATGTGCGTCTGTTTTGTCAGTTGCCCTCCGAGCATGTCGCTACGATCGATGAGCGTCACTTCTGCACCCGCGTCTAAAAGACGCTTCGCGGCACGCATGCCGGCGGGTCCTGCACCGACGATTAAACATTCGGTCGTCTTCATTCGACACGCCCCTTTCCATCTTGCATGCGAACATCCATGCCTTCTTCCAAAGGCGTGATGCATGTGCGTACGTTAGGCGCGCCGTTGACGATCATGTTGCACGACGCGCAGTTGCCAATCGCGCAGTAAAAACCGCGCGGACGCTTGCGGTGAATGCTTTCGCTCAACTTTCGCACACCGGCGGCGTGCAATGCTGAGGCAATGGTGTCGCCTTCCAACCCTTGATAGGTTTTTCCATCAAAGGTGAATGTAATGGTTTTTCGGGCTTTAAACCCTAAAATAGGATGATTCTTGATGCGCATAATCCACCTCGCAGTCACGGTCTATCGCACCGGAAGATACTGCCCGTGCGACGCGGCATGAATCCACCTTGCCTATTATAACATAAAGCGCTTACACGGACAATGCGCCTTAGGCGTCCTTTAAAAAAATCTAAACAACGTTCTAAATCCTATAAAAAAAGCACCGTTTGACGGTGCTTTTAGTCCTGAACTATGCTTCTGAAAGATGCTTTGCGATGTTCATGCGCACGTACCAACCCGCCGCTTGAACTTGAACCATGTAGGCCACCGCAATCACGAGCGCAATTTCCGCGCCTATCGCATCAAAGACCGCCAGCGCCAGGGCCAACGATAGCGATAAGTTGCGAATCATCGTGCCGTTAATCATGGCAATTCTATCGGCGTAATCAAACAGTTGAGATGCCAGCCAATGAAGGCTTACAATCATCACGCCATAGCCGATGATAAGCGGAATGGCAATGCGTACAATAAGCCATGGATCTTGCGCTAACATCGGCGCGCGCATGCCGGTCACCAGCGCAATCAAAAGCACCACGGCAAGCGTCGAAAAAGCAGGGAAATAGGGTTTAACCGAAACATTGAAACGCGCTTCGCCGATCCGTGTAACAAAGGCGCGGCGCACCGCATAACCAAGTCCCATCGGGATAAACACAATCAATGCTATTTGGCGGATGATCGCCTCAAAAGGCACGTTCGCCGCTTCGCCCATCAACACCCCGAGGTAAAGCGGTGCCAGCAAACCCCCAAGCAAAAGACCAATCACAATCATGCGAACGGCCTCATTCACGTTGCCTTTGGCCATCGCCGTCCACGATACTGTCATCCCCGATGTCGGCAACAACGCCATCAACAACAACGCGATGCGGTAGCTTGTCACATCACGGAAGAAAACCCATCCAACAAGCCACGCGAGCGCCGGAAGATAAATAAAGTTCACCGCTTGCGTGACCAGCTGAAGGCGTCGATTTCCTCGCGAAAACAACCGTGAGAAATCGAGTGTCACCATCATCGGGAACACCATCGCAAACGAGAGCGGCATCACCGCAACGCTGAACCCACTTAAGTCAAAAAGCATGCCAGCGGTAAACCCGGTCGCCATGCCGATGAGGATGGCCGTTGAAATGTGTCGTTTCATCCAAAATAGAACGTGCATTGATATCACCCAGACTCATTGTAGATAAAAAGCGCGTCCGAATCAACGGAAACGCGCCTCTTTGTTTGTATGCCAACAATAACCGGTTTCCCGGTCAAAATCACCGGCTTTTCTTCATCCAGTTTCGCAACCTGGAAAGACTCACGGTATGCAACTGACAGGCCTCGCGATAGGTCATCTCACCGCGCCGAATCTTGTCGACAATATCGGCTTTTTCCCGACGGGTAAACCGCGTCGAAGCCAACTTCTTCGCAAACGCCTTCGTCAGGCCTTCTCGACCGAACATCGAGTAAAGCGCATACCAATCTTCGATGGTTTCATGGTACACATCGTACTCCTGGGCGAGTTTGCGGTACGATTTCCCCGCTTCTTTCTCCTCGCAAACCTTGAGCTTAAAATGGAACGAGTAGGGTTTCGGCGCCATGTGTTTTTTAATGTCTTGATAAAGCGCGCGTCCCTCGAGGCCGGTCTTTCCGATGACGCCGCCGATTTTGTAGTATTTTCCATCGCGCCCGTAAATGATGGGATCAAGAATGTTCATCGATGGGATGTTGCGATCAACGGCGATCTTCTCATCAATGAGCGTGCGCCGAACATCACACACAAACACCTTCTGGCGTTTAATCGCTACGATGTCGATAATTTCAGCAACCAACACCACAGGGCATTCATCAATGTAGGGTGCCTCAAGCAAATGCTCGGTGTTAAAAAGCGTCGATTTATCAAACTCATTTCCCGACACACTCGCACAGAGGTCCGCTTTGTCAATCATGGTGGTGTCCGGATAATTGATGCTGATGATCGACCCGATTTCAAGCCGCTTCATGATGGCTCGGTGGCGCTCAATCATGACGCTAATAACCGGTGGTTCTTCGCCCATAATCGATAAGTTCGTCACGGTGGTGTAGTAGACTTTCCCCTCGTGTTGAACCCCCAAAAGAGCAATTGGTAACGGGTAGACCAATGATGTTTTGGGTAACACCTTTTTCATGGTAACCCCCCCTATTCTATCCTCATTATATCACGCCGCATGGCTAGTCAAAAGCTTTTCGACGTGAATTTTCACCGGGTCGAACCCGAACGTGTTCCCCCCTACAAGCGCAAGCGTTTAATGCGCTCTTCATGGCGCGGATGCGAAACAAACAGTCGATGGTACAAAGCGGTGTGCTTTCGCTCGGGTTCACGCCGTCGAATCGCTTCGATGGCGTCCGCCAATGCATCGCCATACCCGACGGCCTTTGCGAAGGCGTCCGCTTTGAATTCTTGGCGTTGTGCAACATCATAGGCAAGGGCTTCAAGACCTGCCATCAGCGTCCAGGTGAGCGCGATGAATCCAACCAAGGCGTCGCGCGGGGAGGCAAAAGTGGAAAAAGCGAACCACGCCGACCCAAAGAGCGTTGCATACACCACCACAAGCAACCCCAGCCGCAAGCGAAGGTGACGTGCGGTGGCGTGGCCGAGTTCATGGTGAATAATCGCTTTTAACTCGATGCTTCTTAACCCAGCAACAATCCGGTCTGACAACCACACGCGCCCGGTTGAGAAAAGCCCCATAAAAAGCGCGTTCATTGGTAAATAGATGACCTTGGAACGAACCATGCCGATGCGTTCGGGTTGGAAACGGTGGCGAAGGTCTTGATCGTAAGGCATCTCAATCGGCACCTTTTCAAGCCAGCGACCAAAGACCCATTTTATCGATGCGATGTAGATAAGCGTAAAGATAACGGGTACCGCCGCCATCAGCCAAGCCGGATGAACAACGCCCTCGATGTACACGCCAATAACCACGTGCAAAACTAAAATGGCCATCGCTAGCCGTGCGACGCTCGCGGTCATGGCGTCGCGAAGGGTTTTAAAGCGCATAGGGCGGCTGATGAAGATGCTCATGCCGCTGATGAAGGCCCACCCTCCCAAGATGGTCAGCAATGGCCAGTCGGTTGCGTGATAAAGAAGCACGGCAGCGACAAAACAGCACGTCAAAAAGGCGCGTCTTAACGACACGCGCAGCCCCATACGGATGCCGTCTTGTCCTTCGACAATGGCGCGGAAACCAGCCACCAGCAAAAAAGCAGACAACAAAGGCGTCATCATTCACCAATGATTTTGACGAGCACGCGTTTTTTGCGTTTGCCGTCAAACTCGCCATAAAAAATCTGTTCCCATGGACCAAAGTCAAGGTCGCCATCGGTAATCGCAACCACGACTTCCCGCCCCATAATCGTGCGCTTTAAGTGCGCATCGGCATTATCTTCATAGGTGTTGTGTCGGTATCGATCATAGGGTTTTTCCGGTGCGAGCCCTTCAAGCCATGCCTCAAAGTCTTGGTGCAGGCCGCTTTCGTCGTCATTGATGAAGACGCTTGCGGTGATGTGCATCGCGTTGACGAGCACCAATCCGTGTTGGACACCGCTTTTTCGAACGCAATCACGTACCTGTGGGGTGATGTTAATGAGTTGTCTGCGTTTCGTGGTTTGAAACGTCAGTACATGCCGGTCATGTTTCATCAGAACCTTCCTTTCCAACAATGCGTTTGACCGCTTCAAGGAGCCGATCGGTGTAGTGATAAAGCTCTTTATAGCGTCGTCGTGCTTCTAGCTCGAGTTCAATCATCTTAAACCCGATGCGCATCGACATGTAGTCCTTCCTGTTAAAGGCTTCGTCAAGGTACGTTTTCATGGCCAGAATGGTTGAATCGCCGCTTCCGTGGTTAATGCGTTTTTCAATCGCATCGAGTCCAAGCGACACCAGCCGATCGCCTTTTAACACCGATGCTTTCCGCGCTTCTTTGATGACCGCAAGCGCTTCAACGAATCGTTCCGAAAGCATGTAAGCATAGCTTTTTAGCAAGTAATAATCGGCTTCCAACGGGTCCACAAACTGATCTAACGTAGCGGCACCGCGCGCGTACTCACCGCGAACGATATGATAGCGGGCCAAGCTTTTCATTGACGACCGATAAATCCGCATGTCCCCTTTGATTTCAGAAAAGTAGCGTGTTTGCTTGTTCATTTCCAAAAACGCC
>SLFZ01000040.1 GCA_007123975.1 Candidatus Izemoplasma sp. | reverse complement strand
CCGGCGCTCACGACCCGAGGATTCGCCGAAGAAGACATGATCGAAGTCGGCAAACTCATCTACGACACGCTGATGAACCCGGGCAACGATTTCGTGCTTGACAACGTCCGCGAACGCGTTAAAGCGCTGTCGGATAAACACCCGCTTTACCGTCACAAACAATAGAAAAAAGCCACGACGGCCGTCGTGGCTTTCTTATTGGCGATGGTCGGGACGACAGGATTCGAACCTGCGACCTCTTGGACCCCATCCAAGCGCGCTACCAAACTACGCTACGTCCCGAGGTGCCATGTATGATTATACACGAAATGCTGAAAATCGTGAAGCGAAAACGAAAAAAACCTCAGGCTTAGTCTAGGTTGGTTTCCTCCATTAATCGGGCGATGTCTTCTTTGTCAAAATGGTACGTTGTCATGCAGAAATGGCATACGGTATCGATCTTTCCGTCTTCCTCACGGAGCATGGAAAGTTCTTTTTTACCGAGTGAAATCAAGCCGCGCTCAAACTTCTCACGGCTGCAGTCGCAGGCATAAGCAAGGTCCATATCCGTAAGTAAGCGGTAATCTTCGCCGGCGATTTCTTGAATGATGCCCTCTGGTGTCAAGCCGCTTTCTAGCATTTCGCTTACGGGAGGAAGATCTTTGAGGGCCGCTTCGATATCATCGATAACCTCATCGGGGCACCCGGGCATCCGTTGCAAGATAAAACCTCCGGCGGTTTTAACCGTGTTGTCGGGGTTGACGATGACGCCAACGCCGACCGCGGAGGGAATCTGTTCGCTCGCGGTGAAATAAAACGCGAAGTCTTCACCAATTTCACCGGTTTGAATGCGGGCGGTTGAGGTGAAGGTATCACGTATCTTGACGTCTTTGGTGACGTGGATGTGGCCTTGTCCAACGGCTTGTCCAACGTCGAGTTTTCCTGAGTCATACTGCAAGAACACGTGCGGGTTTCCGACGTAGCCACGAACTTCACCGTTGGCGTTCGCGGTCGCAAGCATCCCGCGGATGGGACCGTCTCCGTCGATGCGAAGGGTAAGGTCTTGGTCTTTTGTGTACATCGCACCCATCATCGCGCTCACGGTTAAAAACCGGCCGAGCGCGGCAGCGCTGGTCGGCCATAGGTCGTGGATTTTGCGTGCGTGTTCGACGAGGGTTGTGGTCGTCGCGGCGTAGATGCGGACGTTGTCGCCGAAGGCGTAGGCTTTGACTAAATGGTCTTTCATATGTATCACCGGAGCCATTATAGCACAGCGCAGGCTTTTTGACAAAACGATTGCAAAACGCCTCTTAATGTGGCACAATAATGGCGATTCCGAGGTGGTTTAGATGCTAAAAATCGGCAACATGACAATTGAAAATCCCGTCTTCACCGCCCCGCTTGCGGGCTATAGCGATAATGCGTACCGGGCGATTGCGCACGCGCACGGCGCCGGCCTCACCTACAGTGAAATGGTGAGCGACAAGGGCCTCCTCCACGGCAACAAAAAGACGCGGGCGATGCTTCGCGTCAGTGAGGATGAAGGGCCGGTGGTGATCCAACTTTTCGGTGGTGATCCTGACACGCTAGCTCACGCGGTGCGCATTGTCAATGAAGAAAGCGACGCCGTGATGATTGACCTCAACCTCGGGTGCCCGGTGCCGAAAGTCGTCAAAGGAAACGGTGGCGCATCGCTCATGAAAGATGAGGCGTTGGCCGCAAGGATTGTTGAGGCGATGGTCAAGGAAACCGATAAACCGATCACCGTCAAGATACGTTCAGGATGGGATGCTGGATCAATAAATGCCGGCAGCCTCGCACGCAAACTTGAGGCCGCGGGCGCCTCGGCAATTGCGGTGCATCCACGGACCCGCGTGCAGATGTACCGCGGAAAAGCCGACTGGTCAATCATTAAAGACGTGGTCGATGCGGTCGATATTCCCGTCATCGGCAACGGCGATATTCGCACCCCCGAGGATGCCAAACGGATGCTTGATGAGACCGGGTGCGCTGCGGTGATGATTGGCCGTGGGACGTTTGGAAATCCGTGGCTGATTAAGCAAACCGTCGACTACCTCACGACGGGAACGTATGAAAAAACGGTGCCCCTATCGACGCGACTCCAAACCATCAAAGACCACGCTGAACGCTTGATTGAAAACAAGGGAGAGAAGCTTGCGCTCTTGCAGTTAAGGACGCACGTGCCATGGTATTTAAAAGGGTTGCCGCATGCATCGGTGGTGCGTCAACGCGTCACAAAAACCACCAAAAAGGAAGCGTTGTTTGATTTGCTGGATGAATACTTCAATCAGTTAATGGATGACGAAAAAAACTAAAAAACGCTGGATTTTCCAGCGTTTTTGTATTTTATATGGATTCATTTATGCTTCGTAGTCTTGGTATTTTGCTCGAATATCGGAAGGAACGCGGGCCTTGATAAGCGTGCCATCCTCGTCGTGTTTTTTCTCGAGGATTTGCGCGTTTTCGGTGAGATCGCTAAGTACATCACCGTCTTTAAATG
>SLFZ01000043.1 GCA_007123975.1 Candidatus Izemoplasma sp. | reverse complement strand
CGCACGCTCATCGTCGTCGATGAAGGCGCGAGCGTCAACTACGTCGAAGGCTGCACGGCTCCGATTTACACGACCAACAGCCTGCATGCGGCGATTGTGGAAATCTTTGTTAAAAAAGGTGGGCATTGCCGCTACACCACCATTCAAAACTGGGCAAGCAACATCGTCAACCTCGTCACCAAACGGGCGATTGTCGAAGAAGATGCCCACATGGAATGGATCGACGGCAACATCGGCTCTGGCATCAACATGAAATACCCTTCATGCATCTTAAAAGGCGACCGTGCCAAAGGCACGACGATTTCAATTGCCTTTGCTGGTAAAAACATGCACCAAGACACCGGCGCGAAGATGATTCACCTCGGCAAAGACACGACGAGTTCAATCGTCAGCAAATCGATGAGCGCCAAAGGCGGCAAGGTCAACTACCGAGGCATCGTACGCCACGGGAAAAACGCGATTGGCGCCAAAAGCAACGTCGAATGCGACACGATCATTTTAGATGGTGAGAGCGCATCCGATACCTTGCCCTATAACGTCGTTGAAAACAACCAAGCCACCGTCCAACACGAAGCGACCGTTTCCAAAGTCAGCGAGGAACAGCTCTTTTACTTGATGAGCCGCGGTTTGACAGAAGAACAGGCCGTTGAGATGATTATCATGGGCTTCATCGAGCCCTTTGCGAAGGAGCTGCCGATGGAGTACGCGGTCGAGCTCAATCAACTCATTAAACTCGAGATGGAAGGTTCCATCGGATAAAACACGGCATCGCCGTGTTTTTTTTTCGTCTGCAAAAACTTGGGCTCGGGTTTCCGTTTCACTTTTTCACCGTTTACGTTATAATAACCATGAGCCTTGAAGAAAGAAGGAGATACGATGCAAAAATCAATCAACGCCATCCGCTTCCTCGGTGTCGACATGACCAACAAAGCCAACAGCGGCCACCCAGGGATCGTGCTTGGTGCGGCACCCGTCATGCACACGCTTTTCACAAAACACTTGAAAGTCACGCCCAACCAATCCGAATGGTTCGATCGCGACCGCTTCGTCTTAGCCGCAGGCCACGGCTCGGCGCTTATCTACGCAACCTTGCATTTGGCCGGCTACGAAATCAGCATGGAAGAACTCAAACGCTTCCGTCAGCTTGAATCACGGACGCCCGGTCACCCCGAATACCGTCACACTGACGGCATCGAAGCGACCACTGGTCCTTTAGGCCAAGGCATCGCCATGGCCACCGGCATGGCGATTGCCGAGAGTTACTTACGGGCAATGTTTAACAAACCCGGCTTTGATGTCATCGATCATTACACCTACGCCCTTTGTGGCGATGGTGACTTGCAAGAAGGCGTCACGCTTGAAGCCTTATCGCTCGCCGGCCACCTTGGGTTAAACAAGCTTATTGTACTCTTTGATTCCAACGACACCCAGCTTGATGGTCCAACCAAGGATGCTGTCAGTGAAGACATCAAGATGAAGATGGAAAGCATGAACTGGGATTATCAGTTCGTCAGCGACGCCAACGACACCGATGCCGTTGACGCAGCCATCGCCAAGGCAAAAGCCTCGGATAAACCGTCGTTCATCGAAATCAAAAGCATCATCGGTTACGGCGCCACCAAACAAGGCACCAGCGCCACCCACGGCGCGCCGATTGGTGAAGAAGACGCCACGCGCATGCGCAAAGAATTTGATTACCCTTACGAGCCCTTCGTCGTGCCCGAAGATGTGTACCAAGACTTCTACGAAAACGTCGCCGAGCGCAACAACCGCACCTACGGCGAATGGGTCGAGATGATGGACGAGTACGCCGAACGCTTCCCCGAACTCTTCGAACAACTCGAGCAGATCATCACCCGCGACATCGACATGGACATAGACAAACTCACAAGCCCTGAAGAACTCGGCACCAAAGAAGCGACCCGCGCCTCAATCGGCAAACTCTTACCCAAGTATTCTGAAGCGATTCCCGAACTCATCGGCGGCTCAGCCGACCTGAGCGGTTCGACCAAGGTCAAGGGAATCAACGGCAACTTCTCAGCCAAAACCCCACTCGGCCGCAACATCAACTTCGGCGTCCGCGAACACGCCATGGCGGCCATCGTCAACGGCCTGACCTTGCACAACCTACGCGGCTTCTCCGGCGGCTTCTTCATCTTCAGCGACTACATGAAACCCTCAATCCGCCTGGCTGCCTTGATGGAGATTCCTTCGCTCTTCATCTTCACACACGACTCCGTCGCCGTCGGCGAAGACGGACCGACGCATGAGCCCGTTGAACAACTGTCGATGTTTAGAACGATCCCCCACATCGTCACCATCCGCCCGGCCCACACCAACGAAGTGCGCCACGCGATGCGCTACACGCTGGAATCAAAACGCACCCCGGTCGCGCTCGTGTTGACGCGTCAAGCGACCACGGTGACCACCGACATCGACTACGGCACCTTCAAGCGCGGCGCCTATATCGCCAAGGACGAGGAAAACTTCCAAGGCATCTTGATTGCGACCGGAAGCGAACTCGAACTCGCGCTTGATGCGCAAACCTTGTTGAAAGAGAAGCACGACATCCCCGTCCGCGTCGTCTCGATGCCGTCGATGGAACTTTTCTTGGATCAACCGAAAAAATACCAAGACAGCGTCCTCCCGCCCGACTGCGACAAACGCCTCGCCATTGAAATGGGCGCAACCGGCCTCTGGTATCGCTTCGCCAACACGGTCATAGGGGTTGACCGCTTCGGCATGAGCGGCCCCGGAAATGAAGTCACCGAACACCTCGGCTTCACCCCGGAAAACGTCGCGAAAACCTTTAAATCCATCTAACTAAAATCCCGGGAAATCTCCCGGGATTTTTTTCAACGACCCGTTTCCCACAAACTGAGCAAAACACGGTACACTCAACGTGGGAGGCGATGGCATGCATTACGTGAAAAAAACCGCAGAAGGCATTTGCATCAAAGATGAAAGTGGCACGCGCACGCTTAAAAAAGGCTTCGTCCAGTACATCAACGAGCGGCTCATTGAGCAACTTTCGACGTTCGATGGCCGCATGCGCGCGGTGAAGACACTCACCCAGCGCATGCGCCACGTGCCGATTGTGATCGATGAAGGGTGTTGTTTATACTTGACCGAGTCACTGAGAAGCCCACACGCCATCGGCATCAACATCCATGCCGTTTTAAGCATACGGCGTGACATGCATGGATGCGCCGAGGTGTGGTTTAAGGACTTGACCGTCTTAAAGACAGCCTGCGACTACGAGGCACTCACCCAAAAACACGCGCGCACCGCCGTTTTTTTACGGACACTCGCGCGTGCGATGCAAGAAAGTGTTTTCACCAAGACGGCACGCATGGATTTTATTGGCGATGTTTAGTATAATACCTAGTGTATGAGACTAAATGAAGGAGTTGTCTTATGAAAAAGAAAACGCTCCGCGACCTTGATGTCGCAAGCAAAACCGTCCTCGTGCGCGTCGACTTTAACGTGCCGATGGAAGATGGAAAAATCACCGACGACAACCGCATCCGCCAAGCCGTGCCCACGCTTGAGCATCTGATTGAGAAAAAGGCCAAGGTCGTGTGCTTTTCACACCTCGGTCGCGTCAAAAGCGAAGACGACAAAACAAAGCTGACCTTAAAACCCGTCGCCGAGGCTTTGTCGACGCACCTTGAGCGCGACGTCACCTTCGTGCCAGAAACCCGAGGTGAAGCGCTCGAGAAAGCGATTAAAGCGCTAAAACCGGGTGAGGTGTTGATGTTTGAAAATACCCGATTTGAGGACCTCGACGGCAAAAAAGAATCGAAGAATGACCCCGACCTAGGCAAATACTGGGCCTCGCTTGGGGACGTGTTTGTGAACGACGCCTTCGGCACCGCGCACCGCGCGCATGCCTCAAACGTCGGCATCGCCGCAAACATTAAAGAAAGCGCAGCGGGATTTTTGTTGGAAAAAGAAATCGAGTTTATCGGCAACGCCATTGAAGACCCTGCGCGTCCCTTTATCGCCATTTTAGGGGGTGTGAAAGTCAGCGACAAGATTGGCGTCATTAAAAACCTGCTTGAAAAAGCCGACATGATTTTAATCGGTGGCGGGATGAGCTACACATTCCTAAAAAGCCAAGGGGTTGAAGTTGGCACGAGCGTGGTCGAAGAAGACAAACTTGAGCTCGCAGAAAACCTGTTGAAAGATGCGTATGGTAAGATTGTCTTACCGCTGGATTTCCGCGTCACCAAGGAATTTTCCAACGACTCACCCTCACGCATCGCTGACGTGAATGACATCCAGCCCGATGAAATGGGCTTAGACATCGGCCCCGCGACGCTTGAAAAATACCAAAAGCTGCTGAAGAATGCGCGCACCGTCGTCTGGAACGGACCCGTTGGCGTGTTCGAGTTTGAAAACTACCGCAACGGCACCTTGGGCGTCTGCCAAACCCTCGCCAACCTCGATGAGGCAACCACCATCATCGGCGGTGGCGATTCGGCGAGCGCCGCAATCAACTTCGGCTTCGCCGATGCCTTCAGCCACATCTCCACCGGCGGCGGCGCCAGCCTCGAGTTCTTAGAAGGCAAGACCTTGCCCGGGCTCGACTGCCTGGATGATGCCGAGTGATCGAAAAAGACATCGGTGAAAAGATCAAGGCACTCCGGCTTGAAAACGGTTTAACCCAAGAAGAACTCGCCAACCGCTGCGAACTGACCAAAGGCTTTATCAGCCAGATAGAGCGCCACTTGACGAGCCCTTCGATTGCGACGCTTCGCGACATTTTAGAAGTGCTCGGCACCACGCTCGGTGAGTTTTTCCGCGAGAAAGAGGAAGATTTTTTCACCTTTACCCCAAAAGACTTTTCCGTCAAAACCGACGACCAACATCGCTACACGATAACCTGGATTGTGCCAAACGCACAAAAGTACGCCATGGAACCAATTGTCATCGACATCGCCCCGGGCGGAGAGAGTTTCGAAGATAAGCCCCACACCGGCGAAGAGTTTGGCTACGTTTTAGAAGGCGAGGTCGTCGTCAAGTTTGGCGATAAATCCCGCGTGGTCAAACAAGGCGAAACATTTTATTACCTCACCAACCAGTCACACGTCATCAAAAACCAAACGCATCGACCGGCGAAAGTGCTGTGGGTCAGCACGCCGCCGATGTTCTAACCGAAGGATGAAATGATGAGAAAACCATTGATTGCAGGCAACTGGAAAATGCACAAAACCCGCGATGAAGCGTTGCAGTTCATTTACGCCGTCGCCAATGACCTACCGAGTCGCCAGTACGTCGACACCGTCATCTGCCCGCAGGCTCCCGTCTTGCGCGATCTTGTCAAGCGTCAAGGCGAACAGCTCCGCATCGGCGCGCAAACCATGCATGAGGCGACCGAGGGCGCCTACACCGGCGAAGTGAGCGCCGCGTTACTCGAGAACATCGGCGTCGACTACGTCATCATCGGCCACAGCGAACGCCGCGAGCATTTCGCGGAAACCGATGACGCCGTCAACCGAAAACTCCACCAAGCCTTCCGCTACGACCTTACGCCGATTCTTTGCATCGGTGAAAAACTTGAGGAACGCGAAGGAAACCGCACCGAAGATGTCGTTGCTAAACAACTCGACATCGCCTTGAAAGGCCTCGGCAAAGACCAAGTCGAACGGCTTGTCATCGCCTATGAGCCCATCTGGGCCATCGGCACCGGCAAAACCGCGACCGTCGAACAAGCCGAAGAAACGATCGCCTTTATCCGTCGGCGCGTCAAAGAGACTTACGACGAGGCCGTTTCTGAACAAGTTCGCATTCTCTATGGCGGCAGCGTCAATCCGGAAAACCTCCCGGCCATGCTGAAAACCGCGAACATCGATGGCGCGCTCATCGGTGGAGCTTCGCTCAACGCCAAGGATTTCTTGACGATGGCCGACGCCGCGTTAAAGCGGTAAAAACGAAAGTGTAAACGAACGGCGAAACCCCGGTTTCGCCGTTTTCATTATCCTCTGCGTTGCGACAGATAGCCATTTGTGGTATTATTAGGGTGAGGTGATACCATGAAAAAATACGTAACCAAAAACCCTATCATCAACGCAGCCATCGCCGTGGTGCTGATTGCGCTTGGTGTGTTGGCACTCATTTTTAGCGACGAGGTCGCCAGCGGCATCCGTTGGATGGTCGCGATTGTGCTTGTCGGATACACGTTTGTCCGCCTTCGTGGCGAACTGCGTGCCTTTAAGACAGACGCCGCCAAGGCCATCATCTTCGGCGACGCCGTGCTGACCTTGGTTTTCGCTGTTGCGCTCGTCATCGAAAGCGGTTGGATGCCACTGCATGTCTTCTTGGGGCTTGTGCTTTACTTAAAAGGCCTAAGTTATCTTGGCGCCTACGTCGCGATGCGTCGCAGCCCGAAACCCACGTCGTTTGTGTTTAAGATGGTGTTAATTACCGCCGGTGCGTACGTGTGGTTCAGCGGCTGGGCCGTCGAACAAACGCTGCTTTACGTGATTGCGGCATTGCTGCTGCTTTACGCCCTTGTGTTCTTAGGCGTTGCCATCAGCCAGTGGCAAGCACAAAAAGCCGCAAAGCCCAAACAAGCACCAAAACCCGAACCAACGACAAAACCGGAAAAGAAAGAAGAACCCAAACCGACTCCCTCAACGTACACCAAAGCATCGTTGATGAAAAAATCGGTTGATGAGCTTCGTCAAATGTCTAAGTCTCGGAAAATCACCGGCTACTCCAACATGCGTAAAGAGCAGCTGGTTGAAAAACTGTGGCTTTTCGAACAAGAAGCCGCCGCCGACCTTGCCCCAAGCGACCGTCGTAAGTAATCAAAGAAAGAGCACTCGATCGAGTGCTCTTTTTATGCGCTTCGTGGGCGTTCGACGATGACGGCTTTCTCGGAAATCTTCTGACCGATGGCGTACAAAATGTTAAAGTACACAAACATCGCCAGGTTTAGAAGGATCAGGAATCCAAACGGTGTGACGTCCGGGAACACGGCGCGCGCGATGTGGATGTTGCCTAAATGAAAATACTCCGCGCCAAGCCACGTGTTGATGGGAATGAACAAGGTGCTAACCGTCAACAGCGCCAGCGGCAACGTGTAGGCCATCCGATAGGTTGGTCGATAATCTTTCACAAGCAGAAGGTAAAAAGGGGTCAACCCAAGAATGGCGTGGTCGATAAAGTAATACTCTGTCAGTTCAGGAATTTCCGAGATGGAACCGTTGGTGATGAAAACGCCCCAGATGCCGGTCGCCGTAAGGTAAAAGACGAGCGGATGGATGCGTCTGTCAGGACGCACGAGGTAATAAAGCAACACGGCACTGGAAATCCGGCAGGTTTGAAACGGCAGGTTTTCTGACATTAAAAACGAGCCTTGAAGCAAGGGCAAACCATACCGGACGACCTGACTGTATGCAAGGAGACCAAACACAACCCAACGCACGGTTCGATCGTGTTCGCGCAACCTCTCTCGATACCGAAAGAGCAAGCATAGCAGCGTGAACGTCAACAGATTATAGGCCACATAGATGAGCACAGGGTCGGCAAAATCAAAGGCAATCATCGCGCATCCCTCCCTGACATCTTCATTGTACCACCAAACGATGCAAAAATGACCAACCACTGAATACGTTTACATGAAACACACATAAACCCCGCTATAAAGAGAAATAGTGCAGGTTTTTGTCGGTCAAGCAGCAAAATCATCGTCATCACGCGAAGGTAGAACACATAAAAAGCCCTTTATAAAGTGGTATACAAGCGATTAAGACACAAGGTGTTTATTTTAACATCGGAAGACTATAGTGCCTAAAAATCGCATTTAAAGCGCTAAATAGAGGCGTATAGACGTCTTATAGAAAAATGAATCGAGAAAAAGCGTGTCGGTTGAAATATATCCTCAATATGATACTATATTTAGCGGAAGCAATCACGATAACCATCGAGAATGCTTTTTTTATTTCAAAATAGAATAGATTTTGCACACAAACCTGACATCATGAATTAACGGAGGTTACCATGGCAGTATTAGAAGTGAAAAACTTGTACAAAATCTTCGGCAAGACGCCGGAGAAAGCAAAAGAACTTAGCAAACAAAACGTGCCCAAAGACGAGATCTTAAAAAAAACCAAAAACACCGTTGGCGTCAATGACGTCTCCTTTTCTGTAGAGGAAGGCGAAACATTCGTTGTCATGGGCTTATCGGGCAGCGGGAAATCAACCTTGATCCGTTGCTTAAATCGTCTGCACAAACCCACCTTTGGTGAGGTGGTGCTTGAAGGCGAAAACCTCGTCGATTTAAACGCCGAGGCGCTGCGTCACGTACGACGCAAGAAGATGTCGATGGTGTTTCAAAACTTCGGCCTCTTGCCGCATCGTACGGTGATGGGTAATGTTGAGTACGGACTCGAAATCCAAGGCGTACCGGTTGAAGAACGTCAAAAAAAGGCTAAAGACGCGCTGAAACTTGTTGGCCTTGAAGGCTATGAGTCGATGAAACCAGACGCCCTAAGCGGCGGCATGCAACAGCGTGTTGGCCTCGCCAGAGCGCTGGTGAATGACCCAGACATTTTGCTGATGGATGAAGCGTTTAGTGCGCTTGATCCATTGATCAAGAAAAACATGCAAGATGAGCTTTTGAAACTCCAAGAGAAGATGCGCAAAACCATCGTTTTCATCACGCATGATCTCGATGAAGCCTTGAAACTCGGCGATCGCATCGCCGTCATGTACGAAGGCAAAATCGTTCAGATTGGCACACCCGAAGAAATTTTAACCAACCCGGCCAACGATTACGTACGCGATTTCGTAGAAAACGTCAACCGCGCTCGCGTGATCACGGCGGAGTCAATTATGTTGCCACCGCTTGCGGTGGTCGAAGACAAGGACGGCCCGAAAGCGGCCATCCGTAAGATGGAGAAAGAATCCATCTCCAGCATCTTCGTCGTCAACAAACAACGCGTGCTCCAAGGCGTCGTCACCATCGACCGCGCGGTCGAACTCGCCAATGCCAACAAACGCTCGCTTAAAGACGCCATCGAAACGGTCGAGCACGAGGTATCACCCGACACCTTGATTGCCGACATGCTCGAGATGGCCACCAATGCAAAATACCCGATTGCCGTCGTAGACGACAAGCGAAAACTGCTCGGCGTCGTCGTCCGCGTGGCCGTCATCGCCGGCATCAAAGGCATCAAAAACGGGGAGGTGAACGCCCATGCATAGCCTCATTAGCCTACCACGCATCCCCGTCGGTGAGTTTTTCCGACGCTTTGTCGATTTCCTGCGCGACTACTTTGGCTGGTTGTTCCGTGGGTTCACGGAGTTTATCGACTTCTCGATCAACGGCCTATACGACATCTTGCGCTTCATGCCGAGTTTGGTGCTGATCTTCTTGATTGGCGCATTCGCCTACTGGATATCGAGAAAGAAGGGCCTTGCGCTCTTCGTCATCTTTGCGCTTGTCTTCGTTGACTCGATCGAGTATTTCGACGATTTGCTTTACACCTTCACGATGGTCATGGTCGGCTCACTGATTGCCCTCATCATCGGCATCCCGATAGGCATCTTGGCCGCCAAGCATGACCGCTTAAACGAACGCATCATCCGACCGGTCCTCGACTTCATGCAGACCTTACCGGCGTTTGTTTACTTGATCCCCGCCGTCATTTTGTTCGGCGGAATCGGCGACACCCCCGGTGTCGTCGCGACGATTATCTTCGCGATGCCCCCGGCCGTTCGCCTGACCAACCTCGGCATCCGCCAAGTGCCCAAAGAGGTGCTTGAAGCGGG
>SLFZ01000102.1 GCA_007123975.1 Candidatus Izemoplasma sp. | reverse complement strand
GCACCCGGATGCACGATGACGCCGGGGCTCAAGACAGAGCGCTCGACCTCGCCGGCGATGATGCAGCCGTTGGCGATTAAAGCTTGTTTTATTTTTGCCTTTGACCCGACTTTAACAGCCGGCATCTCGACGCTTCGGGTGTAGATGCGCCAGTCGCGATCGTACATGTCCAAGGGGATTTTATCGACGGTCGATGTCAACTCAAGGTTTGCCTCGAGGTAGGCATCGTAGGTGCCGACGTCTTTCCAGTAATCGTTAAACACATGCGCGTAAATTGCGGTGTCTTTCGAAAGCAAATACGGGATGACGTGTTTGCCGAAATCGAGGTCTTCGTCCTCGAGTTGGTCGATTGCATCAAGCAACACGTCCTTGTCGAACACGTAGATGCCCATCGACGCGAGGTTGCTTTCGGGTTTTTTGGGTTTTTCACTGAACTTGGTAATGCGCGTGTCCTCATCGGTCGATAAAATGCCGAACCGATGCGCGTCTTCCCACGGCACCGGTTGCACGGCGATGGTCAGTGCCGCACCGGTCTTTTTATGGTGGTCAAGCATTTTACGATAATCCATTTTATAGACGTGATCGCCTGAGAGAATCAACACCGTGTCGGCGGTTGAGCGGGTCACATAGCGGTTGTTTTGCCGAACGGCGTCGGCGGTGCCGTGGTACCACTCTTTATGCGGTTGAAGCAGCGTCAAGCGGGTATCGCGGCGGTCAAAATCCCAGGGTTTTCCCGTGCCGATGTGCTCATTGAGCGACAACGGCAGGTACTGCGTTAAAATCGCAATGTCGTAGATGCCCGAGTTGGACAGGTTGCTTAAGGTGAAATCGATGATGCGATACTTTCCGGCAAAAGGCACTGCCGGTTTGACCCGGTGTTCGGATAAGAGATCCAGGCGCGAGCCACGGCCTCCCGCTAAGATGAGCGCTAATGTCTTCATTTTATTCCTCCATCATGTCTTCGTATAGTCGAACGTAACGTGTGGCGCTACGGTCCCAACCGAAGTCTTCTTTCATGACGCGCCGCATCAGTTGCTTGTGGCGCTTTTTATCGTGATACAACTCCAACGCGTGGTCGAGCACGCGACCGAGCGCTTCTCGTGAGTAATCGAAAAAGCTGAAGCCTGTGCCATCGTGCGTGTATTTATTGTAGGGAAGCACGGAATCCTTAAGACCACCGGTCTCGTGGACGATGGGCAAGGTTCCATACCGCATCGCAATGAGTTGTGCGAGGCCGCATGGTTCGGTGCGTGAAGGCATGAGGAAGAAATCGGACGCGGCATAAATTTGGCGTGCGAGCGCATCGCTGTAGCCAAAATGCACGGCGACGCGGCCTGGGTAATAACGGCTTAACGCATCAAAGTAGCTTTCGATGTTGGCGTCGCCGCTTCCAAGCAACACAAAGCGGATGGCGTGGTCTTCGAGGTATTTTTCAAGCACGCCTTCGACGATTGGGAAGCCCTTGGCTTCGGTAAGGCGACTGACGACGCCGATAAGCGGTGTGTTTTCATCGATGAGGTTAAAGGCATCAACCAAATTTTTCTTGTTTTCACGCTTGCCTTGAAGGTAGTTGTTAAGCCCAAAGTTTTGGGCAATGGCCGGGTCGCGGCGTGGGTCAAATTCTTCGAGGTCGATGCCGTTCATAATGCCGAGGAAATCGTTGCGACGTAGCGCGAGCACGGTGTGCATGCCTTCAGCGTAGGCTTCATGCATTAATTCTTCCGCGTAGGTTTTTGACACGGTGGTGACTTTATCGGCGGTGACGATGCCGGTTTTTAAGAAGTTAACGTGGCCATCAAAAAGCAACCGGTTGTCTTCAGGGGCGTTGAGGTATGGAAGCACCCCGGTGTCGAAATGGCCTTGGTAGGCGATGTTGTGAATGGTGAAGACGGTCTTGACCTTTTTAAACGCGATGTCGTCTTCGTAGTAGGTCGCAAGGTAAAAAGGAATCATCCCGGTTTGCCAATCGTTGAGATGCAAGATGTCGGGGTGGTTTTTCAGTTTGCCGAACATGGCGAGCACGGCTTGGTTAAAAAATCCGTAGCGTTCGCCATCGTCGTAATGGCCGTACAAGGTATCCCTTGCACCAAAATAATAATCATTGTCAATCAGGGTCACACACACGCCGTCGTGTGTCAGTTGGTGCACGCCCACGTACTCTCGTTTGGTGTGGACGGGGATATCAAAGGTATCGATTTGCGTCGTTTGGTCCATAAACTGGCGTTTGATGGTGCGGTGCATCGGTAAGATAAGTTCCACATCATGCCCGCGTTTGGCAAGCGCCTTCGGCAAACTCCCGAGGACATCGGCGAGGCCTCCGGTTTTGGCAAACGGTGTCGCTTCGCTTCCGACAAAGACGATGCGCATACAAACACCTCCCTTGGTATAGTTTCATTATACACCAAAAATGATCGCTCCGTGCAAAGAAAAAGCCGCCCGAGGGCGGCGTGTCGACAAACAGGGAGGCGTTTAAAAGACGTCGCGGTTGAGGAGTTCTTCGGT
>SLFZ01000062.1 GCA_007123975.1 Candidatus Izemoplasma sp. | reverse complement strand
CATAGGGACCGTTCAGCGGTCTTGAAACCATGCATGTAGCTGCCTTTATTACGCATGCGCAAGCATTATATAACAATCACGGCAGGATGTCAACCACGAGGGCCACAACATCCTCAAGCAACGCCTGATCGGCCTCGGTGAAACGTCCGACCGTCGGGCTGTCGACATCGAGGACGCCGAAGAGCTCGCCGTCTTTGACAATCGGCACAACGATCTCACTCCGGCTTTTAGGGTCGCAGAAGATGTGGTTGTCAATCGTCGTCACATCGGCGACGATCTGCGTCGCACGTGCCTTCGCAGCTAGGCCGCACACGCCTCGACCGATGGCGATCTCCGTGCACGCGGGAAGCCCCTGAAAAGGCCCGAGCACAAGTTTTTCACCGCTGAAGAGGTAAAACCCCACCCAGTTGATGTCATCAAGGTAGACGTTAAGCAGCGCGCTCACGTTCGCCAGGTTCGTCACAATTGTGTCATCGGCGTTCAAAAAGTGCGGTAATTGTTCTTTAAGCGTCTTATAGTTAACCGCCCGATCGGCGGTCACATGGAATGTCTCATGCATACATATCACCCGCACTCATGATAATAAAAACCCCGCAAAAAGACAAGAACTATGGTAAAATAGTGAATGATTCGGGAGTGATTGCATGGAGAAACTGTTGCTGGTCCGATACGGCGACTTGATGCTTAAAGGACAAAATAAGAAGCGCTTTTTAAAAGCGGCCATCCACAACGCCAAACGCATGGTGAACGACGACCGTGTGCGTTTTGACGTTGCGCATGACCGCTTGTACGTATACCCTGAAGGCGCCGACATCGACGCCGTCGCACAAGCCTTAACCCGCGTGAGTGGGCTTGGCAGTTACTCGCCCGTGGTTCGCACCACAAGGGTGATTGACGACGTCGTCAAGACGGCGCTTGCCTGGTTGGCCCCACACATTAAAGGCGAGATGACGTTTGCGGTCTCAACCAAGCGCGCCGATAAAAAATACCCGTTGCGTTCAATCGACATCACCAAACGCGTCGCCACAGCGCTTTTAAAAGCGCACGAAGGCTTATCTGTGGATTTGACAAACCCCGACGTCAAGCTACACATCGAGGTCCGTCGCCACGGCGTCTACTTGTACCATGAGAAGATTCCCCTCATGGGCGGATTCCCCGTCGGCATCGGCGGAAAAGCGATTCTTTTGCTGTCGGGGGGCATCGATTCGCCCGTGGCCGGGTATTTAACCATGAAACAAGGCGTCGCCCTGGACGCGATGCATTTCGAATCGACGCCACTCACAACCATTGAATCGGCGCAAAAAGCCATCGATTTGACAAAAAAACTCGCCCTCTATAACCTCGATATGGAGATGAAACTGCACCTCGTCCCCTTTTATAAACTGCACCGCGCGATTCTCGATTACGTGCCTGAGCCCTATCACATCACGATCATGCGCCGTCTGATGGTGCGCGTCGCCGACCGTTTCGCCGAACGCGAACACACCCCCGTGCTCATTAGCGGCGAATCGATTGGCCAGGTTGCTTCACAGACGCTTGAAAGCATGCATGTCACCGACAACGCCTGCACACGCCCGATTATCCGGCCGCTTGCGACCACCGATAAAAACGCCATCGTCGACATCGCCCGCGCGATTGACACCTACACCATTTCAACCTTGCCGTTTGACGATTGCTGCAGCGTCTACACGCCATCGCGACCCGCCACCAAACCACGTGTCTATTACGCCGAACGCTACGAACGCCTCTTTGATGTTGAGGAGCTTGTCGAAGACACCGTCAAGCGAACACACACCATTTCGCTCACGCCTGAAAGCGACCTCAATCTTGTCGCCAAAGGTTTAAGCGTCGAAGACGCGTTAGACCAAGGAGGTGAGGACCTTGCCGCTCGCTCCGAGTAACCAGCGTGTCAAAGACCTCGTCAAACTGAAAATGAAAAAGTACCGCGACCAAAGCGACACCTTCCTCGTTGAAGGCGAACACCTCGTCGACTCGGCCCTTGAGGCCGGTGCTGTTGAAGCCATCTTTGTGCTTGAAGGCGTTGACAAGTACCCTGGTGCCACCGACCTTTCGCTTGCGGCGATGCAAAAAATCACCGACGCGAAAAACCCACCCAACGCCGTCGCAACATGCAAACACATCCCGCCAAAAACCGTCGGCGATAAGGTCCTGATACTTGAACACGTCCAAGACCCGGGCAACGTCGGAACCCTGCTTCGCAGCGCCCGTGCCTTTGGCTTCACCACCGTCGTCTTTGACGCCGCATGCGACCCTTTCTCGCCAAAAGTCTTGCGGGCCACACAAGGCGCGATATTCGACCTCGCCATCCTCAAGACCTCGGTCGAGGACTTCCGCATCCACCACCCGAACCACAAACTGATTGTCACAGCCGCAACCGCGAGCGTTACTCCCTTGATGCCAACGCCACCGTACGCGCTCGTGCTTGGCAACGAAGGAGCGGGTGTCACCGACGCCACCTTGCACGCGGCCGATCTGGTCGTT
>SLFZ01000068.1 GCA_007123975.1 Candidatus Izemoplasma sp. | reverse complement strand
TGGGTGGTTAAAATCACACCGGCAAAGCCACTAGGAACGTCTGAACTTTTTTGGTAGACACCCGCCAATAAAAAGGGCTTTTTATCCTGAAGATAGAAGTGGTGCGGAATGCGCGCGCCATTCTTTTTTTGCCACTCGTAAAACCCATCGGCCATAAACACGCAGCGACGTGACTGAAACGCGCGTTTAAAGGTCGGTTTGTTGTCGACGGTTTCGCCGCGCGCGTTGATGAGCATTTGCGAAGGCGTTTTTGCCCAGGTTGGCTTATAACCCCAGCGCAAGGTGCCTACGCGAAACGCGCTCCCGTCGTGGATAATCGTTAGGATATCTTGACCAGGGGCGATGTTGTATCGAGGGCTAGATAGGTTCGGCGGCACGTGATCGACGGCGAAATACTCGGATAAGAAACCCTTCAAGGCCTCGCCATCGAGGGTTAGGGTGAATCGTCCACACATCGGACTCATCCTTTCAAAACCGTGGTTACCTCATTATATCATGCCTATAATCAGGCCGGCATACCGTTGTTCAACAAAAAAGATAGATATGATATAGAAGAACGAAAGAAAGCGAATAAAATATAAAAATCTATAATACTAAAACTTGAACTATAATACAGAAAAATGTATACTGTAGGCGTGTGAGCAATCATGTTCGGGATCACGGTACCGCATCCTCGACACCACGATAGTCATCCACCATGACGATGTGGTATTCCTCCAGATAGAAACGACAAAAAAGGAGCGAGCGATGGAACTAAAACGCGTACTAGAGAAGTACCCGAAAAGGCAAGATTGTTTAATCGATGTGTTGCTCGATGTGCAAAATGCGAAACCGACACACCATTTAACCGAAGACGAACTCAAAGATGTGTCGGATTATTTGGGGCTGCCTGAAAGCCATGTTTTCAGTGTGGTCTCTTTTTATTCGTTTTTCTCGATGACACCACGAGGAAAGCACATTGTGCAAGTATGCCGTGATGTGCCGTGTTACCTCAACGATGACTTTAACGTGCTTGAGACGCTTGAACGCACGCTAGACATCAAGACGGGCGAAACCACGGACGACGGCTTGTTTACCCTTGAATACAGCAGCTGCTTGGGCTGTTGTGATCAATCCCCGGTGATGCGTGTGAATGACACCGTCTATGGCAACTTGACCGTCGACAAGTTGCGGGCCATCATCGCCGAACATCGGAGTGATGACGATGCTTGAACACAAACTGATCACCAAACGGATTGGAAACATTAACCCGGAATCGATTGACGATTATCTCAAACACGACGGCTATAAAATGCTGGAAAAAGCCTTGTCGATGCGCCGCATTGAAATCCACGACAACTTTGAAGCATCAAAGCTTCGCGGCCGTGGTGGCGCCGGATTCCCGGTGTCTGTCAAACTGATGGCGCTTGCCAAAGAAAGCCGGACACCGAAGTATGTTGTCTGCAACGCCGACGAGGGGGAGCCCGGTAACTTCAAGGATCGCTACTTGATGGAGCACGATCCGCATCAAATCATTGAAGGCATGTTGATTGCGGCGTACGCCACGGTGGCGACGCAAGGCTACATTTACATTCGCGGGGAGTATGCCAACGCCATGCGCATCATGCAAAAAGCGATTGATGATGCCCGCGAACGAGGGTATTTGGGCAAAAACATCCTTGGTAAACGCTTTGCCTTTGACATTGAGATACGCCAAGGCGCCGGTTCGTATGTGTGCGGCGAAGAGTTTGCCTTGCTTGAATCGATTGAAGGCAAAGCAGGGCGCACCCGCGTGAAGCCGCCGTTTCCAACGTCGGTCGGCCTGTTTGGACAACCGACCCTTATCAACAACGTGGAAACCTTGGCCACCTTCCCGGCCATCATCGACATCGGTGGCGAGGCGTTTGCGAAGATCGGCACCGAATCATCCACCGGAACCAAACTGATTAGCCTTTCTGGGAACATCAAAAACAAAGGTGTCTTTGAAGTCCCCTTTGGCATCTCGATGCGCGACATCATCACAAAACTTGGCGGTGGTGTGCCCAACGGACGCAAGATTAAGATGATTCAACTCGGTGGCGCTTGTGGACCAATCATCCCCGAATACATGCTCGACATGGTCATCGACTTTGAACGGTTTGAAGAGTTTGAGTCGAAAACCGGGGCCGGGGCGATCATCGTCATTGACGATCGTTTCGATGTTTTTGACATCTTAAAGCGCATCTCAGCCTTTTTCGAACACGAATCCTGCGGCAAATGCACGCCGTGTCGTGAGGGGAACTTGCATATGTTGAAGACGGTTGAGAAGTTTGTCGATTACAAGGCGACCGAGAAGGATCTGAACGCCCTAGAGTCACTAGCACGCGTGATGCACCAGACGTCGCTTTGCGGACTCGGACAAACCGCGCCGACGGCCGTGATATCGACGTTGCATTACTTCCGATTCTCGTATTTGAACCGCATCGAAGAAAGCAATATCGAGGAGGCTGCGTGACATGGCAAAAATTAAGATAAACAACATGCCGCTCAACGTACCCGACGGCATGACGATA
>SLFZ01000113.1 GCA_007123975.1 Candidatus Izemoplasma sp. | reverse complement strand
TTTTCCCACCGCCTGAGGGCCCGACAAGGGCGACCGTGCTGTTTTGATTTACCTCAAAACTCATGCGATCAAGCACAGTCTCCTCGGTGTACCCAAACACGATATCCTTAAAGGCAACGGCCGTTTCTGCATTGACAATCGCGGGTTCTCCTTCGTAGGTTGGTGGCTCTTCATCTTCAGCGAGGAGATCAAATATCCGATCACCGGCCGCCAGCGACGCTTGCAAGTTGGTGATAAAACGCCCTAACATGTTGACGAGCTCAAGCACGCTGTTTTGAAGCTGTGTGATGGCTATAATCACCCCGAGGGTGATGATGCCCTCAAGTACAAAGAATCCCCCAAGCAAGGTGATCCCTGCAAAACTCAGCGACCAGACGAAGGTGTTAAACGCTTCGATACCCGCTTGGGTTCGGACGCGGGATTGTGAGGCATCGAGTGCGTCAACGTTGCTTTTCATGAATGTTTTCATGACCAAGCGTTGGAGGTTAAAGATGCGAATTACGCTGACGCCCGCGAGCACGTTTGACAGTTTTGTGTTGACGTTGGCAAGGCGGTCTTGCACCGTGGTGCTAATTTTTCTTAAACGTTTGGCGTAGACTGTGCTGATAATCAAGGTGATGATGGCGGCGAAAAACGCGACCAAGGCCAGACGCCATTCAATAATCAGCATGACGATGGCTGCGCCGAATCCGGTGATCATGTTTACCATGAACATGATGAGGTGTTGCGCGTAGGCTTGTTCGGCTTCGGCGATGTCGTTGGTGGCGATGGAGGAGAGTTCTGCGCTGTGCCGCTTTCGATGCGTTGCGATGGGCAGTCTAGCGAGACGACTATAAACACGTTGACGGATTTTCCCCGTGGTGTGTACGGCTGCCTTTGAGGCCATGTAGGTGAAGAAAGGAATCATGACAATGGCAATGACAAGCACGATCGCGTAGCGAATTAACGGCGACCAAATCGTATCAAATTGTCCCACCTCAAGGGCGTCGAACAAGTCGAGAAACAAAAACGACACCGTGACTTGAAACGCAAGCATCATCACAGCCGTTCCGGCGATGCCGATGACGTAATGCCTGCGCATGCCGCGCATGTAGGAGAGCAGGTGTTTAAACGTGCGCCGTTTCATACAAAGTCTCCCCCTCTTCTGCGGATTGTTTACGGTAAAGCGATGCATACAGCCCGTTTTTATCTAGCAAATCATCGTGCGTACCGGATTCAACCACGCTGCCTTTGGCAATGACATGAATGATGTCGGCTTCACGCACCGTTGATAGACGGTGGGCGATGACGACGGCGGTTTTGTCTTTCATCGCGCGTTCCATCGCGGCTTGGACGAGGGCTTCAGACTCGGTATCAAGCGCGCTTGTGGCTTCATCTAGCAACATGATTTCAGCGTCTTTTACCATCGCCCTAGCAATCGATAAACGCTGTTTTTGACCACCGCTTAAGGTGCTTCCCATCTCACCGATGAGCGTGCCATAGCCTTGGTCAAACCCGTCGATGAACTCGTGTGCGTTGGCTTGCTTGGAAGCATTGATGAGCGACTCATCGGATGCATCGGGGTTGCCGTGACGAAGGTTTTCGATGACGCTTTCAGGGAAGAGGTAGGTGTCTTGGCTGACCAGCGACATTTGTTTTCGCAAGGCCTCAAGCGACCAGTCGCGAATGTCGTACCCGCCGATGGCGATGACGCCTTCGTACGCATCGTAATAGCCCAAAAGAAGTTTCATGACGGTGCTTTTACCGCCTCCCGAAGGTCCGACGAAAGCCACGGTCTGCCCACGTTTTATCGATAGATTGAGCTTATGAATGGCAGGTCTTTCTTCTCCCGGGTAGGTGAACGATACGTTCTTAAACGCGATGACCGGAGCGCTGGGCTTCATGGTATGCGCATGTCCATCGGTGCGTTCATTCGGCTCATCAATGAACTCAAATACACGTTCAGCGGCGGCCAAATCACGCTTCGCCTCTCCGAGCAACACCGACATCTGACTCAGCGGAAATGTCAAGAAGTTTAACAGGTTAATAAACGCCAAAAGCGCACCGACCGTCATCTGACCTTGGTGGACGAAGTAGCCGCCAAGCAGAAACGTTGTCACGAAAGGAATGATCGAAAAGGCGATGGAAAATGCTTCGAGAATGGCTCGTCGCTTTGCGACGGCGCGGCCGCTTTGAACGCTTTCGTAGACAGACACATCGTTCTTCTTCTCAAGCACTTCTATCAGGTTATACGCCTTGACGACTTCGACGCCTTTGATGGTATCGATGGTGACGGAGTTCACGTCAGCGAGCTTCGCCTGGAGTGTCTTGCTGGCGTTTGCTAGGGGTTTCATCATCACCCCGGTGCCGACGACCAAGATGGGTGTCAACACGAGCGCCACCAAGGTTAACTGCCAACTGAAAAAGATGAGCAGCGCAAGCGCAAGCACGCCCATCAGTGGTATCTCAATCAATCGTGGCAATGTCATCGAGGTGTAATTTCGGACACGGTTGATGTCGTTTGTCGCGCGCGAAAGCACGTCCCCCGAGCGATACGTTTGCAAGCGTGCATAGTCCA
>SLFZ01000108.1 GCA_007123975.1 Candidatus Izemoplasma sp. | reverse complement strand
CGCAGTGCCATGCTTGGTGGGATGGACGTCAAACGCTTGTTGATTAAGCTTGCCATTCCAGCCACCATCGCGATGATGGCCAACGCCTTATACAACCTTGTCGACACGATTTTCGTCGCTCGCGGCGCCGGTGAAATTGCCATTGGTGCGTTGGCGATTGTTTTTCCGATTCAAATGATTGTGATGGCCATCGGCCTCATGATCGGCATCGGGGCTTCTTCGGTTTTCTCTCGGGCGTACGGTCGAAACGACCCCGATTCCATGCGTCGTTCCGTGAACACGGCGCTCTTTTTTAATGCCGTGATCTCGATTGCCATTACCGTGATCGGCTTAATTTTTGTCGATCGTCTGCTGTGGGCGTTTGGCGCGAACGAGGATAACTTCCATTACGCCAAAGACTACATTGTCTTTATTATGATTGGCATGGTGCCGTTTTCAAGCGCGATGGTCCTCAACAACCTCACTCGTGCCGAAGGCCGTGCCAACGTGGCGATGATTTCACTCTTGATTGGCGCCCTTGTTAACATCGCACTCGATCCAATCTTTATCTTCGGGGTCGCGTTTATCCCTGCCATGGGTGTCCAAGGGGCTGCCCTAGCCACGTTGATCGCGAAGACCTTATCGTTTATTTACGTCTTTCGAGAAGCGCTTTCGAAACGTTCAATCATGGACATACGGCTTAAGACCATCCATAAAATAGACGGTGGGATGATAAAAGAGATTGCCGCGATTGGGGCACCGACTTTTGTACGAAACACCCTCGGCGCCGTGCTCGTCATCATCATCAACAACCTCATCAACCGTTACGGTGGCGCCGATGCGGCGCTTTACATATCGATTTACGGTGTCATCAACCGCATGATTATGTTCTTGTTGCTGCCTGGGTTCGGGTTGGTTCAGGGGCTGATACCGATTGTCGGGTTTAACTTTGGTGCGAAGTTTTACAGGCGTTTGCATGCGGTCATTGCTTACGCGGTGACGTTGATTTTCATCTATTTCGTCGCGATATTTGTTATCACGCTGCTTTCGGCGAACATTCTCTTCGATTTGTTCAGCCGTGACGACAATCCCTTCTTTATCGCCGAAGGCGCGCGCGCCTTCAGAATCATTGCGGTGGGCTTCACGATGATTGGGTTTCAGGTTGTTTTATCAAGCATTTACCAAGCGATGGGTTACCCTGTCAGAGCGTTCCTCGTGGCCGTGTCACGACAATTCCTGCTGTTTATCCCGCTTGTGTTCTTGTTTACTTACCTACTGCAAGATGTCTCGGGCATCTGGCTGACTTTCTTGGTTTCTGACCTTGTTGCGGGCACAGCTTCGCTCATCATCTATCGTTTCGAGATGCTTGATTTAAAGCGAAAATTTCCACGTGAATCATCAAACGCGCACTTTGCCAACGCCCAAACATAACTGGATTAAATCCCATCAAAGATAGGTTTTGTGAACCTTCACAAAACCTTTTTATTAAGGACGTAATTTCATGCTGCATTGGCATTGACCTTATAGGACGTGAGGCCGTGTTAGGTGCGGATGCGTTGCGTTCTACGAAGAAGGTTGCTATGGTGAGGGTGAAATGCATCATATAAATACACTGGAAAGAAGGACAAACCATGCGATCCAACACGAATCATTACCACCTTATGCTAGGGGACAAAGCACCATCGTTTGTCGCCCAAACAACCCAGGGAGAAGTGCGTTTCCCAGATGATTACCGAGGAAAATGGGTGATTCTATTTTCCCACCCGGCCGCTTTTACCCCGGTCTGTACCACGGAGTTTTTGGCCTTTGCCAGGCAACATAAAGCGTTTAAGGCGTTAAACACGGAACTGCTTGCCTTAAGCACCGACATGTTTTTTAAGCAAGAAGAATGGTTGGCATCGATTCGCGAAGTCAAAGCCGACGACACACCGGACATCGAGTTTCCCGTCATCGCCGATGAAGACATGAGCATTGCCAACGCTTACGGCATGATTCACCCCGAAAAAGCGCTCGATATAACCGTGCGCGCAGTCTTTATCATTGACCCAGTGGGTGTGGTTCAGTCGATGATTCATTACCCGGTGAACACCGGACGTAGCATCGATGAGATCATGAGACAACTCAAAGCACTACAACGTATACGCGATAAAACCGTTGCCACACCGGCCGAATGGAAGCCGGGCGATGACCTCATTGTGATGCCCGAGGACGCATACGCCGGCGACGTAGAAGACCGCAAAAAAAGCAATCCTGAGATTGACGATTGCTTCGCGTGGTATTTATGCACGAAAAAAGACAAAGAAAACACATAGCATCCACAAAAAAACATCGCTTGCCTAGGCAGGCGATGTTTTTTATGTTTTAGGCACTGTCTAGTGTGTCTACATGTTTTTAATCGTCTAAGAAAGCGTTCATGATCTCAACCACCGACGCAGCATCTTCCAACATCGGTAAATGCCCGACGTCATCGACTATATGCAAGCTAGCCTCTTGTATACGGGTGACGTAGGATTCGCTAATCGACGGTGGCGTCCATGAATCTTCCGCGCCGACGATGATCAGCGTGGGTTGTTCGATTCCTTCAATAATCTCGTCCCAATCAATAGTTTCTTGGGCTTGGCCCAT
>SLFZ01000045.1 GCA_007123975.1 Candidatus Izemoplasma sp. | reverse complement strand
CGGGCTTCCGAACTATCAAGCCTACCTTGCAAAATACGATGAGAACGAACTCGATGAAGCAGAAGTCTCAATGAGCGTCATCATCAACAACTACGAAGACATCATCATCCTTGTCGGACGTACCATGTACGCCTCTTTGATGAAGGCGATATTCCATCGCATTAAGTCCGCTTTTAATGCCGACAACATCTACCAAGTCGACGCCAGAAAAATCTGGTTAGAAACCGACAACGACACCTTTAAGAACGATTTCCAAGGACTGCTTGAGTCGTTTGATCTGTCGATATTCACCATTGAGAATGTGCCCTTGTACGTTGACATTTCCTTCGGGGTATACTTGCAAGACAACAACGGCTTTACCCGTGCCGATGCGTTCCGCGCCAGCGAAATCGCCGCGGTGCATGCCAAGCACCATAAACTAAAGTACTCGATCTATCAAGAGGACCTCGCCTATCCACAACGCAACCTAGAAAAACTTGGCGCGCTTCCGCTCGCCATTGAAAAGGGCGAGCTGTTCTTGGAGTATCACCCGATTGTCGACTTGAAAAACAATGAGGTTGTGGCGCTTGAAGCCTTGGTGCGATGGAGAAAAGACGGCGAGGTTATCCCCCCACTTGATTTTATCCCACTCGCTGAGGAAACACGTCTCATCGACCCGATGACCGATTGGATTGTCTCGAAAGTCATTGAAGAATACCCGTCAATCAGCGGTGGCCGCGATTTGAGCGTGCACATTAACGTGTCGCAACGCAACCTTTATAACCCTAGGCTTATCGAATCAATGATAACGAAAATCAAACAAGCCAACTACAAAGACAGAGCCATCGTCATTGAGATGACCGAGTCGACGGTCATGCTGAACTTGAACTTGTCTCGAGCGCTTTTAGAAACGCTGAAAAAAGAAGGCATTCCGATGTCGATCGATGATTTCGGTGTCGGCTACTCGACATTCTCGTGTCTGTATGAACTGCCCGTCGAACGGCTCAAGATTGACAAAGAGTTCGTGCTGAACATGTTCGGCAACGCAGGCGCAGAGCACCTAATCGGTGTCATCATCGATTTTGCGCACCGCCTAGGCATTGAGGTCATTGCCGAAGGCATCGAGACAGAAAAACAAGCGGCTGCCTTGAAGGCACGCGGCTGCGATTATGGACAGGGTTTCATGTACGCCAAGCCGATGCCGGCCGAGCGCATCATCGCATGGCTTGATGAACGCGACAAATCATTATAAAACGGCTCAGCGAGCCGTTTTTTTATGCCATACACGTGCAAAGATACACGCGTTGTGGCATACTATACGTGACGACAACATACAAGGATGATGGACATGAACGCAAACGTGATTGGCTTTACGATATTGCTTGTGGGCATCGGTTTGGTGCTCGGCAAACTCATTCGCATGAAATTCAACGTGTTTTCGAAGTTCTTCTTGCCGAGTTCGGTGTTAGGTGGTTTCTTGTTTCTATTGGTTGGGCCGAGCGTGCTCGGGCAGATTCTCACCCGGTTTGAGGCCACCGCCACCATGGAGTACGGGCTGTTCACCGAGGGGATTGTCGGTGTGATGTCCTCGATGCCAGGGCTCTTAATCAGCGTGATTTTTGCGGCCTTGTTTTTAGGGAAGAAGATTCCCAACATCAAAGAGATTTGGATCACGGCGGGACCGCAAGTGTCATTCGGACAAACCGTGGCTTGGGGCCAGTATGTGTTTGGGCTCTTGGTGACGATGGTGCTTTTAACACCTTTGTTTGGCGCCAATCCGATGAGCGGCGCGTTGATTGAAATCGCCTTTGAAGGCGGCCACGGGACCGCCGCAGGACTGGAGTCGACCTTCGTCGACCTTGGTTTTGCCGAAGGCGCGGACCTTGCCTTAGGCCTCGCGACGGTTGGCGTGGTGAGCGGCGTCATCTTTGGCGTCATCCTCATCAACTGGGGCGTGCGCAAAGGCAAAACGAACTACCTTAAACGGCCTGAAGATTTTGATGAGTCTCAGCTGCGCGGCATTGTCGATGCGGAAATGCGCGAATCGAGTGGCTCGATGACCGTCAGCCCGCAATCGATTGAACCGCTTGCTTTGCATCTTGGCATCATCGGCATTGCGGTGGTTTTAGGCTATGGCATGTTGGAACTTTTAATCTGGGTTGAAAACATGACCTGGGGCGCCAACGACGGCGTGCAGATTTTCCGCTACGTTCCATTGTTCCCGCTTGCCATGATCGGCGGCGTCATCGTGCAACTTTTCTTGGATAAGTACGACAAACACCAACTCGTCGACCGTGAGACCATCAAACGCATTCAAGGCTTGGCGCTTGATTTCCTTGTCTTAAGCGCAATCGCGACCTTGAGCCTTCAAGTCATCGGTGCCAACATCGGCATCTTCCTTACCCTCGCCCTCGTCGGCATCACCTGGAACGTGCTCGCCTTCCTCGTGTTTGCACGACGAATGATTCCAAAGAACTGGTTTGAACGTGGCATCGGCGACTTCGGGCAATCGATGGGCATGACCGCGGCCGGGCTGATGCTTATTCGCATTGTCGATTCAAAAGCGGACACCCGTGCGCTTGAGGCCTTCGGATACAAACAACTTCTGTTTGAGCCGTTTGTCGG
>SLFZ01000124.1 GCA_007123975.1 Candidatus Izemoplasma sp. | reverse complement strand
TTTATCAAACAAGTCATCGCCGATGAACCGTCGCCTTAACACATCCTCGGAACATCGCATCATACGATAATAAAGCACCCGATGTCTTGTTGACGTTCGGGTGCTTTTTTGTGTTAAGGCGAGGATTTAATTATAATCAATTACAATTAAGCGGGAACGATGGATGTCCCTCGGCGATTATGCGGTAAAATTATCACTTTTAAAAACTTTTTCACGCCGTTCACCAAGAACGGGGCTGAGATCATTTCAAACAACTTCACCAAGTCACAGCTCGCCCACCACCGCTTATCTACCTACCCAGTGTTGTTTGACTTCACCATGGTTAAAACAGATGTTAATGGTGTTTCGCTTTGGGATTAAGCGCGAAAAAACCAAGAAGGCGATGTTTCCATCGGATGGTTCAAGCAGCTTAAAAAAGCGCATCACGTGGGAAGGCATATCGTGCACATAAAGGGGCATTGTAAAGAGCATATTTTGCTTACTTGGGAACTTCGTTGCCCACGCATTGCATGAAGTCTTGTTGCGCTGGTTCATGGTTGGGGCACTTGAACCATGTCAATTCGACATTTTTTGTAAGCGTTTATAAATAAGTTTAGTATAATGTAGCTATAAGGCTATCATAGAAGGGAATGTGATGCTTTTGATTAAGCGTATCGTGTTACTCTTTATGCTGTTTTTCGCATCGTTTGTCACCCTTGCATGCACAAATCTTGTGGTCGACACAGACACACCCGACCTTACATCTGATTTGACACCTACTCCAACGCCTGAACCAACGCCCGATCCAACGCCTGAACCGACACCCGACCCAACACCCGATCTAACGCCTGAACCAACACCCGACCCAACACCCGATCTAACGCCTGAACCAACACCCGACCCAACACCCGATCCAACGCCTGAACCGACACCCGACCCAACACCCGATCTAACGCCTGAACCAACACCTGATCCCACACCGATAGTCGCCGCACAAATTGCGCTTGTGATTAACCATGGTGAACTCGACGATGGTCATTACAACCAAGCAGCGTGGGAAGGCATTACCGCCTACGCCGAAGCGCACGACATCGAGTACGCTTATTACCAACCCGGTGAAGATTCTGACGATGCCTATTATGCTGCGATATCGTTGGCCATTGCCAATGGCGCTGAAATCATTGTGGCGCCGGGATATAAACTCTCCCGAGCGGTCTACGATGCACAAATGGCATACCCTGATGTGGCGTTCATCATGATGGACGGTTCACCGTACGACGAAATGTGGAACGTACGCGTCACCGCCAACACCGTGGCCGTGTACTATGATGTGCATCAGGCAGGGTTCTTAGCGGGTTACGCTGCGGTTTACGATGGATTTAGAGACTTTGGATTCATGGGAGGACTCGCCGTCCCGCAAGTCGTTCGTTATGGCATTGGCTTTGTCGCCGGTGTGTTTTACGCGGCTGAGGAACTCGATGTCACCATCCATTTTCCGGACAACCGCTACGACTACCTTGGCACGTTTTCACCATCCTCACATGTCGTGACGCAAAGCGACGCTTGGTACACATCAGGAACCGAAGTCATCTTCACCGTTGCGGCGGACGCCAATGCGAGCGTCTTAGCGTCCGCTTCAGCACACGATGCGTGGACCATTGATGCGGATGTCGACCATTCGGAAGTGAGCTCGCACGTGTTGACGAGCGCCATGAAGGCACACGCCTATTCCATTGAAGCGTTGTTGGCGCAGTACTTCGACGATGCGTTCCCCGGAGGAGAGACCATCTACTTTGGCATTGAAGATAATGGTGTGCTCTTGCCACTTTCGACGTCACGTTTCCGTGAACCTGCATCCGTTGAAGCCGTGTATGAATCGATGGTTGCGCTGCTCATCAGCGGCGATATCGTGGTACCGCAAGACTACGATAATCTGGTAGATTTCTTCACAGAACACGGCCTGGACGTGCTTCCAATCACACGCTCAACCATTGAAGGTTCGTAGACACAAAGTTTACAGGTTAGATAGAAGTCGATTAGGCAACCCTCCTAATCGACTTTTTTTCATGATAGATATGAAAAGAGGCTCCGCTCGTGTTTGCGGTGCCTCTTTGATCATCACGTCAGTGTTGGCTATTATGGCTGATCCCCCGGTGGGTCGTCATCGGGTTTAATCACCGGGATGTAGTCCGTTAAAACAACATTGGTCGTGTAAAACAGGCTGTAGACGTCGGCTTGGGCTGCCAACTCATAGGCGAAGAGGTCACGTTGCATGACCGGATGAAGCGTTAAGTCCACTCCATCTAAGAATGTGCTGCCGTGTTGCAAGCATAGGAAATCGGATGTGGCGACTTTGTACAGGGTGTCGTCGTCAAAGAGATCTAAGCTCATCGCTGCATCATAGTAGGATGTCGCCGCATAGGCCTTGATTTCAGCACCGGTAATCCACACGGTGCAGATGGCGTTATCGAAGGGGAAGATGCTGTAAAGGGTGGCTAGCGTCACATCGCCAGCGCTGAGCGATTGTCGGGTACCGCCAATTCGCTGGAACCCGATGTCAGCACCCATCGACACACGCATGACGTACGACGCCCAGTCGCTTAAGGCCTCGCGACCAACAAAGTTCGGGTTATAGATAATCGTCTCAAACAGCGCAGCCGCGTCGAGCATGTATTCATCAATCATGTCGGCGATGTCAGGGTGTTCGTTATGAAACAATGCATCGCTGTTCGCGGCCAGGTTTCGCATCGTGTGGCCGACAACAACCCCATCGACGAGATGGAGACGGAGGTGTCCGACATGCGCACCATACGCTCCTGATTGCATAATCGGCACGCCGTTTAATTCGTCTGCATACACTTGATGCGAATGGCCGTTGAAGATCGCATCAACACGATAATCTCCCGTAAGCTGTGAAACGTAGCTGTTCACCCAACCTGAATCGTGGGTTAAAAGGATGACGATGTCGACGCCATGATTGACGCGAAGATCGTAAGCATAGTGTTCAACGATGGTGTCGGGGAAACCAAAGGCGTAGTCTTCGATGCGGTATGAGGCAATGCTCGATTCAAGTCCATAACCGATGGTTCCAATGATGCCAACCTTAAGGTCGCCACGTTCGAGGATGACGTATGGGTCGATGCCTTCAGGAATGGTTGTTGTGCCCTTGTAAAACACGTTGGCCCCAAGCAATGGGAAGTCCGCGATGTAGGCGTCATCGTCAGGGATGAAATAGCGGGTAACCATGTCAAGCCCCCAGTCAAACTCGTGGTTGCCGATGGCGAATGCATCAAAGTACATCGCGTTCATGAGTTCAATGGTCGAACGTCCGTGGTAGTAGTTTGACAAGGCGCTGCCTTGCAACATGTCTCCTCCGGCTAGGATAATGGTGTTATCCGGAGTCGCTTCACGTTTGTTTATCAAGAAATTGCCGATTTTCGCCATGCCCATGTAGGCTGGGCTTTCGGGAAGAATCATGCCATGAAGGTCGTTAATTAAATAGATGTCTAGGTACTCGGTGACGCTTGTGGTGGTTGGTCCATACAAAACGGTTTCACCGCGGATGTCACCGAAATAGAAATCTCTGGCGGTAAACTCAATCCACTCAAAGACAGTTCCTGCCGGCGCTTGCGTCGGATAGCTTCCAGTGTGGAAACGCAGAGCCACATCTGGATAACCTGTCTCAAAGTACACCCAATCACCGCTGTAATGTGTCAGTTCAACGTGGTGAACACGGTAGCGTCCCGATACATATGTGAAGAAATCACTCGCTATCGTCGATAAGGTTACATCGTCAAGCACCACCACCGGGTGTGTGTCTTCGTCGTTTGATATTAGCGTGGCGTCGATGAGTTGACGCGTGTGATTGCCAAACTGTTGCCAGGTTGTCATCTGGCCGCTTAGGACGACTTCGTTGCCGATTTGAACACCAGGATGGCCATCGCCGAAGTCTTCAAAGATGAACAGCGGCGTGCCATCGTCATCTTGAATCCAGAAGCCTGGATTCCCGCTAAAGAATGGGTATGACGTGACCACACCACGAACCATGACAATTGCCTCGTCGGGTTCATTCAGCGCTTGTTTCACGCTCAGTACACCATCGTGGTCTTCTTCCCAAAGAGGGCCGAAGACTGCCGTTTCACCACGGATATCACCCTGATAAAGATCTCTCGGTGTAAACTCGATCCACGCAAACACGGCTCCCGGTGATTCTGTGACCGGATAACTTCCTGTGTGGAAGCGCAACAAAATGGTGGGGTGGCCGGTTTCAAAATACACCCACGAACCCTCAACATAAAGCAGTTCGACTTGATGCACGCGAACCCGTCTTGACACGTGCTGATAGAAATCGTTGGCCATCGTCAAAAGCGACACATCATCGATGACATGGATTGGGTGCAAACCTTCATCGTTTGAAACCAACGTCACATTGATGAGTTGGCGCGTGTGGTTCCCAAACTCGGTCCACGTCGTCAGTTCGCCTTCCAAGACAACTTCGTTACCGATATCTAGGCCAGGGTGTCCATCGGCAAAGTCTTGAAAGACAAAGAGCGCTGTAGCGTCTTGGTCTTGAATCCAAAACCCTCTGTTCCCACTGAACATCGGGTATGACGTCACCACACCCCGTACGGTCACAATCGCACCGTCTTCTAAAGCGAGTGCGCCCTGAACAGATAGGATGCCATCGTCATCGGGTTCTGTTGGGTCTGGGGTGTCATCAGGTTCTGTAGAATCCGGTGTTTCATCGGGATCTGTTGAGTCTAGTGTTTCATCAGGCCTTGTGGAATCCGGTGTTTCATCGGGTTCTGTTGGGTCTGGGGTGTCATCAGGCCTTGTGGAATCCGGTGTTTCATCAGGTTCTGTTGGGTCAGGACTGTCCTCCGGGCGTGTTGTGTCCGGGGTCTCATCGGCCGGACGTGTTGTATCTGGTGTTTCATCGCCTGGGCGCGTGGGATCCGGCGTCTCATCGGGCGTCGCAATCGGTGTGTCTTCTGCTGGCGTTGGAATTGGCAAGTCATCTAGAGGTGGCAGTTGAAGGTTATCGCATGCTAAGGCGGTAAATGCCATTGCTATGGCGCTGAGAAGCAGTAAAAGTCTCCTCATGTGTCGCTCCTTTCTTGCCTAAGTTAAGGCGGTTGGAATGGTTTTTATTATCGCGTCAACGTGCATTGATGTGCCTCCTCTATGCACGGTGGGATGTGTGTGATGATGGTGGATGCTTCTCACGCTTTTAAGAAAGCAATAAAAAACGCCTTCAGCACGTGGATCGCAACGAAGCTGGGTAGATGAGATTCATCAACCGGTTGTTAGCGTATGGCGCGAACCGTAATGTGAAAGCGAATTGATTTCTGAATGATGGATCAACACATCGGGCTACTCGCATCCCCCTCACGTTCACCCTACACTTTAATTATACCCATGTACGTAGGAAAGACAACGCAAACTTATTTTAGGTGATATTGACGCATGTCGGCTAAAAGAAAAAAAGGCACCATTCTAACCGTTTTCGAAGTCGAACGATGCCCTTTTAAATTGACGGTAGTTCCCTTTAAACCATTTTATCAGGTCGTTTAAGAATGTCTTTCACAAAAAGATTAACGATGGTTGGGTCGAACTGAGACCCGCGATGCTTAAGCAGTTCATCGATGGCGTCATCGACCGGCATCGCTTTTCGGTAATGCCTATCGGATGTCATGGCGTCAAAGGCATCACACACCAAAAGAATCCTGGATTCAATGGGAATGTCTTCGCCTTTGATGCCCAAGGGATAGCCGCTGCCGTCGTAGTGTTCATGGTGTTTCAAGATGAACTCTGAAATCGCGGCGAGTTCGGGTGAGTTCAAGGCGATTCGGTATCCTTTTTCGGGATGGGTTTTCATCAGTTTCCATTCCTTGGCGGTGAGCGTGTCGGGTTTAAGGAGAATGGCATCCGGGATGCCAATCTTACCGACATCATGCACCTCCGCCAAGGTTTGCATGTGGTTGATTTTTGACGGCGGCAACCCAAGCTTTTTCGACAGTTTCGTCACGTGCTCAAGCATCCGACTGCCGTGGGTTTTCGTGTAGTAATCCCGTGTCTTCAACGTTTCCAGCAAGGTTTGGATGATCTGTGATTTTGCGCTTTGGCCTTTGCGGAGCTTTTGTGAGTACATCTCATCGTCGGCGCGTTTAAGGACATCAAACGGTGTTTGATCACGGGTTGATTTAGCCATGCCGAGGCTGACGCTTAGGTAAAACTCTCGGTTATGTTGGTTGTAATCGTCAAACGCTTGCAAGATGGTATCGTAAAGCTTATTGATTTCTTCTTTGCTTGCGCTTTCCAGTATAATCGCGTACTCATCGCCACCGATTCTCGCCAAGGTCGCACTGTTTGGAATGGTTTGACGTAAGATTTCGGCAACCGTAATAAGGAGGGCATCCCCTCGCTCGTGGCCAAAGGTGTCGTTAATGATTTTCAATCCGTCAACATCCAGTGAGAAAATGGTGTACTCCGCGTGCCTTCCTAAAGAGCGTAACTGCTCGTCGAAATAGGCGCGATTGTGTAACGATGTCAACCCGTCGGTCTCACTCATGGCCTTAAGTTTGGCTTCAAACTGCTTTCGCTCGGTGATGTCACGGATGATTTTCACAACATTCGTCACGGCATGGCTGTTTTCCAACACCGGGTAAGACACGTCTTCAATGAAACGCACTTCACCGTTGATGACGATTTCGCGCTCTTCATACTCGATGCGACCTGAATCAAAACTGTCGGACAACACGCATTGATCACAATGCTGCACGCCCTCGGAAAACAACGCTTGACAGTGCATGCCTTTCGTAAACGCCGTGCGTGTGTACTTCTCCATCGCTTCGTTTATAAGCAGCACGTTCATGTCGGAATCGAGAAGCGCCACGCCATCGTCGATGGCCTGGAACACGGTTTCTAATATCTTAGTTTGCTCTTTTGCGGCCTCGAGGTTTTGGTTACGTTCAATGGCCGTTTCAACGCTTTTGGTAAACGATACCAAGAGTTGCTTCTCAAGCAGCGTAAATCGTCGTTTCACTTGAATGTCGTCAAACCCAATGAAGCCGTAGAACGTTTCATTCACGAAAAGCGGAAGCACGAGGATGGAGCGAATATCCTGCGCTCGTAAATGGTCTTTTAAGTCGCTTTCCTCAAGCTCTTCGACGATGCCTTCAAACGCATTTCCTTGGCGAAGCGGGTCGAAAAACTCTTGCATCGCTTCTTGGGGAATGTTTTGTTGGTCGGGATCATCAATGTGTGCTTTGACGCCTTCGGCTACCCACTCGAACTTCAGTGAGGTCACGGGTTGGTCTTCAAGGATATGGTTTTGATAGACGTATATGCGGTGCACTTGGTTAACCTTTCCAAGGATTTCCAAGCATGTCTCAATGACGTTCGCGTAGTCCTCACGGCTGAACAAAATCTCTGTCGCTTGAAGGATGGAGGAGATTAGTTCTTCACGGTTTTTCAGCTCAAGTTCCGCTTTCTTCAGTTCACTTTCATCCCAGAACATGCCCGTGAAATAGGTGACCTTGCCGTTGTCATCGTAGACAATCCGACCGCGTTCTTTGACCCAAACCCGCTTTCCCGAACGCTGATTTATGCGGTATTCGAGCTCAAAGTTTGTCTTCTTATGGCGAATGGCGTGTTCAATGACATCGGCGTTTTGATTGTTATCTTCTTCATCGATGAGTTCACGAAAGAACGTTCCGCTTGAAAAACGCTCCTGCGGATACCCCGTGAGGTCTTCAACCGCTTTAGAAAGAAAACGGATGGTGAAGTTATCGTCGTTAAGGATGATATACGAAACGATGGGGACGCTGTTTACAATCCACTTGTAATCGATGTGATTATGATTCATGCGCAACCTCCTCCCCTTTTCTCCCATTATACCAAACAAATGCCAAAATGTGCTATTTCCGGTTTGGCATGGCATTCTAATCAACTCGAAATACATCAACATTCCACAAACCGGTTCCCCTAATAATCCATGATTTTCCCTTGTGATGGATGGGTTATGTGTCTTTATTTCGTTGTTGGCATTGATTTATCGTCGGTTTAATCCTACAATAAAACCGAGATGCGTTAACCACCAACTTAAAATAGAGAGGTGTACCCCTATGCGGTTCAATTTTCATGAAACGGCGTCAATGCTTTACGATTTCTTTATGTTTCCGAAACTGTTGTATGTGAATCCCGATGAAATTCACAAACTCAACGATGTGTTGGGTGATGATGTTGCGAGCACCTTTGTCGATCATGAATCACATAGAACCTTTATCAAAGCCGCTCGCGAGGATCTCGAGCCATACAAGGATCCGCTGCTTGGGTTTTACGCCGATGACGTCTTAAGCAACTACGACTTCCCGAGTTTGCTGTTTCGTTCGTACTCGTTTTTGTCTTACGCAAGTTACAAGGACTACGTGCAAGCGATCATGGCAGACGATGAGATAGCGATTAAGAAGAACTTGATCTATGCCCTTATCAAGGTGGAGTCCTCAGACGACGAAATCAGCGATGCGCAAGCTCGCGCCGAAGCCGAAGCGCTTTGCGATAACCGTGATGCGTTACTCAAGTTGGTTCGGCAAACCCCCACCACAGAAAACCACCGCTGGATACTGATGCTGCTTATTGAAAACCCAAAAGAGTATCTCGATGTGTACGTCAACCTACTCAACACGATTGAGCCGATCTTTACGCGTTACTATGAGGAGCACAGAAATAAGATTGAACGCTTCAAAAAAGACACCATACAGCCGCTTCAACACGATGGCGTCTCAGCGTTTGCGTCGTTAACCCACGGCATTATTCCCAGCGAAGTGTTGCATGAGGAGAACCACGTAATCACATCGTTTGTGAACCCCTATCGCTTCGGTATCTTGACGTATGGTGAGGATGTGGTGATGGTATGGGGACTTGACATGAACACCGGTTTCAAAAACATCGCCGATTTTACCCAAGACACGCCCAAAAATCGCGCAAGAATCTTTAAGACTTTGTCCGATGAAACACGTTACGACGTATTAAGACACATCGCACGCGGGGTTACATCAACCAAGGCCATCGCCACCGCACTCGGTGTATCGAGCACCACGGTGACCTTCCACATCAACGCGTTTCTCACCGCCAAAATCATCAAAGCCGTCAAATCTCCCGAGGCCAAATACGTCATCGACTACGACCGACTTGAGTCATTTTGGCAAGCGTTTATGAACGATTTAACATCGAAGTAAAATGATGATTCATAACAAAAGGCACGATAATTCGTGCCTTTTTTCTATTAAACCAGTCTCGTCAGATTATCTCACATCAATCTCAAGCACAGTCTCGTCGCCTAACATTTCACCGTTTTCGTTGAAGCCATACTTCTTGTAAAACGGATACGGTCCGTCTTCGACCATGCCGCAGCTGGTGTAGAGCTTGGTATACTTTTGTTCCTTGGCCATTTCTCTGACACGATCCAACACGACGCGCCCGTAGCCTTTGCCTTGATGTTCGGGAACGATCATGAAGCGCCACAAGAAGAACTTGTCATTTCCTTTCTTGATGCTTTTTTCGTCGGGGATGTACACCATAAAAAAGCCGATGGGTTCTTCTCCAAGGTAGATCGCTCGGTAGTAGGCGTTGTTTGGGTGCACCGTGGATTCGGCGATGCTGTAGAGGTTAGAAGCGACACATTTCTTCTGGTTTTCCGTCAACTTATCGCTTAGCTCGATGATGGCATCTAGGTTGTCTTCATCGATGCGTTTGAAAGCGATTGTCATGATGAGTATCTCCTTTCCTTGTGTTTTTACAACACTTCTTCACGATAAGTATACACCGTGGACACCATCGCGCAAAGCGTAATCGTGTGTCATGCACAAGAAAGAAAGCATGTGCCTCGCATCTTTGTTCTGCGTGCTGTGGATGCACGTAATCTTATTGACATTGTGATAGGCTGTAAAACGGCGGACCTGGAAACGCCACTTCACACCTTACAACAGCAAGTAGAGGCACATCAACAATCTCGTGAAAACGACAATGTAGCATGGTTTCATGTTTTTTTCTGCCACTCTAGACAGCGACTTAACACAACATTGCATATGAACCAAATCAACGTACGATTCAAATGAAAAACGAACATCCTTTGTTAGGCGTCCGTTTTTCATGGGGTGTAAGGAGGAGAGGAGATCTATTCTGAATCTGGTAGTAATACCGTATCGATAACATGGATGACACCGTTAGAGGCTAACACGTCAACCATGATGACAGCGGCGTCGTTGATGAACACGGTGCCTTCAACGACACTGATGGTAATTGTCTCACCAAGCAGTGTCGGAACGTCGACAGCGCCTTCGGCGGTTAACGCGATGACATCTTCAGCGGTGA
>SLFZ01000024.1 GCA_007123975.1 Candidatus Izemoplasma sp. | reverse complement strand
CGGCGTCGTTCCGCTACGTGATGTTAAACGAAATCGGATCGCTATCATACCTATTTGGGGTTGCGCTCCTTTACATGGTCACAGGGTATACCAACATGGGGCTTGTTGCCCAAACCCTTGCCGACAACTGGACGGCGTATCCAGCCAATGCCATGACCGCCATCGGGTTCATGGTTGTTGGCGTCGGCATCAAAGCCGCAATCTTTCCTTTCCATGTGTGGTTGCCTGATGCCCACTCCACAGCGCCTTCTAGTTCAAGCGCCATCCTTTCGGCCATCGTTGTCAAAGTCTACATTCTCATCATGGTGAAAATTCTCTTCCGCGTCTTTGGCGTTAACGTCTTGGATTCGGTGCCGGTGTCGACGCTCCTCATCGCCGTGGCGGCGACAGGGATGATTATGGGGTCGGTGTTCGCGATGGCGCAAACCGACATCAAACGCATGCTCGGATACTCCTCAGTCGCCCAGGTAGGCTACATTGTGATGGGCATCGGCATGATGAGTGTGCTCGGGTTGCAAGCCGCGTTTTTCCATGTGGTGTCGCACGCGTTGATGAAGGCGGCGCTCTTCTTGGCTGTGGGCGCGGTTATTTATAAAAAGAACATACGCAAAATCAGCGAGTTTGACGGCATGGGCTTTGAGATGCCGGTGGCGATGGTCGTCTTTACGATTGCGGCCTTAGGCACGGTTGGTGTGCCGATGACGAGCGGTTTTATCAGCAAACTCAACCTAGGCCTCGCGGCCCTAGACGCTCAGCAGGCCATCCTCGTCGTCGTCTTAATTCTTAGTGGGTTCTTGAATGCGCTTTACTACTTACCAATCATCATCAGTGCGTTTCTTAAAAGCAAACCCGACCACGATCGCGTGATGCGCGTGGAAAAAATCCCAAAAACGATGCTCGGCCCGCTTGTCGTGCTCGGTTCGCTTATTCTTTACTTCGGCTTGTTTCCGAATGTGTTGATGCGCGTGCTCGAAGCCGTCGCGGCGTCGTTGATGTAAGGAGGTCGCACGATGTTTAAACGAAAAAAAGTCGCGTGCGATCATCCGCACCTGAAAAAGAAGAGTGTCATCGGACGTTTCACGGTCGCTTCGACTGTGCTCGTGCTTTTTTCGATTGCGTTTGTGGGGCTATTTATCGCTGGAGTGCATGGTGACATCGGCATCTTTGAATGGGTCCGTGAGGTTGCCGTGTTGCGAGCTGTTTATCGCTTTCTCTTCGAGCTGAGGGCGCTCCCTTTAATTATCATTGGCTTGCCTTTTGTCGGGTCGGTGGCGATGCTTTGGTTTGGTCGAAACTCCTGTAACGGTCGGGACTCAATCGTCATCGCGATGACGTCGCTGACGATTTTGTTGACGGTGTTCACCTACCCGCATGCCCTTGAGGGAGGGTTCACCTACACCATCCCCGGCGTCTTTGGACTCGGCTTGAGTTTCAACATCGACATGCTCGGGTTTACGATGTTGATGTTGACGTCGATCATCTGGTTCTTGGTGATGGTGTATGCGCATGAATACATGAAGAAAGAGTTCAACTGCAACCGCTTTTTCTTCTTCATGGGAATCACCTACGGTGCGGTGCTCGGCACGATCGTTGCCGGGGATTTGCTCACGCTGTTTTTGTTCTTTGAGATCATGACGTTTGCCTCATACATCCTTGTCATCCACGGACAAAAAGAGGATTCGTACAACGCCGGATACAGCTACATCTTCATGGGAATCATCGGTGGGTTTGCAATCCTTGTGGCGATGCTGTTGCTTTACTTCACCGTGGGCGATGTGAGCTTTGCAAGCGCCATCGCAGCCTTGTCACAACACGGCGCGACCCGATACTGGATTATCGGGCTCTTGGTGTTTGGCTTTGGCATCAAAGCCGGCATGGCGCCGGTGCATGTCTGGCTTCCGCGTGCCCACCCGGTTGCGCCGACGCCGGCGAGCGCATTGCTTTCGGGAATCATGAATTAAACTCGGCGCCTACGGCATCTTGCGCATCGCCGTCAGTTACTATTTCCCACCCGTCGGAACCGACGGAGGTGACGCGCTATGGCTGACGAGCCAAACGATTGGCTCGGCGGTCATTTGGATCGGCATCGTGACAATGGCGATTGGGGTGTTTTTGGCACTCCAACAAGCCAACATCAAACGGATGCTTGCGTACCATTCCATCTCGCAGATGGGCTACATCGTCATGGGCATCGGCGTGGCCATGTACCTTGGGCATTTTGGCGCGATGGGCTACGCCGGCGCGATTTATCACATCATTAACCACGCGCTCTTTAAATCGCTCTTGTTCATGGTGGCGGGGGTGGTTTACTACCACACCGGCCAGTCCGACATGTACAAACTTGGGGGACTATGGAAGAAGTTACCATTGACGGGAACGGTCTGTTTAATTGCGGCGCTTGGCATTTCCGGCATCCCGCTGTTTAACGGATTTATCTCGAAGACGATCTTGCATCACGGCATCGTCGAGGCATATCAGTATGGCCATTCGACCTTCTTTTATGCCGAACTCATCTTCATCGTCATCAGCGCCGGCACGGTGGCCTCATTCATCAAGCTGTTTTACTACGTCTTTTTGCGCAAAATGCCGGAACAATACCGCTCGATTAAACCCGAGTACAACAACCTAGACACCGCCATGGCTGTGATGGCGCTCTTGATTGTTTACATTGGGCTTAACCCGCGTTTTATCTTAGACACCTTCATTATCCCGCAGTTTGACACGCTCGCCTACAGCGGCGATTTCGTGCAAACGTACGT
>SLFZ01000089.1 GCA_007123975.1 Candidatus Izemoplasma sp. | reverse complement strand
GGATTGTCGTCTTTGATGAGACGCAGGTGTGCTTGGTCGCGCGCGGCGTAGATGGTACCAGAAATGAGGACCTTGTCGCCGACACGCAAATCACGGATGATGTCGTCGGTCAGGGGTGGTTTTAAACGTTTCATAACACCACCTCCAAATGACGGGCTGAGTGGCACTGGATGTTGATGGCGACGGGGAGTGAGGCAATATGCATCGGGTAGGTGTTGATTTTAACGGCGAGGCAGGTCGTGTCGCCACCGACGCCCATCGGGCCGATCCCGAGGCGGTTGATTTCATGCAGCAACTCCCGCTCTAAGGCACGGATATCGGGGTCGGGACTCTCGTCTTCTAGATTACGTAGTATTGCTTCTTTAGCGAGGATGGCGCTTTTTTCAAAGTTTCCACCGAGGCCGATGCCGACGATAATTGGCGGGCACGGTTTTCCACCGGCTGAAAAAATCGTGTCGAGCACGAGTTTCTTGACGCCTTCGATGCCGTCGGCCGGCGTCAACATCACAACCTTGCTCATGTTTTCGCTGCCGGCGCCTTTGGTGGCGAGTTTAAGGGTGAGCTTGTCGCCCGGGACGAGTTTGGTGTGCACGATGGCCGGGGTGTTGTCTCGGGTGTTTTCGCGTTGAAAAGGGTGCTTCACAACCGATTTACGAAGATAGCCTTCGTCGTAGGCCTTGCGTACGCCGTCGTTGATGGCTTCATACAGGTCGAAATCAAGCGCGAGGCCATAGCCAACTTCGGCAAACGCAACGACAACGCCGGTGTCTTGACAAAGCGGGGCGTGTCCTTCGCGTGCGTAGGATTCATTGGCGAGGATGTCTTCGAGTATTGAGCGCGATAGGTCGTTCGTTTCTTTTTCCTTCGCACGCCGTAAAAACGAGACGAGCGTCTCATCAAGCGCATAGTTTGCTTCAATAAGGGTTTTCTTGACGGCGTCAATGACGGCCGATTTTTCAATCGTACGCATAGGGTCACCTCGTTTATCCAAGCCCATTATACCACAGGGATTACGCGAAAATGCATCCTTCTGACACGGTATTTTGAAAGCCATTAAAATCGCTTGCATGTTATGGGTGATTTTGTTATAATTGACACGCTGAGAAAACTTACTATGATGAAAAATCATGGCGGAAGGAGCAGTAGCAATGAAAAAAGGCATTCATCCCGACTACAAAACGGTGACCGTCACATGCACCACATGCGGTAACACGTTTGAAACTGGATCCGTAAAGGGCGACATTCGTGTCGATACATGTTCAAACTGTCATCCGTTCTACACCGGCAAGCAGAAACACGCATCAGCCGCAGGCCGCGTGGAACGCTTTAAGAAGCGTTACGGCATGAGCAAAACACAAACCGAAGAAGAGAAATAGCACGAGAAAAAGCCACCTCGGTGGCTTTTTTGTTGGGGCTTGAGCGATACGGTGTATAATGATGGTAGAACCGCGAATAGATTGAAAGAGGGGATAGCGTGGTGCTTAAACAAAAAGAAGGTTGGATTGAAGTCATCACCGGGCCGATGTTCGCCGGGAAGACCGAAGAGATGATTCGGCGTGTACGTAGGCTTGAGTACGCAAAGAAAAACATTGTCGTGTTCAAACCCGAAATCGACAACCGTTACGGCGAAAGCGAAATTGTCTCACACAACAAATCGAAGACGAAATCAATCAACATTGCCAGAGCGGAAGACATGTTTAAACACGTCACCAAAGAGACCGACGTCATCGCCATCGATGAGGTGCAGTTTCTCGACGGCAAAACACCGGAAATCATCGAACATTTCGCCGACCAAGGCAAACGCGTCATCGTCGGCGGCCTCGACACCGACTTCCGCGCCGAGCCCTTTAGTTTTATGCCGACGCTGTTGTCGATTGCCGAGTACGTCACCAAACTTAGCGCAGTGTGCGTCAAATGTGGCTCACCGGCCACGCGGACTCAGCGCATCGTCGATGGGAAACCCGCTCGTTACATGGACCCCATTGTCTTGATCGGCGCGAGCGAGTCCTATGAAGCCCGCTGCCGTAAGTGCCACCGAGTGTATCGGAAACCCAAACCCTATAAGGAGCGCTAACATGAACGACAAAGCGTTCATGAAAGAAGCTCTTAAAGAAGCCGACAAAGCACGTGAAAAAGGCGAGGTTCCAATCGGTGCCGTGATTGTCGTTGACGGTGAGATTGTCGCCCGTGCGCACAACACACGTGAACACGACCAAACCGTGCTTGCGCACGCAGAACTCATCGCCATTGACCGCGCCTGCAAAGCACTCAACATGTGGCGGCTTGAAGAAGCAACGGTGTATGTGACACTCGAGCCGTGCCCGATGTGTGCCGGCGCCATTATCCAATCGCGCATCAAGCGTGTGGTGTATGGCGCAACCGACCCCAAACACGGTGCGCATGCCTCTCAAGTTAATTTGTTTGATGTCCCCTTTAATCACCGCGTCGAGGTCGAAAGCGGCGTCCTGGCTTTAGAATCAAGCGAGATGCTAAAGGCGTTCTTTAACGCTTTACGAACAGCCAAAAATACGTTATAGTAATACTACAAGATGGTGAGATTTCCCATCACGCATCCCCATTCAATAGGCAGCGACGAACCAGGTCAGATCGGGAACGAAGCAGCCTTAAGTTTTCTGACTATGTGGGTGGGGATGCTTGGTGGGAAATCTTTTTAACGCAGTCTGGAGGACACCATGAACAAAAAGCTTATCTTTATGGATTTGGATGGCACGATCATCGACCACAGCCAAGATTGGATACCCCCGTCGACCAAAAGGGCGATTCGTCGCTTGAAGGAAAACGGGCACACGGTGGTGATAGCGACCGGTCGTCCACCATGCTTGTTTTATGGCATAGAGGAAACGTTAGACATCCATACCTACATCGCCGCGAACGGGCGGTATGTTGTGCATGATGGGACGGTGCTGCTTAATGATGGCATCGACCGTGATTTAGTGAAAAACTTCGTTGAAACCATGGATGCCGAAGGGTTAGAGATTGGCTTTGAGACTGAGACAGATTACGTGGTGCATCGAATACGAACGAATCTTCCGCAAAAGTTCAGCGACCATTTTCACCTCGAATCACCACAAGAAGATGCAAATGCATATCAAGAAAAGACCATATTGCAGATGATTCTGTTTACCGAGGAACACGACCTTGTCCCCTTGTCCGAACGCTTCCCTGAGCTATCGTTCAACGTCTCATGCCCTTATGGCATCGACGTCAATCAATCCGGTGGGATGAAAGAAGTCGGCATGCGTATCTTAAAGCGTCATCTCGGCGTTAAACACGAAGACACCATCGCGATTGGCGATGGCCATAACGACATCGGAATGATTCAAGAAGCCCACGTTGGCATCGCCATGGGGAACGCGTGCGATGAACTTAAAGCAGTCGCCGACGACGTGACCGACGATTGTCATAAAGATGGCATTGAAAAAGCCTTTATCAAGCTCGGCTTGATTGATTAAGACAGTGAAACATGTTGCTTTACCTAAAAACCGAACCGTACTAGAATAGGAGTGGAGGTGACGACGATGGTTGATGTACTTATTATAGGCGGTGGCCATGCCGGCGCTGAAGCGGCCCTGGCGGCCGCAAAAAAAGGCAAGAAAACCTTGCTTGTGACCGGCAACACAAAGATGATTGTATCGATGCCGTGCAACCCGTCTATTGGCGGACCGGCCAAAGGCATCGTTGTCCGTGAAATCGATGCCTTGGGCGGCGAGATGGCAAAAAACGCCGACAAGACGCAAATTCAAATGCGGTTATTAAACCACTCCAAAGGGCCGGCCGTGCGTGCTTTGCGTGCACAAAACGATAAACACGCGTACTCACGCGCGATGCGTGACACCCTGCTCTCCCAAGCGAACCTTACACTCAAAGAAGCGTACGTCGATAAACTGATTATCAATGACGGAACCGTGGGCGGTGTCATCACCGAAGATGGTGAGACGATTGATGCGAAAAAGGTCGTCGTCACAACGGGGACCTACCTAAACAGTCACGTGCTTGTCGGCGAAAGTAAAACGTCGATGGGTCCAGATAATCAAAAACCCTCGACGGGCCTTAGCCCACAACTCAAGGAACTCGGGTTCCACTTGATGCGGTTAAAGACAGGAACGCCACCGCGAGTGCAACGAGACACCATTGATTTTTCTAAAACCGAGCGTCATCCTGGCGACCAAGAAAACCGCTTCTTTAGTCATGATGGCAACGTATCGTATGACATCAGCAAGCAACACGACTGTTTCTTAACCTACAGCACCGCCAAAACGCATGCAATTATTGATGAGAACCTGCACCGAAGCGCCATGTACAGCGGGAACGTCGAAGGCGTTGGGCCGCGCTATTGTCCATCGTTCGAAGACAAAGTCGTGCGTTTTCACGACAAACCAAGGCATCAAATTTTCTTAGAGCCAGAAAGCGTTGAAAGCGACGATATCTACGTACAAGGCTTTTCCACGTCGATGCCGCACGATGTGCAAGAATTGATGATCAAGAGTTTACCTGGGTTAGAAAGTGCCGTGATTAATCGGTATGGGTACGCCATCGAATACGATGCGATTGACGCGCGTCAGCTTTGGCCGACCTTAGAAAGCAAGTTGGTGAAAAACCTCTACATGGCAGGGCAAATCAACGGCACAAGCGGCTATGAAGAAGCCGCTTGCCAGGGGTTAATCGCTGGAGTGAATGCGGCGCTTTCGCTCGATGGGGACGAACCCTTGGTGCTTAAGCGGCACGAGGCGTACATCGGTGTACTAATCGATGACCTCGTGACCAAAGGCACATTGGAGCCTTATCGTTTGCTGACTTCGCGCGCCGAACACCGTTTGTTGTTGCGTAACGATAACGCCGATGAGCGGCTAATGGACATTGGGCATCGTATTGGGCTACTGCCCGATGCGACGTATGAGAACTTTAAGCATAAGCAGCGTGAAACACGAACACTCACTAAAAAGATGAAAGAAACGATTCTCTACCCAAACGACGACACCAATCGTATCGTCACCGGGTTTGGGACGAGTCCAATCAAAAACAAAACCACATTTTACGACCTCATGAAACGCCCAGATGTACAGGCTAAGCATTTTGCCTCCATCGTTGATGAAGACTATGATGAGGCGACTTTAGAGCGTGTAGAAGTGCAGGCCAAGTACGAAGGGTATATCCGTAAAGCCACGCAACAAGCGAAAAAAATGGCCGACATGGATTCGATGAAAATCCCTCAACACATCGATTACGATGCCATCGCGAACCTTGCTCACGAAGCGAGGGAGAAATTAAAACGGGTCATGCCGCTTACGATTGGCCAGGCTTCACGCATTAGTGGCGTCAACCCAAGTGATGTATCGATTATTTTAATGTGGCTAAAGCAAAACAAGACCACCTAAACGGCGGTTTTGTTTTTATTTTAAAGGCCGCGATTATGTGGTAAAATATCAACAAGGTGATTGCCTCATGAAAAGTGAATTTACAGCGAAATTACAAGCCGTTGGTATTGACCTTAACGATGCTGCGCACGTTCGATTCGAAACGTATTATACCGCGTTGATCGAGTGGAACGAAAAGATGAACTTAACGGCGATTACGGATAAAAATGAAGTGTTCATGAAACACTTTTTTGACTCGATTATGGTGGTAAACGCAGTGAACCTCGAGGGGTGTACTTTACTTGATGTCGGAAGCGGCGCTGGATTTCCCGGGGTGCCTTTGAACATCATATTTCCAACCATGAAGCTCACGGTCATCGATGCCCAGAAGAAGCGTTTAACGTTTTTAGAGCACCTATCTGAACAAATTGAACTTCCGATATCCCTTGTGCACGAGCGTGCGGAAACGTTTCAATCGGGCGAAGGATACGATGTAGTCACCGCACGGGCCGTTGCGCCGCTTAACATACTTGCCGAACTGTGCCTACCGCATGTGAAACATCGTGGTGTCTTCATCGCGATGAAAGGGAAAGAAGCGGACAATGAACTCGAGATTGCGTCGAAGGCAATAGAAACCCTGGGCGGCAGCGTGGAGCGCGTCATAGAGTATGATGTCCTCGGAATGACGAGAAAGTTGCTCGTGATTCGAAAGGTAAAAAAAACGCCTTTAGGCTACCCAAGACCGTACCATAAAATAAAAAAACGACCGTTGTAAAGGGTGGTTACATGACGGGGAATCACAGCGTGTCGATGTTTAAAGAACATACCGAAGCACACATCAAGAAACTCGAAACAGAACAACTGAAGCGCAAGACCTTATTCGTGAACGTGGTGTTGGCTCTTTTAATTGCGCCTATGGGTATTGCCCTTTATAACTACGGTTCAAGCGTGTTCACAATGCTTGCCTATGTGCTTGTCTTTGCTACGGTTGTCACAATCAACACCATCTTCTTAAGATTCCCGAAAGTCTTTGGTGAATCTAGGTTGCCGATGCACATTACAATACTTGCCCTTTATGTTATATTCATCAGCCTCGTCGTTGAACTTCGATCGCCGGGTGTGTTCACGATGTTGTTTGTAGCGTATGCTGTTGTTGCCCTATACCAAGAACGCTCAGCCACTATCATGAACAACGTGCTGGTGTTCGTCGTCGGCGTGATTACCGTACTAGGGTTCGGAGACATGTTCCGCATCATTGGTGTGGAGCGAACCCAGGTTATTGACATCGTCGTGTTCCTATTTATTTTTACCTCGCTGCTTTCTTTAACTACGTCGGTTCTCTTGAAACGAAAACGCCATTACCTTTCACAGGTTTCTGCGATTAAGGAAGATGAGGCAAGGGCACTAGAAATTGTCACCGCGTTGAAAGCGAAGTACCGTCGCACGCCGATGAAACACGACGATTACTATCGCCAAGTCGCAGCGTTTTCGGAGGCATTGGCAGAGAAAATTGGCATGAAAAACGTATTTTCCGAGCGCATTGAGTTAATGAAGTACATGCATGAAAAGGCACCGAGTAGCGAAATGCCAATCTCTAAAGAAACGGGCGAATCATCGACACGGTTATCAATGGATGAAGTCAATCAAATGCTCATCAAACCACAGGGAAAACTACACTACATTATGTACAAAGCCTCACAACTAACGCAAGGCGATGATAACGCATCAAACACCGAATCTCTGAGACAGTTTCCTTCGTTGAAACATACGTTTGATTGCATGTATACACGCATCGTCGCGCTTTCAGCCTTTATCGTCATCATGCACACAGATAAGCCCTATCTTGAGGGTTTATCAACACGAGCTGTGGTCGGTTTGTTGCGCCAGACAGAGACCAGTCATTTAGTTGACAACGACTTATTGGGGGTTCTTCAAGAAAACACCGATGTGGTTGAGCAGCTGATTGAGCGTGCCTTCAAGAAAGGAGGGCGCGCATGAAGACATTGTTTTCAAAAATACGTAACAGTGACATGTTATCGTATGCCGAAGTGCTTAGGTTAAAGGTCTCTTTGGTGTTGCTGTTTTTGTTTATTTTTGGACTGCTTACGGTCCCAGTGACCTTGTTTGAAACATTTTCTTTAGAAGTGTTAATTTTTCTGCCAACGCTTTTTGCGCTTTTATTCATTTTTTCTGCCACCATGCTAGCCGTGAACAAAGTTAGAACTGCGATGCACTTCAGCATTTACACATTCGCCGTGCTCACGGTTTACTATGCACTTGGTTCAAATCCGCTTTACGGACTGTTATTGATGTATGTTACGTTGACGATTATCATTTTCTATCAAGATATTTATACTTACATCATTTATGGGGGAGCAATCACACTGTATGGCATCATATATATCTTTCAAAATGGTGATCAGCTAATCGGACCTGATGCCACGGGTTTGGTGATGTCTAACCTAGTCTACCAAGGAACGCTCACAGGCTTTTTCTTAGTGTTTTTGATTTATTTCATTCTTTCTGAGACCATTTATGATCAAGTTAACAACGATTACAAACAAACTCAAAAATCGCTTAGAAATATGACACGGCATATGTTAACTTACACCAACGAACTGCGCGAAAGGGATGGGCTAGAGCCTCTGCATGACGACGAAAAAGTGCAGAAAGCTGTGAACGATGTTGCTGTGTTTTTAGCTGCCTTTTTCCCTGATGATAGTTTGGATATTGAGGAGTACGTAGACTTTTATTTCTTTTTGCATCACCAAGACCTAGAAGATATCTACCAGAAACATCGTCAAACAGAGATAGAGAAATACGCAAGAGAACTTGAAAAGTACCTAATGAATAAGCCTGGAGACCTAATGCAAATTCATGTGTCGATGGCAGCGAAGTTTTTCATGGGTTCCGAAGGAACATATCCAGATACACGTTATCATTATTCCGTTGATGCCAACTACCGAAGCAGGGTTAATAGAATCATTGTTCTCGCGCTCATGTACCGGTTTTTCTGTGTAGAGAATACCCAGTATGATCGATGGAAACGTGTTGAAGCAAGCTTGTCACATGATGCTATTCTCGACTTGATTAATTCACAAGTTTTTCGTAGTATATTATCACACGAAGAAGCGAAGTTCTTTTTGGAAAACAACAAGCTGTTCAAGGAATACTTAGGATAATGGCTTTAACGATGACTCAAAGGGGAGGCAAGTGTCTTTTAGACGCGAAATGCTATGGGTAGAATCATTGCAGTAAGCAATCAAAAAGGCGGGGTTGGTAAGACCACAACAAGTGTGAACCTTGCCAGTTCATTGTCATACCTCGGAAAGAAAACCTTATTAGTGGATTTAGATCACCAAGCCAACGCCACAACCTATGTCGGTATTAATCGAGCGAATTTGCGCTACACCATCGCGGATCTTTTCGTCAACGACATTCCGGTCCAAGACATCATTCAGAAAGTGGAGGGACTCTCGGTGGACATCCTACCGGCAAGGTTTGAACTTTCCAACATTGAGAACAAGCTCTTGCAGCGAGATAATAAGGAATTTCTTTTATCTAATGCTTTGGAAAAAGTTCGTCATCAGTATGACTTCATTTTAATCGATTGCCCACCTTCCCTTGGCATCATGACCTTAAGTGGGTTAATGGCCTCTGATGCCGTTTTAATTCCCGTTCAATGTGAGTTTTTGGCGCTTGATGGTTTGACTCAACTTCTGAATACAATCCGACTTGTCCAAAACAAGCAAAAGCATAACAACAAAACATTGACCATAGAAGGTGTTTTACTCACCATGTTGGACACGCGGAGTAACATCGGATATGAGGTTATTGAAGAGGTTAAAAAGTACTTTAAAGAAAAAGTTTTCAAGACGATTATACCCCGGAATGTTAAGTGTTCTGTTGCACCTAGTTACGGCCTTCCCGTAACAGAGTTTTCTCCAAAGTCAAAGAGTTCTATCAGCTATCAAAATCTGGCTAAAGAAGTGGTGATGGGCGTTGAGTAAGGACTCGTTGGGAAGAAAAATCGATGAACTTCTAGAAGAAAACAAAGTCATCATTAACGAGAACGAAGAAGTACTTGATCTAGATATATCAAAGATAAAATCAAATCCCGAACAGCCTCGAGTGAATTTTGACAGCAAAGCTATGAAGCAGTTAGCTGACTCGATTAAACAGCATGGGGTCATTCAGCCTGTCATTGTGAAGCCATCAAAAGATGGGTATATTTTGGTTGCAGGTGAGCGCAGAGTCCGAGCATCCACTTTGGCTGGAAAGACAACAGTCCCTGCAATTGTTAGAGAATACAACGAGATTTATCTAACTGAACTATCGATATTGGAGAACCTTCAAAGAGAAGATTTATCACCGATTGAAGAAGCAATAGCATATGAGCGCGCAATCAAAAATCTTGGATTGACACAAGCTGAACTTGGAGAACGCATCGGCAAGAGCAGATCATACATAACTAATGTTTTAGGGCTTTTGAATCTCCCAGTGACCGTCATGAAAGATGTGGACAATGGTCTGATTAGCATGGGCCATGCCAAGGTGCTTAGCAAACTCGAGGATACAGAGATGATTGTTAGAATTTCCAAAAGAATCATACAAGACGACCTGAGCGTACGCAAAGTTGAAGAAATTATCCAACAGCAAAAGAACAAGAAGCGCTCTAAGCCGAAGATATCAGTTTTAAAGAAATATGAAGCGCCTATAAAAGCGAAAATCGAAAGCCTTTTTGGGCCGAATATCAAAGTACATATCACCGCAAACGACATTCGAGTGAGGTTTTTAGATGTTCAAGAAATCATTGATGCATTGGAAAAAAAACAAGATTAATGATAAGAGGAATGCATGATGGTAGTTAAGTACAACGAGGGAGATATCGTTGTTATGAAAAAACCCCATCCATGTGGAGAAAACAGATGGTCTATTACACGATATGGTGCCGATGTCAAACTGAAGTGTGAGAAGTGCTCAAGGATTATCATGATGGAACGACCCAAATTTCTAAAGCAAGTGAAGAAACGAACGACATAAAAGGACTACCGCATTATTTTGAAGCGAGTCATAAGCGAGTCGTTATGGCTTGCTTTTTCACTACTGTTGTTGTAAAATGTAGGAAGTGTGTTTTGGAGGGGTAGCGAAGTGGCTAAACGCGGCAGACTGTAAATCTGCTCCCTCAGGGTTCGGCGGTTCAAATCCGTCCCCCTCCACCATAGTGGGCTATG
>SLFZ01000009.1 GCA_007123975.1 Candidatus Izemoplasma sp. | reverse complement strand
GGGTCGTTCGGGACGGTGTTTTTGTTGCAGGTGATGTGCGCAGATTCCATCAGTTCCTCGGCTTCTTTCCCGGTCAGGCCCGTCAAAGACTTAACCTCAACAAGCACCAGGTGGTTGTCGGTGCCGCCACTGACGACATGGAACCCAAGGCGTTTCAGTTCACCCGCAAGGGCTTGCGCGTTTTTAATCACACGTTCTTGGTAGGCTCTAAAGTCACCATTCAGCGCTTCTTCAAAAGCCACGGCCTTGGCGGCAATGACGTGCATCAAAGGCCCGCCCTGAATGCCTGGAAAGACGACGCGGTTGACGGTTTTATAGATTTTTGGGTCGTTTGTAAGGATGATGCCTCCACGGGGGCCGCGCAAGGTTTTATGCGTGGTTGACGTCACCACATCGGCGACCTCGCAAGGGTTGTTATGCAAGCCGGCTGCGACAAGCCCGGCAATGTGGGCCATGTCGACCATCAGCTTAGCGCCGACTTTGTCGGCGATGGCGCGGAAGCGTTTAAAGTCGATTTCGCGCGCATAGGCGCTCGCTCCAGCAACAATCAGTTGGGGCTTGATTTCTTCGGCAAGCGCTTCGACCGCGTCGTAATCGATCCGCTCAGTTTCTTTATCGACGCCGTAGCTGTGGAACTCGTAATCGACGCCGCTGAAGTTGAGCGGGTGACCGTGGGTCAGATGACCGCCGTGGTCCAAACTCATGCCGAGGATTTTGTCGCCGGGTTTAACGATGCTTCGGTAGGCACCCATGTTCGCCGTTGAGCCCGAATGGGCTTGGACGTTCGCGTACTTGACGTTGAAGAGTTTTTTGGCACGTTCGCGTGCCAAATCCTCGACAATGTCAACGTACTGACACCCTCCATAGTAGCGTTTTTGCGGGTAACCTTCAGCGTACTTATTCGTCAGGATGCTGCCTTGGGCTTCTAAGACGGCGGCGCTGACAAAGTTCTCACTTGCGATGAGCTCAAGATGTACTTCTTGCCTTTCTTTTTCAAGATCCATCGCTTCAAAAAGCTCAGGGTCTTGACGTTGAATCGTTTTCATCCTAGTCCTCCTCGTTGGTCGCGATGAACACGCCTTTATCGTTGACGACGATGCTTTCGTTGAACCGTGTGGGTACGTTTTTCCCGACATAATCGGCGCGAATTGGAAGTTCGCGATGGCCGCGGTCAATCAACACCGCAAGCTGAATCGTCGCAGGACGTCCAACGTCGACAATCGCATCCATCGCCGCGCGAACGGTCCGTCCGGTGTAAAGCACATCGTCGACGATGACGACGTGTTTTTCGGCAACGTCAATGTCGAGATGCGGTTTCTTTTCGCTTTTGTGGTCGTCGCGGTACGCCGAGACATCAAGCGGGTAAGCAGGCACCTCAATGCGCTCAAAACGTTTAAGGTTCTCGCCGATTTGTTCGGCCAGCCTCACACCTTTTTTTTCGATGCCAATAAGCACCAAATCATCGAGGTTTCCAAGCCGCTCGATAATCTCATGTGTGATGCGTTTAAGCGTGCGTTCAACGGTTAAATCATCCCATAATAATCGCATACCATCACCTCAAGTCTACTTCTATTGTATAGTATTGCTACATCAAAGTAAACCACGTGAATGTGGGAATAAAAAAAGCGGCCGGACACCGTCCGACCGCTTCTGTAAAACGTCAATTAACCATAGAGAACTTGAAGCACGAAGAACACAAAGAAGACAACCATAAGCGCGTACATAATCGGATGAACTTCTTTTGCGCGTTTGGTGGCGATCATCGCGATTGGATAGAAGATAAATCCAACGGCGATACCTTCAGCAATTGAGAAGGCGAAGATCATGAAGACGATGGTCAAGAACGATGGAATGACAATGGCTTTGTCGTCCCAGTCAATGTTCTTAAGCTGCACGACCATGATGGCACCAACCATCACAAGCGCCATCGAGGTAACCGGTTGATACGGCGCATCGGGAACTTCGGTGAAGATGCTCAAGAATGGATAAAGCAGAAGCGAGATGAGGAACAAGAACGCAACCGTAATGGCGGTCATGCCTGTGCGTCCGCCTTGTTCGATACCGGTTGCTGATTCAATGTAGCTGGTGACGGTGCTAGTTCCGAGAACACCGCCGGCCACGGTAGAAATCGAGTCGGCCAAAAGGGCTTTGTTTCCACCTTCGAGTTCGCCTTCTTCGTTGATGAGGTTCGCACGGTTTCCAACCGCAATCAGCGTGCCGGCCGTGTCGAAGAAGTCAACAAACAAGAAGGTGAAAATGATGAAGATGGCAATCGGCTCACGGAAGAGTTCAGGAATCGCCACGAAGGCTTGTCCGAATGTCTCACCCACGTCTTTCCACAAGGTCATCTCTTGTGCGGCCACATAGGTTGGCATGTTTTCAACGCCAAGCAGTCCTAAAATTAACCCAACAATCGCCGTGGTGAAAATCGCGATAATCAAGGAGAAGCGGTTCCCCATTGCATACAACGCGATGACGAGGAACAGCCCGAATATCCCCAGCAAGACCGCGGGATGACCAATGTCCCCAAGGCTGACAAGCGTAGCCGGATCGGCGCCGACAATGCCGGCGTTCTTAAGCCCGATAAAGGTAATGAAGAAACCAATACCGGCTCCCACCGAATACTTCAAACTCGCTGGGATGGCGTCGATGACCATTTTGCGCAGTCCGCTAAGCGTCAATAACAAGAACAAAACCCCTGAAATCAACACCGCAGACAGTGCCGCTTGCCAACTTAATCCATACCCTATGACAACGGTGTAGGTGAAGAATGCGTTGATTCCCATGCCTGGAGCCAGCGCAACCGGGTAGTTGGCAATCATGCCCATGATGATGGCCGCGATGACACTGGCGACGATGGTGGCGAAGAATACGCCGCCCATTGGCACGCCTGCGCCAAAGTGCAACATGCCGCTGTTCACGGGAATGATGTAGGCCATCGCCAGGAACGTGGTTACACCCGCAAGCAACTCTGTCTTGAGCGTCGATTTCCGTTCGGTAATGTGGAAACGCTTGTCTAAGGCCTGTGCAATTCGTGAAAACAAACTTGCTTCTTGCATTAAAAAATCCTCCTCTGTTTTGTGTTGGCCGGTACCATAAAAACCACAAAAAGGGAGAATTCTCTCGCATGACGGTGATGCATCATAGTCCCGATATTTACGGTGCCGGGGTAGAGACAATCAGACCCTATTTCTGATCATATATGATACTAACCGTTTCCAGTTTACTAAAGATAATACCCAAAGGCAACAAGTAATTCCATTAAATTCGCTTATTCGTCATGTTTTCAAAAAGCGCATGCCAAGCTGCCTTGTTATAAAGATAAATAGCCCGGTGAACACCAACACAAGGATTGCGCTCACCATCCAAAACTCAAGCGGCAAGAGCTGAATCAGCACGTCGTCCGCCCGCAAAATCCAGTCGTCGTTATCAAAGGCGATCTCATGAAAGAGCACAAAAAGCCAACTGAAGTTCACGGCGATGAACGCCCCAAGGGTCACCGTCACGATGAGCGGCACCCAGAAAATGCCCTTGAATGTCTTATAAAGTTCGCTTTTATCTCTAAAAAATAGACCAATTACCGATAAAACTGCAATCAAAAGTGAAATCCCAGCGACGATTCTAAGCAGCGTATACAAATCGCGAACATCAACCATATGCCGAATTTCAATGTCGCGCATTAACACGCTATCGTCTTCGGCGTTCGCCCCAAATTCCAAGTTGTCATGCCGGTAGTTTAAGTAATCAATCAACTGTCGTGCCACGTACCGGTGGTCGTACTCAATGTCATCGTGGGAAGCATAAAGGCCTTCCGATAAGCGCATGTACGGGTTCGACGTCAATAGCTGCGCCGAGAGCATAATCAAGAAAATCGGGTACGTTATCCAAACAATCATTCTAAGCGCTTTGTTCATCGCCATCCCTCCGTAAACAGTCGGTCGTAGATGGCATCAATATGGCGCAAAAACCACATCACATCAAAAAGCTCGCCGATTTCTTCTTTTGATAACACCGCCAAAACCTTGTCATTTTGATGCAACGCTTCGCGCAAATGCATGCCGGTTTCGTTTGCGTCAAAGGCCGCGCTTTGCACGATGTCGTAGGCTTCATTGCGATCCATGCCGGCTTCAATCATCGCGTGCAACACACGCTGGGTGAAAATGCCGCCGCGGGTTAGGTCGATGTTTTCACGCATCTTCCCTTCATGCACCACGAGGGTTTCCAGCATTCCCGCAAAACGATCCAGCATGTAATCGAGCACCATAAACGCATCGGGCATCGCCACGCGTTCAACCGACGAATGGCTGATGTCACGCTCGTGCCACAGGGCGATGTTTTCCATCGCCATCGACGCGTACCCGCGCATCATCCGCGCACAGCCGGCGATGTTTTCTGAGGCGATCGGGTTTTGCTTATGCGGCATCGCCGAAGAGCCTTTTTGGCCTGCGGCGAAGCGCTCGCTCACTTCGCCGATCTCAGTGCGCTGCAAATGCCGGATCTCTAAAGCGACGCGTTCGAGCTCCGTTGCCATCATCGCAAGGCTATGAAGAAGATCCGCATGGCGATCGCGGTCCAAGACTTGCGACGAGGTCGTCGCAGGCGTGAGGCCGAGCTGATCGCACACGCGTTTTTCAAACTCGACTGAGGTGTGCGCATGGGTGCCAACGGCGCCGCTGACTTTCCCTACCGCCATCGCCTTGGCCATCTCATCAAATCGTGTCAACTGACGCGTGAAGGCATCGTAAAAGCGTGCGAACTTCAGTCCAAAGGACGTCACTTCGGCGTGGATGCCATGGGTGCGGCCGACGCATGGCGTTTCGCGGTGCGCAAGCGCAAGCGATTTAAGGGCGTGTTGGTAACGCGTGGCTTTCGCCTTGATGATGTCGGTTGCCTTCCGCAGGATTATCGCCAGCGCCGTGTCGACGACATCGGTGCTCGTCAGGCCATAGTGCAACCACTTGGCGTGTTCGCCTACGTGTTCACTCACCGCACGCGTAAAGGCGACCACGTCGTGCTTGGTCGCTTTTTCGAGTTCTTGGATTCGTCCGATGTCAACGCGCGCATTCCTCGCAATGGCTTTTGCGGCGTCGGCGGGAATGACGACGAGGTCAGCCAACGCTTTAGCGGCGGCCACTTCAACATCCAAAAACGCCTGAAACCGCGCTTTTTCTTCAAAAAGCGCGGTCATCTCGGGTAGGCGATAGCGTTCAATCATGCGCGTCACCTTCTTACGCGGTTATTTGTTTCCTTCAATCATCAAGAAGCATTCGACGGTGTTTTCAAGCAGTGAAGCAATCGTCATCGGTCCGACGCCGCCGGGTACAGGGGTGATGAAGGCGGCTTTTTCCTTGGCGGCTTCGAAGTCGACGTCGCCGACGAGCTTGTCGTCTAAGCGGTTGACGCCCACGTCGATGACGACGGCGCCTTCTTTAATCATGTCGCCTGTGACCATGTGGGCGCGGCCGACGGCGGCGACCAAGACATCGGCTTCGCGCGCGAGTTCGGCCATGTTTTGGGTGCGTGAATGGGCGATGGTGACGGTGGCGTGTTCTTTTAAGAGAAGCATCGCCACGGGCTTACCAACGATGTTGGAGCGGCCGATCACAAGGGCTTTTTTCCCTTTGAGTTCAACGCCGGTGCTCTTCAGCATCGTCATGATGCCTTTGGGTGTGGCCGGTAAAATGCCGGGTGTGCCAAGGTGCACAGCGGCGACGTTGAGGGGATGGAAGCCGTCGACGTCTTTTTCTTGCTTGATGGCGTCGATGACGAGGTTTTCGTCAATGTGGTTGGGAAGCGGAAGTTGGACGAGGATGCCGTGGACGTCTTCGTCGTCGTTCAGCTCGTGAACCAACCCGAGCAGTTCTTCTTGGGTGATTGACTCGTCCTTTAGAATAAGCGTGCTTTTCATGCCGGCACGATGGCAGGCGCGTTCCTTGGCTTTGACATAAGACTGGCTTGCCGGGTCTTCACCGACCAAGATGACGACGAGGTGCGGCACTTTGTTGTATTTTGCTTTGAGTTTCTCGACCTCGACTTTGACGTTGGCGCGAATTTCTTTTGACAGTTCTTTTCCACTAATTACGTTGCTCATAACTCTCTCCTTTATCTTCTGTTTTTCTCGTAATCGTCTTTCACGATCGCGTAGCGACCGAGGTCGTGGGTGCGACCTTTGATACGATACATTTGTCGGTGCACGCCTTCAAACTGCATGCCGACTTTTTCCATGACTCGCTTGGAGGCGGGGTTGACCACCAGGTATTTTGCCTCAATCCGGTTGAGACCGACCTCCTCAAACATAAAGCCAATGAGCAGGTTGAGCGCTTCGGTGGCGTAGCCTTGATTCCAGTAATCATAGGCCAAGCAATAGCCGACTTCACCGGATAGGTGAGCCTCGCTAAACGCAACGAAGTCGATGGAACCAATCAGCGTTCCTTCGTTGGTTTCGATGGCCCAGCGATAAGTCCATGGATTTTTGTAGTCGTTAACCCAAATTTTAAGCAGTTCCTTGGTTTCATTCACGTCTTTATGGGGATGCCATGTGACGGTTTCGGTGACGCGAGGGTCGGATGCCCAGTTTTTGAACATCGCCTCGGCGTCGTTGCGGGTGAAGCGCCTTAGCACGACGCGTTGACCACGCAAGGTTTTAGTGCCGACGTCATGCATGGCTTATGTGTACGATTTCCCCGAAGAACATGATGTGGGTGTCGTGGTTCGGATAGTACCGCGCGGTGATGTCTTCATCGATCAGCGCCGGTTCCATCGTCTGACGGTAACGGATGACGCATTCGTAGTTGAGCGGGCATTCTTTGATGATTGGCGTGTCCGTGGCGTGTGCAGGCACGAGCGTGAGGTTCGCGGCGGCGTACTTGTCGATGTCGCGGCCCGACTTCGTGCCGGCAATGGATAGGGCTTCTTTTAGTTCCCCTTCAGCGGGCACGTTGATGGTAAAGTCTTTGGCCTGGTTTAAGACATCGTACGTGTAGCGCGAATACCGCACGTAAGCGATGAATATCGGTTTGCCCCAAATGACACCGATGTGTCCCCAGGCAATCGTCATCGTGTTTGTGGTGTCGCCGGCTTTGGCGGTGATGAAGACGCCTTTGGGCATTTGCGCCAACATCTTCTCAGCGTGGTGGTGGTAGTGATCAATCATCGCGGGTCCCCCTTTAGTATAACGCAGAATATTTCTCTTTCAAATAGCGAACGTAGTAGCTCGGGTTGAACGTTTCGCCGGTGACCATCTCAAGCAGTTCAAGCGGCTTCTTCGTTGCGGCATGTGTGTGAATTTTCTCTTTAAGCCAGGCGTTGATGGTTTTGATGTCGTTGTTTTCAAGCAGGCCGTCCAAATCGAGTTCTTCTTTCATCGTGTAATAGATTTGGGCGGCGTAGGCGCTTCCTAGCGCGTAGGTTGGGAAGTAGCCAAACATCCCTGCGCTCCAGTGCACATCTTGCAAAACACCGTCGCTCATTTTCTCGGGTGTGAGGTTCAGGTATTGTTTCATCTTTTGGTTCCAGACCTCGGGCAACTGCTCCACGTCGAGGTCGCCTTCAAAGATGTCGCGTTCGATCTCGTAGCGCAAGAGGATGTGCATGGGATAGGTCAGCTCGTCGGCTTCAACCCGGATAAAGGTTTCATCGACGGCGTTCACCGCTCGGTAGAAAGCATCAACGTCAACGCCTATGAGTTGGTCTGGGAACTGCTGCTTAAGTTCTTCTAGGTTCGCTTTCCAAAACGGCTTGGCGCGAGCGACCATGTTTTCATAAAAACGCGACTGCGATTCATGGATGCCGTGTGACGCGCCGTGGTTAAGGTTGGTTTCATCGAGCTCGGGGTCAAAGTTAAGGTCGTAGATGGCGTGGCCGAGTTCGTGGGCGCCCGCGAAGATGCTTGAGAACAGTTGGTCTTCTAAGTAGCGCACGGTGAAACGCACGTCCTGGGTGTGGGTGCTCCAGGTGAATGGATGCACGCTTTCTTTGAGGACGCCGCGGTCAAAATCGTAGTCGAAGATTTTCATCATGTACTCAACAAAACGCTTTTGGCCATCGCGAGGGTAGGTTGCGGTGGCGAATGCGGGTTGTGTTCGCTTCTTTTTGAGCACGTCTTTGACGAACGGAACCAAGTCTTTTTTTATCGTCTCAAAGAAGGCGTCGTACTTTTCCATGTCCATGCCCTCTTCGAAGTCATCCAACAAGACGTTGTACTTGTCGGCGCGGTCGGTCCGGTAGGCCACGTGCCGTTTTTTCGCGGCGATGATTTTTTCGAGATAGGGTTTAAACGCTTCGTAATCGTCGTTTGCCTTGGCGTCTTCCCAAGCCCGTTGGCTTAGGTTGATGAGTTTGGTGTATTCGACGTACTCGTCTTTGGGAATGTTGACGATTTTGTCGAGGGTTTTCTTCGCTTCCATGACTTCCAAGCGGTCGCGTGGGCTGAGTTCTTGCTGTTTTTCAAGCAGCTGGTTGACGACGTCTTGGTACTCGCTGGATGTCGATAAGCTGAAGAGTTCGCCGCTGATGACGCCCAGCATGTCGGCGCGGTAAGGAAAGCATTTCTTTGGCGCTTCGGTGTTGGAGTCCCACCCGGCGATGGTGAGGACGTATTGGTAGGCTTTTTGGTGTTTTTGCATTGCTTTAAATCGTTTAAACAGTTCCATAGGTTCGCTCCTTTTTTATCCTAAAAAGCAAAAAGGTGCGTATCGGGGATACGCACCTAGGTAGGTTAAAACAATCCTTTGGCGTTTCCGTCCTCGTCGATGTCCATCTGCATCGCTGCGGGCACTTTCGGAAGGCCCGGCATGGTCATCATCTCACCACAAAGGGCAACGATGAATCCAGCGCCGATTGACGGGCGCAGTTCGCGAACGGTGATCACGAAATCGCGTGGGCGACCATAGACTTTCGGGTCGTCCGTCAGCGACATCTGGGTTTTCGCCATGCATACTTGAAGTTTGTCCCAGCCTTCGCGTTTAAATTTCTTGAGTTGGGTTTGGGCTTGTTTGGCAAAGCTCACACCGCTGGCGCCATAGACGGTTTTGGCGATTTTCTCGATCTTGACTTCGAGCGGATCGCTTTCGTCGTAGGTGCGGGTGAAGGTTTTTTGGTTGTTGTCGATGGCTTCGATAACCTTGTTCGCAAGGTCGACGGCGCCTTCGCCACCTTTTTCCCACACTTGGGAGACGGCGTAGGGGTGGTTGTTGGTGCTGAGCCAGTCTTCGAGCGCTTCTACTTCGGCGTCGGTGTCGTTGATGAAGTGGTTGATGGCGACGATGTAAGGCAAGTTGAAGCTTTGCACGGTCTCGATGTGTTTGGCAAGGTTTTCGATGCCTTGTTTTAGGGCGTCGACGTTTTCTTCGCCGAGATCGGACTTTTTGACGCCTCCGTGCATCTTCAGGGCGCGGATGGTGGCGACGATGACGACGGCGCTCGGGTCAAACCCGGCTTGGCGGGTTTTGATGTTCAAGAACTTCTCAGCCCCAAGGTCGGCGCCGAATCCGGCTTCGGTGATGACGTAGTCCGCAAGCTTGCGTCCCATGTTGGTGGCGATGATTGAGTTACAACCGTGGGCGATGTTCGCAAACGGACCGCCGTGCACGAGGGCCGGGGTGTTTTCTAAGGTTTGAACCAAGTTCGGCTTGATCGCGTCTTTCAAAATCAACGTCACAGCGCCTTCGGCTCCGAGGTCGCCGACGGTGACCGGCTTACGGTCGTAGGTGTTGGCGATGACGATGCGCTTGACGCGTGCCTTTAAGTCATGCAAGTCTTTGGCGAGGCAAAGCACGGCCATGATTTCGCTGGCGACGGTGATGTTAAAGCCGTCTTCGCGAGGGATTGAGTTGCCGATGCCACCGAGGCCAACGACGACTTGACGCAAGGCGCGGTCGTTCATGTCAAGGGCGCGCTTCCAGCTGATGCGTCGCGGGTCGATGTTGAGGTCATTGCCTTGGTGGATGTGGTTGTCAATCATCGCGCTGATGGCGTTGTTCGCCGTCGTGATCGCGTGAATGTCCCCGGTGAAGTGCAGGTTCAAGTCTTCCATTGGAACGACTTGGGCGTGGCCGCCGCCGGCGGCGCCGCCTTTGACGCCCATGACCGGTCCAAACGACGGTTCGCGAAGGGCGATGATGGCGTCTTTTCCTACCTTGGTGAACGCTTGACCAAGCCCGACGGTGGTCGTTGATTTCCCTTCGCCAGCAGGCGTTGGGTTAATTGCGGTGACCAAGATGACCTTGCCGTCTTTTTTGTCGGCGAGGCGCTTTTGCACATCAAGGCTGATCTTTGCCTTGTAGTCGCCGTAGAGCTCAATGTCCTCTTGTGAGAGACCGAGCGATTTGGCAATGTCGATGATTTTTTTCATTTTCGCTTGTTGCGCAATCTTTAAATCGATGTTTTCCACGAAATGTCCTCCATTCAATCGTTTCGTTTTTTTCACTATCCAGTTATTTATTATGACACAATTTAAGCCCGCTTTCAACCTAAAGTGGTAAACGCTTTCAAACTTGAGGATTGGGAAAAAAGCCCTTGTATTGTATAATGGGACTATCCTTGATTGAGAGGAGAAATCCGGTGGCTTACCACGTCGAGATTACGCCGGGAACGATGCACGGAACCGTGCGTGTCCCACCATCCAAAAGCCTGTTACATCGGGCGCTTTTTTGTGCCGCCTTTGCCGATGGTATTTCCACAATCGGTCCCCGCCACGACTGCGAGGATATCTTGGACACCATCAACGCGTTGCGTGCGCTTGGTGCGTCGATAGAAATTCTTGACGATTCCTACCGTGTTACCGGCATTCAATCTCCCAAATCATCTGCGCACATACGGATTGAAGCCTCGGCCACGACCCTACGCTTTCTCATTCCTGTGCTTGCGGC
>SLFZ01000095.1 GCA_007123975.1 Candidatus Izemoplasma sp. | reverse complement strand
GCGCCGATGCATTTTAGTTTCGTGCTTGGCGTGTTTGGGGCGATGAAAGGCGAACCGCGCGATTTTCATTTTCTCCGCGAAAGCATTCCCGCCGATGCCACTTATTCTGTCGCCGGCATCGGGCGCTATGAGTTTCCGCTTGCAAAACTGGCCATCGAACACGGCGGGCACGTCCGCGTTGGACTCGAAGACAATATTTACCTGGAAAAAGGCGTGCTTGCCAAAGGCAACGCCGACCTCGTCAAAAAAGTGGTGGCGATGGCCCGTGCCTTTGGCCGCGAGATCGCCACGCCAGAGGAAGCTAGACAGATTTTAGGCATGAAGGAGTTTGACCATGAACGCACCTTGTAAATACGGAACCCACCGCGTGCTAAAACCCAAAGGCGTCTTGCCGCAAGCGGCCGACGTCATCGACAACACCATGACCATTCACGCCAACGAAATGCTGATTGATGTCAACACGTTAAACATTGATTCGGCGTCATTTCATCAGATCAAAAACGCATGCAAATGCGACGTTGAAACAATGAAAGCGATGATTTTAGACATCGTCAACACCCGTGGAAAAATGCAAAATCCCGTCACCGGAAGCGGCGGCATGCTCATCGGCACCGTCAAGGAAATTGGTGACGGTTTCACGAATAAAAATGTAAAAGTAGGCGACGACATCGCCACCTTGGTGTCGCTGTCGTTGACACCGCTTAAAATCAACGCCATCAAGGCAATCAACCTCGACAACGACCAAGTCGATGTTGACGCTGAAGCCATCTTGTTTGATTCCGGCATCTTCGCCGTTTTACCCGATGACATGGACAAAAAACTTGCCTTGGCGGCCTTAGACGTCGCCGGAGCACCGGCGCAAGTTGAAAAACTCGCCCACCCGGGCGATACCGTCTTAATCATCGGCGCCGCCGGCAAGAGCGGCCTCCTTTGCGCCTACCAAGCTAGGCAAAACGTCGGTCCCAAAGGCCGCGTCATCGGCCTTGTGAACGAACCGTGGCAAGTCGATTTGCTTGATGAGCTCAGGTTGGTTGATGAGGTGTTGCTGATGGACGCCACCGATGCCGTGGCAGTGCACCGGGCTGTCGCCAAAGCAACCGAAAACAAGCTGGCTGATTTAACCGTGAATGTCGTCAACGTCGACAACACCGAAATGGCATCCGTGCTCGCGACCAAAGACGAAGGAACCGTGTACTTCTTCAGCATGGCGACCTCGTTCACCAAAGCCGCGCTCGGCGCCGAAGGCGTCGGCAAAGACGTGGCGATGATCATCGGCAACGGCTACACGAAAAACCATGCAGAGATTACGTTGAACATCCTGCGCCAAAACGAGGCGCTTTGCAACCTGTTCGAGAAAAAATACACCTAAAGGAGGGCGCGTATGAAACTCGCACTCAACGATGCGCATCTCGCGCGTAAAGCCACCTATTTCCCAGACGTCACAGACGAACAGTGGAACGACTGGAAATGGCAGGTCAAAAACCGCATCCGCACGGTCGAGGAACTGACGCGTTATGTCGACCTCACCGAACGTGAAGAGCAAATCATCAACGACGTGCTCGGTCGTTTTCGCATGGCGATCACGCCATACTACCTGACCTTGGTTGATCCAGACAACCCCGAATGTCCAATGCGCCTTCAAGCAATTCCACTCGGCAACGAACTGGAAATCGGCAAGCACGATTTGCTTGACCCGCTCGCCGAAGACCACGACTCGCCCGTCCCGGGCTTGACACACCGCTACCCTGATCGCGTGCTTTTCTTGATTACCGACATGTGCAGCATGTACTGCCGGCACTGCACACGTCGGCGCTTCGCCGGCATGCGCGACGCCGAGACCTCCATCGATCACATCAACGAGGCGATTCAGTACATCGCCGACAACCCACAGATTCGCGACGTGCTTTTAAGTGGTGGCGATGCGCTTTTGGTCAGCGACGAGCGCATCGAGTACATCCTTGAAAAGCTCAGAAACATTGACCACGTCGAAGTCATTCGCGTCGGTACCCGGTCGCCCGTGGTGTTGCCTCAGCGCATCACCGACAAACTCGTCGCCATCCTCAAGCGTCACCAACCGATATGGGTTAACACCCACTTCAACCATCCCGATGAAATCACCGCCGACAGCAAAGCCGCGCTCGATAAACTCTCAGACGCCGGCATCCCCTTAGGCAACCAAAGCGTGCTCTTGCGTGGCGTCAACGATTGCGTGCACATCATGCGCAAACTCGTGACCAAACTCGTTGCCGTGCGCGTGCGCCCCTACTACATTTACCAATGCGACCTCTCGATGGGCATTGAGCACTTCCGCACCCCCATCAGCAAAGGCATTGAGATCATCGAAGGCTTGCGTGGCCACGTGAGTGGTTTCGCCGTGCCGACCTTTGTCGTCGACGCCCCGGGCGGTGGCGGGAAGATTCCCGTGATGCCGACCTATGTGATTTCGCAAGCGCCAGGGAAAATCGTTTTGCGCAACTACGAAGGCGTCATCACCACCTACAGTGAACCGGCCCATTACGTCGACAACTGCCATTGCGAGGGATGCGAATCCGCCCATAGCGATGGCGTCAGCGGACTCCTTCAAGGCGAACGGGTCGCGCTCGAACCAAACTATCTCGCCCGCCGCGAAAGGGTCAAGCGTGAAAACGACCATTGATTCCGCGCGCGTCATCGGCGTCATTGGGCTGGCGAAAAACACCGGTAAAACAACGACGCTTAACGCCTTAACCGCAAAACAACGTGCGCGCGATATCGCCATCACCAGCATTGGCCTCGACGGCGAGGCGATTGACCAAGTCACGCACCTTCCCAAACCGCGCATCCATGTGCGCAAAGGCAGCGTCATCGCGACCGCAGAAGGCACCCTCGCTCACGCAGAATGCAATCT
>SLFZ01000023.1 GCA_007123975.1 Candidatus Izemoplasma sp. | reverse complement strand
TGGTATAGTTTCATTATACACCAAAAATGATCGCTCCGTGCAAAGAAAAAGCCGCCCGAGGGCGGCGTGTCGACAAACAGGGAGGCGTTTAAAAGACGTCGCGGTTGAGGAGTTCTTCGGTAAGAATCGGTTTTAACCGCTTCCAAATCCAGACGATGACGATTGCGCTTAAGATAATCGAAGGCACCATGTACCAGGCGTTGTATGTTAGTGAATACAACCAGACGGGGGTATCTCCAGCGAATTCTGCGTAAAAGAGGATGCCCGATACGTAGTGCAAGGCAAACTGCAAGAGGCCGACGACGATGACCGATACGACAAACGGCGTCGTTTTGTCGCGGCCGAGCCACAGGAAAAGCAATGCGCTCAGGCCCCAAACGGCGCCCGGAAAAAAGTAATCAAAGAAAATCGAGGCCCAATGCGCGGCAAAAAAGCCGGACAAAATGGCGTTGAGCAAGCCAAAGGCCAAACCGGCGCCGATGCCTGCAAGCAAGCCGCGGCGGTAGGTCAACACAATGATCGGTACCATCGACACGCTCACGGATCCGCCTTGGGGCATCGAGGGGAAAATTTTGAAGGCGACTTCCAACACGAAGGCAAAGGAGACGAATATCGCGATTTCTGTCATGGCACGCGTGCGTTCGCTTTTGGGGTTGGGAAGGGTGTTGTCACTCATGGTATCACTCCTTTTCATGAAAAAAGTTTTGTCCCGATCAGAAGACAAAACCTGCGTGAAAAAACGTTCCTACGCTGGCATTACCCAGATCAGGTCGGGTCTATTCTCGTATCAAGAATATTCTCAGCCCGGTTCACCGAGCTCCCCTGTTTTGTTCGACGATAATATTATAACAGATAAAAGGCGATACGCAAGGAAAATCCCTTGCGTTTCAGCTTATAAAAACACTTGGAACTCAAGCGTTAGCCCGGCGTGGTCTCGCGCAAAGAAATGGTAGATGCGGAATTGCTCATTGACCGTGGGCTCGCCGAGCGATTTCACATGGGGCTTCACCTTTGCATGCATCGCATCAACGGCTTCTTGGGTGTCGTAAACAAAAGTGATGCACGTGGCCTGAGCTGGTTGTTTAGGGTGGTGTGTGCAGAAGCCGATTTTGCCGTGGCCGTGGCAATCGTAAATCAAACAAACGCCTTGGTCTTTATCAAGCGGTAAATCAAGTACCTCACCATAAAAGTGACTGACAGCGTCAAGGTCTTCGACCCGGTAAAAATGGATCACATCAATCATCGCGAATCCTCCTTAAAGTTTCATCAGAATAACACGGTCGTCGGCGTCGACGACGCATGGTGTGTCGGCATGCAAATCGCCTTCGAATAGGTGCACCTCATGGCCTTTGACAAGCCCCATCGGCATGAGGCGTTTGCGGCTGGCATGGTACACGTTAACGATGAACTGTTTCGTCGATGTTAAACGCCACGGGAAGGGCAGCTTAAAGAGATCGCTGGCGCGATGGACGACGATGGCATAATCGTCTTTTCCTTCGGCGCTTGGTTCAATGGTTAGAAGGTTATCGTAGAACGAGGCCGTTTCTGGGAACAGGGCAATCTTTGATAACATCAGTGAAATGAGTTTGTTGCTGATGATGGTATTTTCAATATTAAAGTTTTTGATGAGACGGTCGTTACGAGGGTCGAGTAACTCGACGATGATGTGCCGCTTCTCACTTGGCAACGCGCTCTCAAGACGAATCAGCGCATCGATGACACGGGCGTCAAGGGCGTCTGTGTCGGCCTCATCTTCACTCAACAGCAAAATCGTTGCCGGCGTGCTCTTGTCGTTGACTTCAGCAATTAAATCATCGAGGGCTTCATACGGTAAGTGTGAGGCGTGAAATGCGCTTCCGTAGAGTCGTTCATAAGCTTTAAATGCGTCGAGAACGAAGGGCAGTTTGTTGTTGTCGCCAACGATGTACACATCGTCGATGCATGCCTCATCGAGCAGTTTCATGGTGATTTTTTCAGGCGTTACTATCGCGTCTGTGCGCAATGCCTTGTCTTTGTCGTTGTCGGCGAGCACGTAAACGTCATCGCCCATCTGCGCAAGCGGTACCGCATGGTTGTGATGCGTGAGCACATCGTCAAAGGTGGCGTCTTTCACGTGGTAGGCTTCGCTTCCGGAAAACGAGAAAAGGGCGAGATAGACGTCTTCCATGGTTCGTTCGACGATGGTTTGGGCAATGATTTGGCCAAGCCGTCGATCGAAGCAAATCGGCAAGATGGTGTACCCGCGTAAGCGATCAACCACGCGATTCATGGTTTCGAGTTTCTCTTTGGTGCGAGCATCCTTGATTTCCGCGACGAGGTTCGGCTTACGCTCCAAGTCCAACTGCGCGATGCTGAGGATAATCTTTAAAATGTTGAGGTCGCTTTTCGCGACGCCTCCAGCATCGGGTGGAAACTCTTTGTTCATCACCAAAATCGCGCGGGCCTCACCGATCGAAACATCTTCCAAATCGGCTTTGAGCAAGGGATCACCGGTTTTCACAAGGACGTTTAGGTTGGCACGCATCGCTTTGGTGGCGCCGGTTTTGTCGATGGCGTCGCGCAATTGCCGCTCGGCAGTGGACTTGTCGACATCGGAGAGAATGATGACCGTCACCTGGCGACTTTTCACATACAGCAGATCGGCAACCAACGCAGGAATTTTTTGATTCCAGTTAAGGACGACGATGTGGTCTTCAAGGTAGACTTTGCCGCTGCCGGCTTGTTTTTTATCAAAGTACGACTTCAACGTGTTGGTGGTCAGGGCGATGATCGTTCCCGAAAAGAGCACGAGGCCGATGATTAGCACCCCGACCGCAAGGGCTAGCGTGGCTGGGTCCTCAATCGTTAGAATCGCATTCGGCGTCAGCATCCACTTCACGCTGCCATCGGTGAACGCGGTGATGACGTTGGTGAAATCATTGTCAATGGCGACGGCAACAAGCGCAGCGATAATCAAGATGACGACGTTGATGGCCACCATCGTCAAAATAATAAAGATACGCGGGTGTTTAAAGGTTTGCACGCTTAACTTTGAACGCGCGTCCTTGAATCGCTTCATCACGGCTACCTCCTCGGTGGTTCTACCCTCATTATACGTGGCTTTCCTTGCACTCGCAAGGTCGATTCACATGAAAAAAGCAACCGCCATTCAGCGGTTGCCTTATTATTCGATGATTTCTAAGATTAGCGGTTGTTTTTCAACGGCGTGTTCGACGATGGTGTAGGCGCCGAGCACCATTTTGACTTCGTCGGTGATGTCGTCTTTGTTGTTGTAGATATAGGCCAAGACGTCGCCTTCATCAACTTTGTCGCCAACTTTTTTATTGAGAACGATGCCGACGTCGGTGTCGATTTGGTCGTCTTTGGTTTCGCGGCCAGCCCCAAGGCGCATCGCCGCAAGGCCGATCTCCAAGGCGTTCAGTTTTTCCACAAAGCCACTTTCCTCGCTCTTAACAGCGATGAGATCGCGGGTGTGGATGTAATCGTTTAAGTCGGGAAGCGTGCCGCCTTGCGCTTCGATGAGTTCTTTGAACTTGTCGTTCGCTTCGAGCGAGGCAATTTTCTTTTCAATCAGCTTTCTTGCGTCTTTCAAGGTTTCTGTGATGCCCGCATGGTGCACGAGGTAGCTGCCGATTTCCGTGGAAAGTTTTTGCAGGTCGCTCGGACCATTGCCTTGCATCGTCCGAATCGCTTCAATGACCTCGAGTTTGTTGCCGACGGCGTTGCCCAGGGGTTCACTCATGTCGGTGATAAAGGCAATAACCTTCTTGTTGAAGTTTTTCCCGATTTTCACCATTAAACGACTGAGTTTACGTGCGTCATCAAGGGTTTTCATAAAAGCTCCCTCGCCTATTTTTACATCGAGCACAATGACATCGGCGCCGGAGGCGAGCTTTTTACTCATGATGGAACTCGCGATTAAAGGAATGCTCGGGACGGTGCCGGTCACGTCGCGCAACGCATAGAGCATTTTATCGGCAGGCGCAAGTTTGCTCGTTTGACCGGCCACGGCGATGTTCAGTTTATTGACTTGATCGACGAACACGTCGTTGTCTAGGTTGATGTTGAACCCTGAGATGCTTTCGAGTTTATCGAGCGTGCCGCCGGTGTGGCCAAGGCCTCGGCCTGAGAGTTTTGCGAATTTCGCGCCACACGATGCCACAAGCGGACCGAGCACCAGCGTCGTTTTATCGCCGACGCCGCCGGTCGAATGCTTGTCAACCTTCTTGCCGTCAATCGCCGACAAATCGATGCGATCGCCGCTTTGCAACATGGCTTCGGTGAGGAAGGTGGCTTCATCATCAGACATGCCGTTAAAATAGATGGCCATTAAGAGTGCGCTTGCTTGGTAATCGGGAATTCGATCACGCACATAGCCTTCAATGAAATGGGTTATCTCTTTTTTTGAGAGCGGTTTGTTGTCGCGCTTTTTTTCGATGATGTCGACCATTCGCATGGTATCATCTCCTTCTCACAATATCTTATGCGGTTTGCTCATAGTGGTCTAGTTGTGCTTGAATCTTGGCTTTAACGTGGTTGGATAGTTCGGTGCTGTTCATCTTTTCGTAGGTTTCTGCCGGCATCATTGGGTGTATGTGCAGGTAGATTTTTTGCCGTTTAAATGGCCAGCCCTTAAAAACCATGCTGAAGTTATAGATGGTGCCGATAAGGATATCGGCTTTGGGTTTCATGGCGAGTTTGAAGGCGCCGGGTTTGAAATCGATCATCGTGTTGCTGAAGCTGCGCTTGCCTTCAGGAAAAATCGCCATTGGCACGCCAGCTTTAATGAGTTTAACCCCATTGACAATGCTTATGGCCGCGCTGCGATCCGCCTCGCGGTTAATCGGGACATTGCCAACTCCCCAGACAAGCCGGCCTAAAATGGGCCAATCAAAGATGGTTTGTTTGGCGATGAAGTTAAGCGGGTGCTGATGAAACACCGGTTTAATGGCTATAATATCATAATTCTCCTGATGATTGCAAACAAACACAAACGCTTTCCCAGGCTCAGGGATGTTTTCTTTACCCGTCACGACAAGTTTGACGTTGAGCAGTTTCAACACCAGGCGAAGGATGCTGTTGATGATGCGGTGGTTCGTCATGTTGTGTGGGTTGGGTTTACGAATCAGGCGACCGTGGAAAAACATAAACACCAAAAAGAGTACAAACGTCACGGCAGCCCCAGCAAGCAAGACAAGCGGCCAAAGCGCAAGCCACCATGATAACGCATAGAGGTTTAAGAGGTACCCACCACCGGCGGCAAAGGCCAGCGTCAGCAACAGAAAAATTAGCGTCGCCATCGGTCAGATTCGCTCATACAGCGCGAAGCTTAGGCTTCCGCGGTCGTTGTGATAGATGCGTTCAAACTTCGAAAAATCGACATCCGGGAAGAAAGTGTCGCCTTCGTGGGTGCCTTTAACATGGGTGATGTAAAGACGCTTTGCATGGCGCAAGGTGGCCCGATAGAGTTGTTCTCCTCCGATAACGAAGACTTCTTCTTCGGAGTCTTTGTGGCGGGTGATGAAGTCTTCAAGGTCGCTGACAATGATGATGTCATCGTCAATTGATTGACTGGTGACGACGTAGTTGGTGCGTTCAGGGAGTGGTGTCCCAAGCCGTTTTTTAATTGATTCATACGTTTTTCTGCCCATGAGGCAGGCGTGGTTTTTGGTCAAACGACGAAAGTGTTTTAAATCTTCTTCATGATGCCACGGCAGGTCGTTGTCTTTGCCGATGACTTTGCGTTCGTCGTAGGCAACGAGAATGGATAGCATCAGACGCTCACCTTTCCTTTCAACGCGGGATGCGGATGATAGTCTTGTAGTTCGATGTCTTCATCGGTGAAGGCGAAGAGATCTTTCACCTCTGGGTTTAAGCGCAAGGTTGGAAGTTTTCTCGGCGTGCGGCCGAGTTGTGTTTTCACTTGTTCGATGTGGTTTTTGTAGATGTGTGCGTCGCCAATGGAATGCACGAAGACGCCAACATCGAGGCCGAGGTCGGCGGCCATCAGATGGGTCAAGAGTGCGTAGCTGGCGATGTTAAAGGGAACGCCTAAGAACGCATCGGCGCTCCGTTGGTAAAGCTGGCAAGACAGTTTCCCATCGGCGATGTAAAACTGAAATAGCACGTGGCACGGCGGTAACGCCATGTCGTCAATGCGGTACGGATTCCAACTGCTGATAAGCAAGCGTCGCGAATCAGGATTCTTCCGCGCTTCTTCTAAGATATGCTTGAGTTGATCGACGCCTTCAAAGTTCCGCCATTGATGGCCATACAAAGGACCAAGGCTGCCATACTCTTTCGCAAAGGCTTCATCTTCTCGGATTTTATCGACAAACTCCTCGAGTGTTTCTCCTTGATAATCGGGCGAGTTTTTATACCGCTCATAAGGCCACTCGTTCCATATGCGAACGTTCTGGAGCACGAGCGGGCGAATGTTCGTCTCGCCGCGGATGAACCAAAGCAGTTCGTGAAGCACACTTTTAAAATGCACTTTTTTGGTGGTCAAAAGCGGAAAGCCCTCTGATAAATCAAAACGCATTTGGTATCCAAAGGTGGAAATCGTGCCTGTGTTGGTGCGGTCTTGCTTTTCGATGCCGTGGTCGAGAATGTGGTTCAAGAACGCTTGGTAAACTTTCATGTTTCCACCCCTTTTCGAATTACATTATACCATAAGCCATGGCGCACAACCAGAAAAAGCGCGTCCGAGGATGGGTAAACCTCGGACGCCAGGAAGGGGGAGAATCCGTCAAGACGATGTGTCGTTTGATGGTTTGTTTGGATGGTTGATGAAGGTGACTTTTTCGGCGATGATTTCCGGATAGGAGAATGATTGCTCATCGCCATACTCGAAAAATCGTTGGGCCAAGCGTCCTTTGACGCCGATGGTTGAGCCTTTCTTACAGTATTGAACCGTGCTCTCGGCAATTCCGCTCCACAATGTGCAACGAAGGAAATCTGTGTCATACGTACCGGTTTCTGCGTTCTTAAAGCTTCGTTGCAATGCGAGCGTGATGGTGGCGACGCGTTTTCCATCTTCGAGCACGCGCAGTTCGGGGTCGTAGACAAGCCGTCCGACCAAGATAACCTGGTTTACCATGGTTGCCTCCTTTTTGACCCCATCATACATGGCCAACGAGGTTGATGCACCTTGCCTTAACACGCGCTCTCGTGACATTGTCATTCGTTTTTATATAAGCTTGACGTTTAGGCAATCAAAAAGGATACCACAGCGCGGCATCCTATCGATTTTCGAAACATTTATCGCTAACGTAAAGTTGGTTCTTTTTTGACAAACCATGCATCGTTTTTGGCAACATCTTCTACCATCTGTTTAAAAAGCTTGAAATCATCTTGGAGTGACACAAAGAGCTTTTCGGAGATGGGTTTTAGCAACCGAAACCGAAAGACCTCTTGTTTGTCGATGGCGATGGTGAGTTTTGCATCTTGGATTGTTAAGCGAACATCACCAGGGTTTCGCGCGTGAAGTTTCAGCATGGTGTCAACAAGGTGTGGCGTCAAAACCTGTCTTGCAAAAGCCTCATCGGTCGCATTGACATGGAAATAGCGCTGCAAGCGTGTCAACGCGGTGGCGTGAACATCAATCGATTCTTCTTCATTTACATCGGTGCGCTTGATGCAGGAGAGACTCTGTTGAAACGGACATGAAAAATCGAAGATGGTGACCCTGCCGATAAAGCGTTCGTGTGATGTCTCAGTGATGACATCGCTTGAAACAAAAGGGACGCCGGCGATGATGCCAAAAAGCATGTTTTTTCGCCACGAGTTTGCGCCGGCCTCAAGCTGCGCGAAGGTTTTCAGTTGTGTGGGTGAAAGGCCATGGTGCAAATCAAACCTAAACGTGACATCTCGCGGTGTGAGCCAGTGAAACAGCAACCCCTGTTTGACATCGTAAAGCATTCTCGACAGACGCAAGCCCGCGACAATCATCATGCCCAAGCCCATCACCGCAAACGCAATGGCGACTGCATAACCCATCACCACCGCCAAAAAAGTCGGCACAAAAAGCACCGCGCCGAGGACCATCATCGTTTCGGCAATCCGTTTCCGTCGATTCAAGCCGTGCACTGGTGGACGCATGATGCAACACCTCTTTGGGTTTATTATACCAGTTTTTTTGGCCTTTACAACGACACGCAAAACGCCCGAAAACCTTTTGTTTTAAAGGGATTATGGTATAATAAGGGAAGGAAAGGGGCGTATGCATGCGCATTGAGAAAACCATCGTACAAGACCGTCACGGTTTTGATTTGCACGTAAACATCTACCGTCCTGATGCTGTTCCCGACGCCGTGATTCAAGTGGTGCATGGTTTGGGCGAACACGCCGGTCGGTATCGAGAGTTTGCCTCTCAACTCTGCGATGCAGGGTATTTGGTCGTTATCCACGACCAACACGGCCACGGCAAAAGCGCGTTGTACGACGATCGCATTCACCTCGCCGATGCCGATGGTGAAGCGTTGCTAATCGAAGGCGTGCGCGTCGTTCGCGAGCGCGTCCGCAGCGAGTATCCCCAACTGTCGATCGTCGCGATTGGGCATTCGATGGGAGCGTTTGTGCTCCGCGCATTGATGTTTGAACACAAGGATTTATATGATGGGGTTGTGCTGATTGGCAGCGGCTACGTCCCGAAACACCGTCTGGTGATTGCCAAAAGGCTCGCCTCATGGATACGCCGTATGAAAGGACCGCAACACCAAAGCCCCTTCTTCACACGCTTCATGCAAGACCGTGCAGTGCGTTCGATGCACAAAGCCGGATTGATAGAAGAACGGCATGAATGGATCACCAGCGACACACACAAACAACGCGAGTACCTCGACGATCCCATGACCAAACGCATACCAACCATCGCCACGCAACTCGCCCTCGTCAACTTGCTTCGGAGGGCCCACGATGGACAGGGGGCTCGCATCAACCGTTCCGACCATTTAGTGGCGCTGCTTTGTGGCGATCAGGATGCGCTATGCGACTACGGCGATGCGTTAAAACGCCTATACCGCTTTTTCCAACAGGCCGGCTTCACGAACGCGCGCTTTCGCGTGTATCCCAACGCCCGGCATGAAATCTTGAATGAACGCGAACGAGAGAGCATCTTCCGCGACATCTTCACCCTGGTTCGCGCCGCCGCTAAACCTTAAAAAAACACGCCAATCACGGCGTGTTTTTGTTGGAAGGTTGTTTGGGTAATGCATAGGTTACGGCCATGCGCTCTTCGTCGATGCTTTGCTTGAGTGCAAGGATATCTTCAAAGGCGATGCCACGAGCGATGTCAAGCATGTCGTGAAAAAGCAGCCCGTCTTTGATATGCCGCGCTGTCTCGTGCGCGATGTACTCCAAACTGTCAAGCGACATCACAAATCCACCGAGGATTTGTTTTTTATACCGGTTGAAATCGTTAACATCGATGCGATGCGTATCGAGTTCGCGTAGAACCGATACGATGCGATCCGCAAACCGTTCAGGTTCGTAGCTCTCAGTGCCGATGAGCGCGTAACCATAGGTCGCTTCAAACTGAAGGTCTATCCCGTATGAATCGTTAATAAGGCCCTCGTCCATTAAGGCTTCATGCAGGTCGCTACTTTTTCCAAAGACCAAATCGTAAAGCATCGTCATTGACAGCTGGTGCTTGAGTCGTTGATGCGCTGTCATTTCACCTTCCGGCATGTGCTTAATGCCAACTAGCACACTGGGCACACGCAGGTCGAGATGCATGACTCGGCGAGGTTCTTGCACCGAGTGGGCTTCATCAACGAGCGGTTGATGCGGGTGATAAAGGCTCTCTTCAGGCAGCGTCACCGTGGCTTCAAGATGGTTTTTCAACGCCGCCTCATCGATGTCACCAACCACGGTAAGCGTGCACACGTCGGGGCGGTAGTACGCTTGATGCATGCGACGCAAGGTTTCGGTGGTCATTGCTTGGATGCTTTCGTGGGTGCCGAGAATGTCGTCGCGTATTGGATGGCTTAAAAAGAGTTGGCTGAGGTGCGCTTGGTATTGTTGGTAGTGGGGACTGTCGAGGTGCATGTTCAACTCTTCGGTGATGATGCTTTTTTCTTTTTCTACCCCTTCATCGGTAAACTCCGGGTGAAAAAACATCGTCAGCAACCGTGTGATGTGATCAAACACATGCGCCGTCGCGTGAAATAGGTACGTCGTTTTGGTATGCTCGGTGTATGCGTTAACCTGAGCCTCATCGCGACTAAACTCGCTTGAAATATCGACGCCGTTTTTCTCAAAGACCTTGTGTTCCAAAAAGTGGGCAATCCCGGCCGGTGCATCGTGGATGCCTTCGTCATCGCGATAGTGGTGATGTATCGAGCCAAGCGGCGTCGTCAAGGTGACGTAGGTCTTAAAGAAGTCCGGCTTGTGGATCACGACGACGTCAAGTCGATCGCGCAAACGAAACTTCGTGACGCGTTCATCGAAGGATTGATAATCAATGGTCTGCATCGCCGTGCTCCTTTCCAAATCGATAATAAAACACCGGCTTTAACGCGCTTGCTAAGCGCATGACGTTTTGCTTGCTGACACTGTCAACAACCTCAAGCAAGGCTTCTTCTTTAAATGGAACCTTGAAAAGCGCGGTTCGCAGTGCCCTGAGCGACAAACTCGCTGGGCTGTCATAGCTTTGTTTCAAGCCGCTTTTAATGCTGGTTTTTGCGAGGTCTAAATCGGCGTCTGTGAAGTCGCCGTCGATCACGCGCTGAAGCGTTTCTCGCATGGCCTCTATGCCTTTTGTGACGTTGTTGGCGCTCATGCCGGATGCCAACGTCACCAAGCCGGTGTTGGGGCTGTAAGAAGCATAGATGTAATAGGCGAGACCGAGTGTCTCCCTTACATAATTGAACAGAAGTGAGTCGCTTCCTTCGCCGAGAAGGTGGTTGAAGACAAGCATTGGAACGTAATCGGCGTCGCGATAATACACGCCGCTTTGGTAAGTGAGGAACACGCGGTCTTGGCTTACTTCATCGACCTCGTACACGTCGTCTTTGGGCGTGAACGCGTAACGATGGAT
>SLFZ01000018.1 GCA_007123975.1 Candidatus Izemoplasma sp. | reverse complement strand
GCGATGGCATCGAGCACATCCCACCCCTTCGTCATCATGCCAAACGAGGCATAGTTGCCATCGAGGTGCGGGCTTGTTTGATGGACGATGAAAAACTGCCCTGTGGCCGAGTTTGGGTCCATGGTGCGCGCCATCGAAATGACACCGCGGACATGGGCTATATCGTTGGCAAATCCGTTGTTGGTGAACTCACCTTCAATGCGGCAAGATAGCGCATCACCCCAACCGCCTTGGATCATGAAGCCCTCAATCACTCGGTGAAATTCAACCCCGTCGTAATACCCGCTTTCAATCAAAGACACGAAGTTTCGCACGGTGTTTGGCGCCACGTCTGGGAACAGCACCAGCTCAATGACTCCAAAGCCTTCAATCTCCATCGTCACAACGGGATAAGGCTTATCTTCAGTATTCATGGCTGAATCGCATGCTGCGACCATGAACCCCAATATCAACACAAAAACAATCATCGATGCTTTCTTTATCAAGTCAGAGGCCTCCATCTTCATGGTTTTACTTGATTATAGCACATGCACCGAACAAAGAAAGCATGATTATGTCAGACATGTCTTTGTGATGCAAATGAACCATCGCTGTGAATCCAACGTTTGAAGTCCAAAAGCACGTTTATGTTGAACAAAAAAGACGATGCAAAAAGCAGCGTCTTATGTTTTTTAGAAAAGCCCTTACGCAAACGCACGAAAAAACCCCTTCGTGCCCGCTGTGGACTTTGATTCTATGGTTTCAGTTATATATGATGCGATTCGTCGGTTCCTGTGAGTGGTGCATCAAGCGTGGCTGTCGCCACGCTTGGATGCCGTTGTTATCAGTCTGCGTAGTAGGCTTCAAAATGCTCAATGGCGCCAAGTGCGATATCATAGAGCGCTTCGACGGTCGCAGTCGCACGGGAATCCGCGTCAACTTCTGCGTAATCGTTGAAGTCGATTGCGCTGACATCTTCGGCGTCAATGATGGCGCTTTGCATGTCGCCGCGTTCGATTAGTTCGCCACCCCATGCAGAAGACTCGCTGTGGTCGGTGACAACGAAGTCGGTGATGACACCATCAGTGAATGTCACTTCGGCGGTCATCGGGTAGAAGCCTTCGCCTTCGACGGTGAGCACGACGGTGTTGCCGTCGACGTTGCTTGAAACGACGGTGGCGCCAAAGTATTCAACCGGGTAGTCGACGCCATCCTCTGTAGGGGTCGGCGCAGGGTCTTCGGTGCCGTTGCCGCAAGCGGCAAGCCCTAATCCTACCATTGCAAACATCATTATCATAATCAGTTTTTTCATTATGTATCTCCTCCGTATAAGTTTATTAATCCGTTGCATCACGTTCATTATCCAAGTAGTCCAGCACGGGCGTTGATCCAAGAATGTGTTCGGTGAATACGCCGTCGTGAAATATAATCAACGCCGGCACGGCCTCCGATTCCATCGGTGGTGTGCCTTGTTCATGCATAAAACCCGCGTTGACCAGGTAGATTTCTCGATCCTCGCGAAGGTCCCACAACAATCCGAGCACCTCGTCTTTCATCGCAATGCAGACGTGGCAGGTCGGTGAGTAATAATACAAAATCGACTTTTCGCCTTCGAGCCGATCAAGATCGTCCCAGTGGTCGATATGATCAAAGTCGGCATAGCTGCGCTGGATGGGGGTATCGTTGTCCGAGGGTCCACCACACGCCATAAGCGCAAAGGCAAAAAGCGAGCTCAGCATAAGGAGTATCATGTGCCGCATCGTATCGTCTCCCGCAGGGTAAGGGGGCACCGCAATCGGTGCCCCGTCCCGTTTCGCGTTAATCGATGTAGTTCTCTTGATGGTACTCTAACAACGCTTTGGTCACACGGATGAGCGTGTGGGTGGTAACGCTGCTTCCTGTGTATGCATCAATAAGGTCAGTTTCGTCAATTAGCTTGGTGTTGGCATGCTCGATGTACTGCGGCGGTGGATCGTTGTAGAAAATGTTAATGCCGTCAAGATCATCAAGCGTCTGACCAACGAGCCACGGGATAAAATCGACTTTAAAATGATCGCGATATGTTTTCCCGGTGCCGGGTATCGGGTCGCTGTCTCCCCAGAATCCTGCCGTGTAGTTGCCGGTGCCATCGTCACTAAAGGTAAGTTTCAAGAGTTCGCCGGTGTTTTTGTCGATCTCAAAGTATGCGACACTCCAGTAGTTGACTTGCGGAGCGCGGCATGTGCATGAGACGAAGGCCACTTGGTATCTGACGCGGTCACGCAATTCGAACTCAAATAAGATGGGCAAATCGCGCATAACTTCGTTGCCGTATCCGTCAAGGTGAGGGAACTTCAGCAAGGTAATCATTGCGTCCGAAGGACGGTCGTCGACAGGCGTAGGGGTTGGTGTCGGGGTCGGTGTGGGGTCTTCGGTGCCGTTACCACATGCCGCTAGGGTGAACATGCCGACCACAAATAGCATCAATATAATAAGACGTTTCATGTAATCATCTCCTGATTGGTTGTCTTGTGTACGTCACGTCATGTTGCAGCGACTATTCGCAATCGCCGTTGTCGCCGTTGTCGCCGTTTTCTGCAGCGCCTTCACACCACGGAAGCACTTTGTGTTGTCCTTCGTATGCGTTCCAACCACCGGCGTTCCAGACATTGGTGTAGCCGATTTCTTCAAGAACGGCTTTCATGAGGCCACTGCGGGCACCGCTCATGCACATGAGAATCAGTTCGGTGTCTTTGTCGCCGAAGATGTTTTCGAGCACGTAGATGTACTCTTCGTTGATGACGTCTTCGAGGTCAATTTCGTCGAGGTTGAATCCGCCCGGATGGTTCAAGACGCCTTCTTCAACGAGGAACGCGAAGTAAGGAATCACGGTGAATCCGTCAATCCAGCCGATTTCAAGCATCGGTGTACTTTCACCGGGATAAACGTCACGGAAATCGAAGAATTTCGTTCCAGGACGGCCGATGAACGTGTCGAGGTTGGCCATGTTGATGACTTCTGGAAGCGGATCGACATGGGCGCGCGGTGGTAAGTTGATTTCGAAACTGCCGTCGCCGAAGACGCGGTGTTCGCCAACGTAGTTACCGAGGGCGCCGGCATTCCAGACGTTTTCGTAGCCGAGGTACTCGAGCGCTTCTTTTACAAATGCAGCGCGCACACCAGCGGCGCAGATGAGGACGATGTTGCGGTCTTCGTCGAAGAGTTCACGGAGGGCAGACTCATCCTTGATTTGAGAACCGTCGAAAGCCCATCCATCCGTGCGCACGAGAATGTTTTCATACTCGAGGTATTGGAAGAAGGGAATCATTTCAAAACCGCGGATCCATCCGCCGTTCATTTGGTCGTCGAAGTTTCTCAAATCAACGAACTGCCACTCGGGGTTGAACAAATAATTGTCCAGATCGGTCATCCCGATGGTATCCGGAAGTTCCGGAGTCGGTGTTGGCGTCGGGGTTTCTGTTGGGGTTTCTGTGGGCGTTTCATCTGCCACTTCGTCACAACCCATGGCGACAAACCCGATGGTGAATGCCATGAAAAGTACAATAAGTTTCTTCATTACAGTAAATCCTCCTGTTTTCTTTTTTTATATATAGACACCTGCATAGGACTATGAGGCGCTTATATCCTTGAAATGTCAACCGATGAAGAGTGGGGGTATGCCAGTAAGGATGTCAAGGTCAATCAGCACGGAACGCGTGAAATATATTGCCATTGCCAAGAAGAACACAGCGGTTGCCAGCTTAATCTTAGACATGTTTGCGCGGATGAAGTTCGCCAACGACATCGTGTTCTTCGATTTGATGGCGACGATTGCGATGACGATGAGGGGCACGATGAACATGACGTTCGAAACGAGTAAGTAGAAAAACTTGATGGCGTCGACCCCCGGGGGCATGTTCGCTTCCAGCCGTGCGAACGCGATGAGCATTGGTTGGGCCGTGCACGCAGCCTCGGTAATGCCGACAATGACGCCAATCACGACGGGAATCACGATAAGCCACAACGCCCGGGCTCCGCGACCGGTGTCGCTGTCGAGCACCTTGGTGAAGCGGGTCATGATTTTTTCGTTGAACTTACGGATGAATGCCGGCAATTGGTTTTTCACGTTTTCGTATTGATGGCGGCGAGCCATGAGGAAATCGCTAAAGGTCAAAATCGCCAAAAAAAGTGTCAGTAGACCGAAGAAGCCATACAAGTATAAGGATAGGTTGGTGAACGCTTGCCGGGAAAGCCCTAATAGTGCGAGAAAACCATAGACGATGGCGAAATGGGTGACGAAGACGGCAGCGATGTAGGCGATGCTGACGATAATGATCACTTTTGATTCCCGGACGAATCCAATCATCGAAATGAACATTAAGAGCATGGCGATGGCGCATGGGTTGAATCCGCTCAGAAGTCCACCCACCGCAACGAGCCAAAGGCCCTCAAAAAAAGGAAGCGTGTCCAAGTCGACCTCGTCAATCGAACGAAGCGGAAACTGAGCGTGGTGGTAAATGTCTCCGTTATCGTAGGCGTCGATGATGGCATCAGGTCCGATGAACACCTCGTCACCAGCGATGACGACGGGTGCTTGCAAGCCGAACCCATAGACATCGGCGTACTTGCCGGCCATCACAAAATCATCGCCCCGTTGGATGCGGATGTCATAGACGATCACGTCGACGTTTTGCGCCTCGAGGCCGGTGATCACACCGTGCTCGTGGACGCGTGCGCATGATGGGCACCCGTCTTCGTCGATGTAGATTACCTGGCGTTCCGACTCGGCGGTGGTCGCGGTGATGGTAGAGATGGGGATAAGGGCCGTCAAGGCTATGGTCAGGAGGGCAAAAAACACGCCCGTCACACGTATTTTTTTCATAATCACACTCCGTATCGCACAGGCCAATTATAGCGCATATCAGCCTTCAATGTCAAGAAAACTCCGTAAAGTTATAATATAAGTTACAAGGTAGAAACAGGGAGTTGCAAACATGAATATCACAACCGGTTTTCACAGGCTTTTCTTATGGCAAAATGCAACAGAGGGCGAGCGCATGGACGCGTCGGTCACCTGGTAATTCTCAAAGCCTGTCAGGCTACCTGGCCAATCGAAATGCCGTTAAAAAGCATGAGAATCTACTTCGATTCGCCAATTATGGCTCGAACGCAACCCCCATTGACTATGTTGCCTTATTGTCGCCAATGCAATGGTATGCCGATTTAGAACCTTATCTATTGACACGACGCCTACTATTGAGAATACAGCCGGAACATATGTGCTATAATGCTCTTAAAGAGGTGGTTTGATGAAAAACCGAAAACTGGGTAAAACGAACGTTCACGTAAGTGAAATTTCCATGGGGTGCTGGCAACTGGGTGGAAAATGGGGGGCGCCCTTCGACGCCGAGTTGGCTGAAGAAACGTTAGAATCAGCGGTTTCTCAAGGGATTAACTGCTTTGATACGGCCGATGTTTACATTGGTGGGGAAAGCGAACGCGCAATTGGACGGTTTCTAAAGAAAACGAACAAAGATGTGTTCGTGATTACCAAGGTGGGTCGTTGGTTAGACCCTCACACAGCAGAAGGGTATAACGAAGCCAATCTTCGAAAATTTATCGACCAATCGAGAAAGAACCTTCAAACCGATGCGTTAGACATGGTTTTACTGCACTGCCCACCACCAGAGGTCTACTACACCCCAGAGGTCTTTGAGGTGCTTGACACCCTCAAATCGGAAGGAAAAATCAAACACTATGGCGTCAGCGTTCAAAAGGTCGAAGAGGCCTTGATTGCCATAGAACATCCGGGCGTCGATGCGGTCGAGATTATTTTTAACATGTTTCGACTAAGGCCTGCAGAACTGTTCTTTGAGCAGGCGAAGAAAAAGAACGTGGGCGTGATTGTCAGAGTTCCTCTAGCCAGCGGACTGCTTACCGGGAAATTCACGGAAGACACGTCTTTCGACAAAGAAGATCACAGGCAATCCAACCGTCAAGGAGAATGGTTCGATCGAGGTGAAACGTTCAGCGGCGTCGATTACGCATCAGGACTGAAAGCCGTGCAGGCGTTGAAAGACGTTTTTCCTGACGAATCCTTGGCGATGGTGGCCTTACGCTGGATTTTGATGTTTGATGCCGTTAGCACCATCATTCCCGGCGCAAGCCGTCCTGAGCACATCATCAACAACGCGAATGCAGCTGCGCTTCCGCCGTTGACGCGTGAACAAATGGAACGCGTTAAAAGCATCTATGAAACACACATAAAGCATCAAGTCCACACGCGGTGGTAATCACACGCACCCCCTCGTGAAGCCTAAAGAAAGCCCGATGAAAAGAGATTTTTAGACGATGATTAAGGACTACTTTCTGTAAAAAAAGTAGTCCTTTTGAATGGGCGCTGCTTTCCCGCTGTAACGGAGTCTATGATCATAAGGCTCATGATTGGTTTAACGTTTACATGCACACCTGATGAAGGCATACCCTGTATAAATGCTTTAGTTAGGGAAAAGATAATGTTGTCTAAGCATTTATGCCATGCTATAATTTAATTAGAATTACTTGCAAATAGGACACCTTTGTCCTATTTTATTTTTTAGCCGCTGGTATTTTGTTCAGACTTTTTATTGCACGCGTTAACCGCTTCATAGATGCACAAAACTTGTACGGGGGGAAGGAGTTGCATGTATGTTTCGAAGGGTAATAAGTAGCGGACTGTATTTGGTAGCCATCGTTGTCGTGATGGTGGCGTTGTATGTGGCGATAATCTCACTGGATGTATTTTGGCCTTTTTATGGGGAGAGCGTGGTGTCGTTTCCACTTGAGAACACCTCGAACCCGTTCCTCATATTCTTTGTTGTTTCGTTGCGTGTGGCACTGTATGCTTCAGTTGTACCCGTCATACTGTTTATCATTGGTTTGATTCGTAAAAGAAAGCGTTGGCTAGTTTTTTCAGCGCTCTTTTTTCTTGTTCAAAACACGTTGCTCTTAGTCTTCCAAGTTATGCTTGATTATGGCCCACCTTTGGGAAGAATTGCGGTTACCATAAATTTGATACTATGCTTGGTTTATTTTACACTGATAATCACCCGCAAAATGGTGGCTGAAGATGCTTCATCGGATGAGGAAGAAGACGACGATGAAGAGAAAGAGTTAGTCGAGTTCGGAAAGTTATCCACAACTTTTTGGATGGTTATCATGAACATCGCTTCGTTAGCAATCCTCTTCTCGTTGTTTTTTGTTCCTTTATACACGCTGGTATTGCCGGATGAGAATCGTCATGCGATTCTTATCAATACATTGTTCGCAAGCGAAGCAAATCTTGATGTTATTGTCGGGTTTTTCTTCTTGTTGTTGGTGTTTTTCTTTGCCGTGATGATGCTAATGAACATCATTACCGCGTACGCTAGGAGAGATCAGCGCTTCTTAAAGTTGTCGACGCGGTTTACCAAACTCATGTTCATCTGTGTATCTGGATTCTTCATTGCGGGATTGATCATCAAAGTGTTGTACACGATTTTTGAAGCGCAAGAGATTACGATTTACTCCTACATCCCGCTGGGCTTTATGTTTATTGTGTATTTATTGAACGCGATATTGGTTGGAAGAATCAAAGAATACCAGCTTGAAGAAAAGACGAGGATTACCTTGCCACTGTTTAACGTTGAACCCTTGGTGTTTTTGATTTTGATGACGCTGATTACGGTCGGCATGTTGTTTTTGCCCATCATCCGCATTAATGTCGGCTCGATGACATACACCGATGAAATCAACATGACTGGGCTAGATTTGTTAAGAGATTATGCAACATTGAGTGAAGGATACCGCTTTCTAGCTTTCTTCCTCCATGTTCAACTTCTCGTCGTCGGGTTTGGACTCGCGGTGGCCATCGCAGCGTATTTGTCTAGATCTTCGATGTTTCATCAGGTAATTAAGACGTCAACCTTTTTTAACATTTTCTTTGTGTTTCTCATCGCCATCTCAGCGTATTACTTCCGCATTGCACGTGAGATTAACCTGGAGATGCTAAACAACCTAATCAATCACTATGGTGCGGGCTTTATCATCGATACGGAACAATACGACTACGAGATTGAGACAGATGCTATGATTGCCTTGATTGGTTCGGTATCCGTGTTGATGATCATGTTCGCACGACGCGTGTTCGACCGAGAGGAACTCCCTTCCCTCGCAGGGCAAATAGGCTCGCTTGGTGGATTGCAAGCCGTTCAGCCCGAGGAGCACGAGGCGTCTGAAGAATCCGAGGAGTCTGAGACGATTTCAAGTCCTGTGGTCGATTTGTTTGATCCGTGCTACTCACTGACAGAGATTGATTTAATGAAAGACGATTACGAGGCGGATTTGGAACTTCGAAAAGCGTATGCATCAACCGACCCCTCGTTAAAAGGCCTTACACAGTTTGTGCTCGATTATGCGAAAAACTCGAGGTTGCATTTGTCGTATACGCATGCCAGCATCGCGGCATTTATCGCCGGACTTGGCGCAAGCAAACTATCCATTCTTCAAGGCATGTCGGGCACCGGTAAAACCAGTCTACCGAAGATTTTTTCAGAAGCCATCTTGGGTAATTGCGAGATTGTCGAAGTCGAATCATCTTGGAAAGACAAGCATGAGTTGTTGGGTTATTACAACGAGTTCTCGTTGAAATACACCCCGAAAAAATTCACCATATCCCTATACAAAGCAACCTTAAACAAAGACATTGTCACGTTTATTTTATTGGATGAAATGAACCTATCACGAATCGAATATTATTTCTCGGACTTCCTATCTTTGATGGAACATGAGGAAGAGCATCGCAAAATCAAGTTGATCAACCTCAAGTTGAGCCGTCAGGAAAACGGTGAAACCATCGATTACTTAGCCCTAGAAAGAGGGCATACCCTGAAGGTTCCACCGAACGTCTGGTTCATCGGGACGGCCAACCGAGACGAATCAACGTTTGTCATTTCTGACAAGGTTTACGACCGCGCCACGACGATGAACTTCATGAAACGCGCACCGAAAGTGCGGGATTATGATGACCCCATCCCCCAGCAGTTCTATGATTATCACACCTTTAATCAACTGTTAACAGATGCCAAAGCCCAGGGTCAGTTTGATGCCGAACAGAGTGACTTGATCAAAGCTGTTGAACGCTTGTTGGCGCCATACAACATTTCGTTTGGGAATCGGATATTGAAACAAATTGAAGACTTTGTCAACATCTACACCGAATGCATCGAAGGAGAAAACGTCGAGGATGAAGCTGTCGAGACGATTTTACTGAGCAAGGTCGTCGCCAAACTCGAACTAAAAACCATTGAGGATAAGGAACAGCTGGTCATGGACTTTGAGAAACTGAAGTTGTTCCAATGCGCCGACTTTGTCAAATCCCTTGAGGATGAATAGGCATGAATCACATCAACTCTCTTAGGCTCGATGAGTACGAAAGACTGGCGTCCCTCTTAAAAGGCATTCAGACGTTCATCAACAAAAACAGTCATGTATCCTACATTGAGTTCGACCACTATGCCGTGCGAGACATGATTCTGTTTTCGATTGAGCCCGACTTTAACTTCAAACAACTTCAAGAACAGGTTGACCACATCAAAAAGACGTTGCCGGCAGTCAAACGGATTTTCAAAAAACCGATTATCTTTTTGCATGAAACAGAAGATGTTTTGCCCGTCGAAAACGCCCGCGTAATCAACCACAACACGTTTTTGCATCTGGCGAACCATGCACGCTTCATTTCTGACATTACCAAAAACGGGGTCAAACCCCGCAAGTTGTTAACGCGGATTTATCAAGATAAGTACGATATTTACGAAAACGTGGTGTTCTGCAACTACATTGACGATACCTTGTCGATGATTCGGAAAAACCGGAAAGTATTAAACACCATCTACTATGCGAGCAACATCATGGAGTTCAATATTTTGGAGAAAGGAAATCACATCAATTATTTCCTAGCAATGGGGAAACTGCACACGGGATACATCCGAGACTTTAGTACGTATCACTCGTTGTCCAAAGCGTTGTTGATTGAACTGAACACGATCTACAACACCCTTAAGTCTAGGCTCTATAAACCCGTTTACAAAAACAACAAAAAACGAAATAGGCGTCTGCCTCTCAAAAAAACGAACATCTTTCTAAATCAAAAGGATTACCGGATGGTGTACAAGACATACGCACGCTACAACGGGAAAAAGAAGACCGCGAAAATCGATGAAGCAACCTATGATTTTGACACACTGTTCCAGCAATACCTTATGTATGTACGGATCTTAACGGTTTTTGCCGTTGGGCATTTCAATTTTGAGACGGAACCAAACACGAAAATGAACCTCAGCTCGCTGGATGTGAATTTCCACTTTAAAGACTGGACGTTACGCCTGGAAAACAACGAAAAAGAAGAGCTCATTCTTACGTTTAACAAAGATTGCACCTACCGAATGCTGCTGACGGTGTTTAAGTTTAAGGAAGAAGAACGATCCCGATATCAAGAAGAAAACAACGTGGATGAAATCTTTACGGTGACCCATTTTGATGAAGATTATTTGTTGTCAGACGACATTTACATCGGCACCGATGAAATCGACTCATTTCGCCGTATACAACAAATTTTGCTGAGAGGCATGATCTACTCGGATAATAAGCGCGAGGTGTGTCCTTTCTGTGGAGGACAGTTGTTCCCTAGCCAATGCCAAACGTTTCACCAGTGTTTTGATTGCATGCTTCAAATCAAGGAACAGGTTTGCCCAGACTCAAACCAGTCATACGTCTATACCTATAGCAAAACTTCATCGAGGAACTTGTTTTACGGCGACAAACTCGATACGGATGACGCTTGGATCTACCGAAAACAAATCGAGTCTGCAATGTATTTTAGAAACATCACAAAAATCAATCGCGATGCGGAAATCGTATGCCCGCATTGCAACAAAGTGCACTAAAAAGTATCAATCCACGTGATTAAAACGTTTCCATCATACGACTGTTTGATCGATATCATTTCTTGCACAAGGACCTTGGGATTCCAAAGAAAGAAACGCTAAAACAGCGTTTTTTCTTAAAAACGTGAACAATAATAACATTGCTTACTTTG
>SLFZ01000082.1 GCA_007123975.1 Candidatus Izemoplasma sp. | reverse complement strand
GAAAAGCGTCGTATAAAAAAGCCAGCGCGATCAACACCATGATCGAAGAAAAAGCGCGTGAACTCAAAGCACTAGAAAGTTACGCCGATTTCGATGCCGATGCGGTCGAACAATACCTCCACGCCTCACACGCCGCCGCGGCCGCCTTTGATCAAATCACCCAACTCACCGCCGACATCGAAGCGCTCGAAGAAAAACGAAACAACCTCGCCGATGGCGTAAGCATCGAAGACCCCTCGCGCATCATCGCCGACCGGCAACGCTATAACGAAGCCCTCCGCAAGCATGACGAGGCTGCCTGTCAAGCGGCCGAAGCGACACACGAGCGCTTCAACACCATCCAGTCGAAAACACGCGACCGCATCCGCCGCTTAACACACGCCCGAGCCTGGCTGAAAACACGCTGGTATTTTGTGGTCACGCTCATTGCTTGGGTGTGCCTCATGCCGTGCCTCGCGCTTCAGCGCAAGCGCGCCAAAAAAATCGAACGCCGCGTGATGAATGCCGCGAAAGAACGGAAAGAAGCGTGCGCCGCAAAGGCCACGATCCAGGCCATTGAAACGCAACACAACGTGGCGTCACCCGCAGCGTTTGAAGCCCTCTACGAACGCGCGCTTAAAGCCCAGTCAAACCAAGAGCGCATCCAAGAACTCGACGAAGCGTTGAACGCAAAAAACGAAGCACTCAACAGCCAAAAAGAAAAACATGACGCCGCAAAGGCCACCATGCATGCGTTGCATCAACGGCATCATGTCGATTCTCTCGAGGGGTTGAAACGCATCCGCGACGCCAACCGCGAGTACCACACCGCAAAAAAGGAACTCGACACCCTAAAAATGCGTCTTGAAGACGCGCTCGCCGGCGACACGCTTGAGGCGCTCGCCGACACCGTCGATCTTCAATCTGAAGACGTTCCTTACGACGACATCGACGACGTGATGGAAGCCCGAGAAGCCTTAACGTCTAAACTGAACGACCTGCGCGTCTCAATGGAACGCCTGAACCAACGCATCGAGTCCATCGAAGCGTCGCATCGACCGCTTGAAACCGTCGAACACGAGCTCAATCAACAGATCATCGAACGCGACCGGCTCAGCCTGATGCGCGACCGCCACCAACACGCCATCGACATGGTGAAACGGGCGGTGGCGAAAATCGAGGAGAATTTCGCCCCGGTCTTAAGTAAAAAAATCGGCGATTATGTGCATGCTTTCACCGGTGGAAACTACCGCGACATTCGCGTGAAAAAAACGATGTCGTTTTCAGCCTACGATGATCGAAGCGGCGATTTTGAAGCGCCGATGCATTTTTCCCGAGGGACGCTCGATCAAATTTATTTTGCCCTTCGTGTCGGTTTGCTGGAGGCGCTAGGAAAAGCGCGTTTGCCGCTGTTGTTGGATGATGCCTTTGTGGCCTACGACGACACGCGCCTAAAAGAAACCTTGAAGATCCTCGACGGCATGCGTGATGTACGTCAAATCCTCGTCTTCACATGCCACGACCGCGAGCGCTTGTTCACGAGCGAACTCTCCATTCCCGCCAACCGCATCACCTTAGACGAGACGTGATCAAATCACGAGGCAAGACAAACCGACAAAACTATGGTATGATGGAATGATTTTCATAACGAGGTGAAACCATGAAAGCCGATCTCCATATGCACACCACCGATTCCGATGGCCGCCGCAGCCATGAAGAACTCTTCGCCCTTGCACGCGAACGCGGCATCGACATCGTTTCCATCACCGACCACGACGTATGCACCCATGTCGAGCGAAGCCGTGCGTTGGCCGAAAAACACGGCATCACCTATATCCCAGGCATTGAACTGTCAACATTAGAAGAAGGAAAAAGCGTCCACCTGCTCGGGTATTTTCGTGACGAAGCGCACGCCGCCCCGGCGATGCGAGACTACTATACATTTATCCGTGAAGGCCGTGAAAACAGGGCCAGAACGTTTATTAAAAACTTGGCAAAGTACGAAGACATCCACATCACCTATGAGGATGTGCTCGAGGTGTCCGATGGCATCATCGCTCGGCCGCACATCGCCAAGGCCATCATGAAAAAGTACCCGGAGTACACCCACAACATCATCTTCGATCGGTTCATCGGCGACCACAACCCGTCGTTCGTTCCCGCCACGGAGTGGAGCGTTCAAAAAGGTTTAGAGCTGCTTCGCAAACACAACGTGCTCGTGGTCTTAGCCCATCCGGGGTTGTTAAAGAAAAGCATCCATGACAAGGTCTTAAACAGCTACGCATTCGATGGCATCGAAGCCGACTACGGCATGCATACCGAGGCGCAAAAAACACGCTACCGCGCGTTGGCTCGCGAACGCGGCTGGTTGATCACAGCCGGAAGCGACGACCACGGCATACCGCATGATAAACGCCATAAGTCGTTGGGCGATGCGACCCTACAAGGCGAGGATTTGAAGCGTTTCCTCGAGGCCTTGGCAACCAAATAAAAAAACCGGCGATTTAAACCGCCGGTTTTCGTTTGGTTGTTTTAGAACACGTTCGCCGACACGGTGACCACGAACAAGCCGACTGCCAGCGCGTTGCTTAGAATATTGACGAGGTTGTTGTTGAGCCATGTGAGACCGGAATGGCGTGTGGAGTCGTCGGTTCGCTCTTCGGTGATGACGCCCTCACGCATGTACTTGACTTGAATGATGCCAAGGGCGCTGTCGATGACGCTTGCTAAGGTTGCAAAAAGCCAAATGTAAAGCATCAAGTTCACATCGGTAAGCACAATCCACGCCATCAAGGCAAAGAGTCCGGATGCGATGATGCTTGCAACGAAGCCTAACACAGTCACACCGCCCGACAAGCCCGTCTGCATAACCCGCCAGGTGAGAAGGTTTCGTGGAAGGCGTTTTGAGAGCCGACCGACCTCGCTCGCCCACGTGTCGCTGGCGCTTGCGGCGACGCTTAAGAAAAACAAGAAGCGGTATACTTCCTGACCTGTTAGGGCATGCACGGTGGCGAACACTGTCGCCAGCAAACCGTTGGCGAAAACCTGAGAGGCGGTGCGCTGACTTGGTGGGTGCGCTTTATCCAAATGGCCTATTAAGGTGGCGCTCACAAAGAACATAATCAGGTAAAGGTAGCCGAACCATCCAAGGGTAAAATAAACGGTAGACCCAATAAAAATCGCTGCCAAGGCACCCGACTCTGTCAAGTTTCGCCGGGTGTATGCGGCGGTTGCGATGATGGTGCTGAAACTAAACCCAAGCAAAAGGCTCATCATACGATAAACACTCCCAACAAGAAAACGAGCAGTGGCACGCTCAAGTTATCGAAGCCTCGCGGGGTAAACAACTCGACCGCTCCGGCAAAGAGCGCGACAAGCAGCATCAATGCCCAGAGCGATGGAAACAACAACACCCCAACAACAAACGACGCCACCACCATCGTGGTGGTGCCGGCAAGGGTTTTGCCGGGCCTGAGGGTGGGGCTTTTGATCGCCTTGCCAATGACGGCCGATAACCCGTCGCCATAGCCCATGATTAAGATGGCCAATGCGCCAACGCGTACAACGTCAGCATAAAAAGCAATCAACGCGATGAGGAACAAGCTGATTGCGTAGTAAACAGTGCCGAGATCGTTGACGGACTTTTCACTGCGCTCAATCGCTTTGACAAGATTGAATCGATAAGAGATGTAGTTTAGCACAATGAACGTGGCTGGCGGAATCGCCGCCATCCAAAACGCATCCGTATCAAACACGACCATGGCCAAAAGCCACCAGTTGGCCACGCCAATGTGGATAAACTTTCGTGCGCCTTCATCGTTCAAAACGTTGAGTTTGTCGAGGACTGCGCCCAAACCTATGATGCCAAAGACAAAGAGGTAAGAGAGCGCCAATCCTGTCATTCGACCAACCCTCGTTTTTTAAGGTCCTTCTTGACGCCGCGACTGATCGACCATTTTTTGAGCGATCCGATGTCGTGGCGGCGGTTAAGGTTCGTGTATCCTTTACGGATAATACGGTCCAAAATCGCCTCGTAAAAACGCGCGGCCAACATCGTTGGATACACAGAGTCCTTGTCAAAGAGCTCAAGCTTATCGTAGAAGGTTTTATATTTTTCCTTCGCGAGTCGAATGTAGTGTTCGTTCATCGAAATCCACTCCGGCGTGACAAGGCCGGTGCGTGTAATCTCCATTTCCAGCTGGTGATGTTCAATGGTTTCTGTCGAGAAGAAGACACGATCGTGAATCAAGTCGTCTCGTGCGTCTCGCAAGATGTTGGTCAACTGCATCGCCTTGCCTAACTCGATGGCGACCTCGGTCAACGCTTTTTTCTCTTTCTTCAGTTTTTCAGACGCAATCACAGGGAGCAACATTAACCCCACAGTGCCAGCCACTTTGTAGCAGTACGTCTCCAAGTCGGCATCGGTGTCCATGGTCACGCCGTTGTAATCACCGCGCACGCCTTCTAAGAGTTCCAAGTAAGGCTTGATGTCGGAAGGAAACTCGGTAATCGCCTCGTGGAGCGCTTGAAAGATTGGCTCCTCGGGCGGTTTTCCATCGAATGTGGCTTTCACTTTCGTTTCGAGTGCATCGATCTTCTCAATGTCTTTTTCAACATCGATGGCGTCATCGGCCGTACGGCAAAAAGCATAAATCGCAAAAACTGCGCGTGCCTTTTTTTCCGGTAACAACCCAAACGCCTTGTAAAAACTTTGGCTGTGTGACTTAATCATGTCTTCCACGGTGTCGTGGACGTTGCTGGTTTCCATGCTTATCCCACCTTTGGTATATCACCTTGATTATAACGTATGCACCAAGAGATGTAAACGCAGGCAACAAGAAAGCGGCAAGGCAGTTTACAAAAGTCGAGTTGCGAAGTACAATAAAGAAAATAAGCGGGTGATGATATGAGACGAATGCTTGCCTTCGCAGCCATGGTTGTGCTCACGCTGCATCTCGCCGCGTGCGCTTTCATCGACATCGGACCACGAACCGACGTCGACACCTTTCAGCTGGCGTTGATTGAAACGCGCGATGGCGCACGCTTATCCAATGTCATTGTCGAGACAATCGTATACCGCACCGGTGCACGGTTGACCGTGGCCTCCTCGTCGCAGGGAAGCGGCGTGGTCGTCCACATCGACGATGCGTATGCGTATATCTTAACCAATTACCACGTGACCGACCGCGGCAATCGCGACCATTTCGATTACACCGTTCGCGCCGCCGACGCCGACGATAAGATCGACGCCGAGATGGTCCATGAAGATGAGGCGTATGACCTCGCCGTGCTTCGTGTGGACCGCGAACTCCTTCATCGCGAGGTCATCGATATTTTTACGCGGCTTGATGAACCCTTGCGGCGAGGTGAGTTTGTGCTGGCCATCGGCAGCCCGAGAATGGTCGATGGCATCGTCACGTATGGCAGATATTTACGCATGGTTGGGATTGAAAACGTCGACTTTCAGGTTATACTGCACGACGCGCTTATATACCGAGGGTCAAGCGGCGGCGCGCTTGTAGACATCGATGGGCATCTTGTCGGCATCAACACCTGGGGTGGTGTCGAAACCGACAACAACGGCCTCGCCGTCCCGCTCATCGAAGTGCATGCGTTTTTACACGATGCCGGCATCTTTGATTCAATCACCGAACAAGTGGAGGAATAACAGGGTGTGAAAGCACCCTGTTTTTATGGAAAAACACGGCATGAAAGCATGTTTTTCGTGATGTATAGCGTGAAAAAAAGCGTCAAATCGGTTATAATGATATGTTAGTAAAAGGAGACGAGGTGAGCGCATGCGACCCGTAATCGTGACGGCCTTTGAGCCGTTTCATGATGAGACCGTGAATCCGACCCAAGGCGTGCTGGCTGAACTGCCGGATTTTTTGTACGATGTGCGGATCGTCAAAGCAACCTTGCCTGTCATCTACGGCCACGCCTTCGACGTTCTTTTGCCGCTGATTGAAGAACACAATCCGCGCTTGATCGTGCTGCTTGGGCTGGCAAAAGGGCGCACCCATGTCTCCATTGAACGCATTGCCATCAACGCCCAAGATGCTTCCATCGCCGATAACGCCGGCAACACCAAACGCTTTAACGCGATTGTGAAAGGCGGTCCGGATGGGCTTTTCACGACAATACCGCTAGAAACCGTTATGACTCGGCTTAAGCAAAAACACGTACCCACCGTGGTATCAAACACAGCCGGCGCGTATGTGTGCAACGACACCTTCTACCGAACGCTTTATCATATTAAAACCAATGACATGCGCACGAAATGTGCGTTTGTGCACATGCCGATGCTGCCGGAACACGCCGCGAGCAAACCAGGGATTCCGGCGCTCGACCGCAAGCACACGGTGGATGTTGTGACAACGATTATTAACGCCGTGATCAATCCATTGGTAAGCGAGGTGAGGGCACCATGAACCGTACCGCACTCACCATTGTGATCATGGTTGCCGTGGTGATTGGCGCATTGTTGCTTATCGGGTTTATCCGTCAACCGCCGGAGCCGCTTGAGCTGTCGTTGACGCACAACCTGAACGAAGGCGACTATCAGGGCGAAGGGCCGCGCTTGACCATCCGACCTGAAAGCGTCTACCGCGGGCGAGAGGTGTCGGTGACAGCCGGGATTTTCCCGGGATACCGGTTTTCTCGTTGGGAAACGGAAGATGGAACGGTCTTTAGTGAGGAGCCGACCGAACGCTTCGTCATTGAACACTCGATGACCTTGCGCGCCGTCTACGAACCCCACGAAGGCGGCGGCCGTTACTACATCGGCGTGTCAAGCAACCAAGACGTCGTCATCGACCGCGCGCCAGAACAACCGCCGCCATTTTACTATGACGAAGGCACGCAACTGTCATTGATTGCACCGGACATAGAAGGATACCGGTTTGACCACTACCGTGATGAAACGACCGATGAACTGTTAAGCACAAGCCGCATTTACACCTTCATGGTCGATTCCGACCAGCACATCAAAGCCGTCTACGCACCGGAAGGTCACCACTACATCTTGTTTGACACCACCATCGATGACCCCATCGTCTTCACCATAAACGATGAGCCTTACGACGACATCATTCCGTTTGAAGATGAGACGCTCATTACCATTGAAGCGCCCATCGTCGAAGGGTATGGCTTTGTGCACTGGATCAATCGTGAGGGACAAGTTGTCAGTGAAAACCGAATCTTCGACTATTTAATCGAAGGCACCGATGTGCTTACCGCGGTGTACAACGAAGCGCGCTTAGCCTACCGTACTGGTTTTGAGGACGCCGTCAAAATGTCTTATGCCGATGGATCCATCACCACCCAAGGTCGCACCTGGCAACTCGACGAAGCGCTCATCGCCTCAAGCCATCTCGACCAGCGCGATGGCGAAAACAGCGTGCGGTTCCGTGGCGGCCACATGCAAAGCCATTTCCGAGTGACGGACCTTGAGCGCATTGGCTTTTACGCCGGCACCTTCGGCGACGACCCGGAAGGAAGCATCCACGTTCAACTCAGCGTTGATGGCGAAGTCTGGCATACCTTAGGCACCGTCGACGTGACCGAGACCTTTACGTATGATGAGGTGGTTGTTCTTGAAGACAAACTCGACCAGTTCGGGTTGGCCCTCGACGATGCGTTCTACATTCGCCTAGTGCACGAATCGCAGGATGAAACGCATCGCATCAACCTCGACAACCTTCGCATATACGTCACCGAAACCAACGACAATTTTCTTGAGTAACCAACCCTAACCCGAAAGAAGGACTTCACGTGAAAAAATGGATCATGAGCATCATTTTCTTTATGACACTATTCATGGCAGCGGGCTGTGAAACATCGCAGACGCCAATGAGCGTGCACAGCGTTGCCATCATGGACACCACCGTTGCATACGACGATTTCTCCCTTGAAAACATCAACCTCTATGTGACCTACCGCGACTTCTCAACGGAGCGCGTTCCTTTAAATCAATCGATGTTTGATTCCGAAGACCTTGAGGCCATTGACGGGCCGGGACGCTATGTGCTTGATGGCGTCTACCGCGATTATCCCTTTAGTTTCACCCTTACGTTGACCGATGCGTTGGATGAAGCACTTGAAAACATTGCCTTCGACGATAAAACCCTTACCGATGACGTCGATCTCTCCGTCGACGTCAATGCAGGCATCGACGTCAACTGGACGGCAGAGAATCCTGAACACTTGAACGCATCGGGCATCGTCACGCGCCCACTTTATCAGGACGTGAGCGCAACGCTGACGCTGACGCTCGATGACGGCAGTAGAACCTTGACACGGTCATTCACGTTCACCGTCAAAGCGATGCCGGCTGCAAGCGATTTTGCCAATCTTTTCGAGACCAACACCACCGGCGATATGGTTGTTGTTGATGGGGTTGTGACAAGCGTGTACGACGGTGGTATCATTTTGTTTGACGGTGCCATGCACCTCTTTGTTGACATCGACAACACCGAGACGATGACCCGGGGCGATCGCCTGGTCATCGAAGGCAAACTCGGTGAGACCAATCAGCTTACGGATGTCTCACGCCACGTGGTTGCCGACACCCGTGTGGAACCCGGTGATACGATTGAAACCGTTGATCTTGATGTCCTTTTGGCACTCGATGCCAGCAATCTCGGGCATGTCTTTAACGTGGTGGGAACCGTGGTGGAACGCGGCGATGGCAGTTTTGCCATTGAAGCCGGTGACACGGCCGTTCCTATTGATGCGCGCACCGCTGCGCTTAGACGCATTGAGCTTGCTGAGCACGTCGGGCAACTCGTGTCGATAAGGGTGCTTTATCTCGACCATGAAGACCCCACCTTTGTCTACGACGGCGCGTTGCGCGCACTTCAACCCGATTCATCCTTTATGGGGCACGACGTCGACGCCACCGAGTTCTTCGTGCCGAACCTCAACCTTCCTTACGACGGGCCGAGGTTTGATGAGGCATGGCTCGGTGTGACGGCCTACGAAGCAGGCCACAATGGATACATGGGGACCGGTGGTGCCTACCACGTCACCTACAACCGCTGCATCGATGGTGACACCACGGTCTTTAATTACCCTGCAGACATCGTCAGCCGCATCGCCGCCAACAACAATTCCACGCGCTACTTCCTCATGGATACCCCAGAAACGTGGCCGGTGGACCGCCAAGAACCTTTCGGGGCATTGGCGACGGTCTTTGTGTGCCATCTCCTTAACGAAGCCGAATCGATCATCTTACAATCGGACCCGGGCGACCGTTTCCTCGACGTTCACGGCCGTTTGCTGGCCTGGGTTTGGATACGCATGCCGGGGGACGATGACTACATGTTGCTCAACTACTTGGTCGTTCGCCATGGGTTGGGCGATGTGCGTTACACCTTCGGTGCCGGTGAAACCGATCTCATCACCGACCAAGGCATGCGCCTTCTTGATTGGATGAACCTTGCCGAAGACCGAGCTTTCATCGACGAGTTAGGGATGTGGGGCGAGTTGCCCGATTTCTATTATGATTATGAAAACAACCGCATCGACGATGCGCTTTACCCGCATTAAGGGGGGGATAGCATGATTGACATTCACGCCCATGTGTTGCCCGGGGTTGACGACGGGGTCGTCGACCTCGAAGAAAGCCTTGCGATGCTTAAAAACTACGAACAAGCCGGCGTCCGCGCCGTGTTTGCAACCTCACACGTTGCCCCGAAACGGGGATACGCCAACACCCGCGAGCGCCTTGAGAAGGGCCTTGAACGCGTGAGGCATGCCGCCCAAGAAGCCAACATCGACGTCACGCTTTATTTGGGTGCGGAAATCGACAACCACCCACAGCTCGCGAACGTCCTCCAACAAGCCCCGTCGCTCAACGACAGCCGTGTGGTGTTGCTTGATTTCGGCATGAAACAGGCGGACATTGAAGAGGTATGCTACGAGCTTTCGCTGCTTGATTACACCGTCATCGTCGCCCATCCGGAACGGTATTTTTACATCACGATGGAAGCGATTCGACGCTTGAAAAAACAGGGCGTGCTCATGCAAGTCTCGGCACCGCATCTTATTAAGCGCGGTTCAAAGGATGCGCAAAAAATCGCCAGAAAGATGTTAAAAGAAGGCCTGATCGATTTCGTTGCCTCCGACGCCCATAGGGCCAAAGGCATGCCCGGTGACGTCATGAAAAAAGCCTACCAATACGTGCAAAAAAAAGCCGGCACCGTGCAGGCGGAACGGCTGTTTAGCGAAAACGCCAAAAGCTGGTTGCTTGGCCGTGACTAAATGGTTAAGTTCGTTCTTCGTTGTCGTTTGGGTTGCCTTGATTTTTCGTTTTTCCACCCAAACCGGGAGCGAATCGGCGGAGCTTAGTCGCGGCGTGCTTGAGTTGTTTCGACTCGACCCCGACGTGTTTCACACGCCGATCCGAAAAACGGCACACATGGTCGTGTACTTCGTGCTGGGCGCGATGCTTGTCGATGCTTTGAAACACCACGGGCTAAAAGGAACTCAATCCGTCCTGGTCGCGCTCGCATTGGCTATCGCGGTTGCGGTGGCCGACGAAACGGTACAACATTTCATCCCGGGCCGCGTGGGTGCCCTCACCGATGTCTTTTTTGACACGATCGGGGCCACGGTTGGCATTGCCTTGATGAACCGCGCCAAGCAGATGGTCGAACTTGCGCCTCAGCCATAAAAAAAAAGAAACCCGATTCACGAGTTTCTACAAGCCGAAGTCTCGAAGCATCGTTTCGAGTTCGTCGGCTTTTTCTTTTTTAAAAAGCAGTTGGCGGGTCTTTCTTAGGGTGCGTCTTGTGCGTTTGAAAAGCAGCGACACAAAGCGCATCAACCACGCGACCGGTAAAAGCAGACGCGTCTTTAACCAAGGGCGTGTTGCTCGCATGTCTTCGTAGGGCATAAACAACGTGCGAAGGATAAAACGCAACCGGCTCTCATCGCGTAAGCGCGCCGCGCCGACACGGCCGATGAAGGGGTTGTGGCCTTCGGCCTTTCCATGGACGCCGCTGTCGAAGAGATAATCTGTCATGCGTTGAAACAATGCCGCATCAACGGTGTGTTTATCGGCACGCGCGGGGAAGGCGTCAAGGTCGAAATAACGCCGACCGAGTTCAAGCAGGTTGTCAAACACCTG
>SLFZ01000060.1 GCA_007123975.1 Candidatus Izemoplasma sp. | reverse complement strand
GTGTCGGCGCCGATGGCAATGTTCGGTCCTTGTTGGACAACGCTCATCGGTCCGTCTTCAGGGGTCGCATGTTTTTGAATGGCGGGGATGAAGCCAACTTCAAAAGCGTTGGCGCCTGAAGGAATGTTGAAGCGGATACCGGCGCTTGAGGCGTCGATCATGCAGGCATCGCCGTTACGGAAACGGGTTGAGCCGTATTGGTCATTCCATTCGGCACGGGTTGAGACGATGGTGCGCGCCTCAAACATCTCGATGAGGTCCGCAAACATGGCGGTGGTCGCTTCACGGTCTTCGACAAAGTGGATGCGGCCTTCTTGGTTCGTGTAGCCGATGCCCCACTGGTGGACGAAGTTGATGAAGGCGTTCGCGCTAGAACCAATTAGAAGCAGGTTCTCGCATTGGTTGGCGCCGTTGCCAACGACGATCGGTGCGATCTCGTTGTGCAGGCGGTCCCACGTGACGACTTCGTCGTAGTCGAAGGTGATGCCGTGGGCATCAAAGAGGGTCTTGTTGTAGGCGACGAGCTGGGTCGACTTCATGATTGGTAGCGAGTACGTGTACTCGAACTGTTGGTTTTCTGCTAAGAACGCTGAGATGAAATCATCTAGGTCATCGAGGCCGTGTATCGGATGATTCATATAGGAGTCAAAAGGGACTAGCGCATCGACCGCGATGTACTCAGCGTAATGGTCGGGGTACCCCATAATCAACGCCGGCACGGTTCCACGGTCGATGAAAACCGTCACGATGTCACGAAGGTTGGCGTAGTTCCCTTCGTTGTTCAGGATGATGTTCACCATCGGGTACATTTCGTTAAAGCTGTCGATGATGTCTTGTGTGGCGTAGGCGTTTGCGCCCCCACCGAAACCTGTGTACAGGTTCAGAGTGATAGGCATGTCGACAGGCAGTTCATCGGGTATACCATCGTGTGTTGGCGTGGGTGTTGGCGTCTTGGTTGGTGAAGGCGTCTCTGTTGGCGAGGGAGAAGGACTTTCAGTCGGTGTCGGTGTCGGCATCAGTTCATTCGGAATATCCACCTCAATACACGCCGTCATGCTTAAGAAGAATAACAAAGATAGGCACAACATCATCATTCTTTTCATGATACTCCTCCTAATGGCACTCTTTCATAACCTTGCCTCATGTAAAAGCTTCCAGACTCAAAATAAAAAACGTTAAGAAAGCGATTGTGGTCGCTATCTTAACGTTAAAGAGAATATGCTATGTCGTGATATCATCCTCATAATGTCACACTCCCCAATTTAATCATATCACAACCATCATCGTATGGGAAAGCAGAAATGATGCAAACGTCTTGCTTATGCGCAAGCGAGCCTCCGAAAATGTAGCTCTGAAACTTTGTATTGGCATTGGCACCTCTAAATTCTCGAAACTGATCACAAACGGTTTAAAACCTCTAACCCATCGTTGTGATCGTTTTACACTGTGCCGCTTCAATGACTTACAAACAGCACAGCGTTTAGAACCCAGTCACATTCAACCTCATGGGTTGGTGGGTTTCATTGATTTCACGCCAAGGCGGAGTTCATGAAGGAACTGATCCACTCGTCGTAGCTCACAGGAATCTCTCCCGCCTCGACACCCAACTCGTATATCGCCAGAAGCGTCACGGCCAGGCCATCGAGTGGTTCAGTGAGTGTGATGGTAAATGTGGTGGTTTGTTCGCCATACGTCACGGTAATCGTATGGGTGCCAGCTCCATCCAATCGTTGAATGTCTTGGCTGCTGATCATCGCTTCCGTCAGGTTGATGGTCGCGGTGCTTCCATCATCATAGCTTACGATTAACCTTACATCGCTCAAATCAAACACATCCAATAAAAAATCGCCTTGGATATCGTCCACGTTCACGCTGATGCCAGTAATCGAAGGTTCATCAGTACCTTCAGTCAGATTGCAAGCAACAAGTGTGAGAGACGAAAACAAGACGAACAAAAAAAGTACAACTTTTCTCATAAACACATGCATCCCCTCCAGATAGTATTCCCCTACATTGTACACCATAATAATACCCATTAGTGTAAAATTTTTTTCTAATTAGAAAAGTAATAAAATAAACCGGTGGCGGCCGTGTTTAAGTGACAATACCGTTCTATGCAACAGCGCTCTCTTTCTTTTTTTCGACGATGGACAAGCGTTAGGATGCTTCTGAGAAACTAAAACTCTGTTTCTTAATAAAAAAAACATTATATGTTTATAATCTTTCCGTCATTTGACGCTTACAAGCAAAACATCAAATGCAGCTTATCTAGGCCTTTTATTACCAAATTCGTACCGGTGAATGATATGACGTTCTATAAGAATTCAAACGTTGATGATAAAAGCTGTCTTTGTTTCGTTCTTAAAAAGCTTCTTAACGGAAAGGATGAATGCCTTATCGATGATGCATGGCAAATCGACGATGTGCTATACTATTGACAATAACCAAGATTTTTACGTTACGGGATACCCCAAGATGAGGTGTATGGTGATGAAAGTGTTGTTTATTGGTGGAACGGGGTTAATATCAACGGCTGTTACAACGCTTGCCGTCAAGCAATCGATTGATCTCTATCTACTCAATCGAGGGAATCAAAATCAAGGTCTTCCCAAAGAAGTTACCCTTATTCAAGCGGACATCCATGATCATGAAGCGGTAAAAGAAAGCATCGCTGATCATCATTTTGACGTCGTGGTTGATTGGATTGCCTTCACAAAAGACCATGTCGGACGCGATTATCGGTTGTTTAAAGGCAAAACAAATCAATACGTCTTCATAAGCAGCGCGTCTGCGTATCAAAAACCACTGCCAAAACTGCCCATCACCGAAGACATTCCGCTTGACAACCCTTATTGGACATACAGTCAAGATAAGGCCGAATGTGAAAAATACTTGCAATCACTAAACGATCCTGACTTTAACGTTACCATCGTTCGACCGTCGCATACGTACAACGATCAATCCATCGTTT
>SLFZ01000059.1 GCA_007123975.1 Candidatus Izemoplasma sp. | reverse complement strand
GGTGTACGGCATTGAGCCTTGGTTTGGCGATCTTGATTTTGAGGCCATCTGGCCAACGCAAGATTTTGCGGATGTCGGATACCAAACCTTTGATGGAACCCGATTTAACTTTACCTCACAAGCGTGGATTGACGCATACAACGCCAAAGTCGACCTATACGGTCAAGACGTCGTTGTCAACTTCACCGAAGAAGAAATGAACTTAATCGGTGATGTGTGGCCATGGTATGCAGGTCATGTTGCGTTTAACATCGATGGATCATGGATGATGTTCATGGTCGATATCATGTGGGAAGAATTTGGGCAAGAAGTTGGCTTCTGGCCTTATCCTGGTGGCGCTGCAGGGCAGTTCCCACCGACGATTCTCGATTTCACCGGCGTTTCATCACAAACCGACCATCCCTACGAAGCGTATCTCTTAGCGAAGTGGATGACATTCGGTAAGCAAGGCTGGGAGATTCGTCTTGACTTGATGGAAGAGCGTGGCGATACGGTGCTTGACCGCTTCCCGATTGCTGATTATCCTGAAGTTTGGGCTCGCGCCGAAGACTTCATTGACTATGTCGAAGGGCTCCGTGAAAACATCGAACTGCTTGAGTACTCAAAACCCGACGTCGACAAATGGCTTCAAGGCTATAGTCAGTTCTGGGAGTGGGTTGGCTTGAACTACGATTGGGATGCCATCCTCTCCGGAGAGATTTCGCCTGAGCAATTTGCGATTGACTGGGAAGAGAAGATTAATGAACTCATTGAGATGGACATCGAAGATCTCGAAGACCTGTTTGAAGAAGAACTAGAAGAAGATAACGACGACTAACACGAAACCGCCCACCCCTGGGTGGAGGCCTAGGGGTGGACGAGTTTTTTGAGGTGATGCGCATGCAACGTATTTTGCGAAAAATAAAAGCGAGGTACATCATCGTCGGCCTTATTGTTGTGGCCATCGCGATTTTTTTGATGAGCGATGACTTAAAGGGCGAGTCGATTACAACGGTCGATCCCAACATCATCCGACAATCGGAAGCGTTTGACGATCACTACCATCGTGTCCGTTCAACATGGGATGTTGAGACGCCATCGGGCGTGTCAATCCACGTGCCGGCCGGTGACATGGGTGGCGAAACACAATCGGGTCTGCCGTATGGTTATGATGGTGAGGTTCGCCCGTTTCATGCGGGCGATGTGATTACGATAACCGTTGACGTCGCAGAACGTGGAGCGTACACGCTAGCGCTCGATGTGCTTGACACCGGGAAAAGCATTTTAACGAACCGACTTGCCGTGCGAGTTAATGGTGAGCACCAGTATGAAGAAAGCCGCTCAATCGACCTGCCGACGGAGTGGCGTTTTACCACGCATACTTTTCCGCGAGATCGTTACGGCAACGAAATACTGCCCAACTCGGTGAAGATTGACCAGTTTAAACGCACCACCTTTTACGATTCTACGGCACTCAACGCCGCCCCGCTGACGTTTTTGCTTGAGGCGGGAGAAAACACCATTGAGCTTGTCCACCGCCGCGGCGACATGCTTGTCGGCAGCCTTTGGATTGAGAGTCCAGTTCCACATCGAACCTATGAAGACTACCTCGCGATGCATGCGGGGGCTGAGCTTCAACGCGAAAACAGCCTTATTATCGGAGCAGAAGAATTTGTGTCAAAAACCAGCCCGTCAACCCGTCTCCGTAGCGAGCGCAATCCAGGAGCCACATCCTACGATACGCGCTTTTTACGGTTGAATGCCATCGACGGATGGAGTTTCCGCCATGGCAACAACACCATCACATTTGAAATCAACGCCGAAACAGCAGGCTTTTACCATATTGGCATCAACTACCGCCAAAACTACCTAATGCAAATGCCCGTTTTCCGGGAAATCCGCGTCAATGGCGAAGTTCCATTTGACGCGCTTAGCATGGTGCCTTTTCATTTTTCCAACTCCTATACCACCTTGATGCTAGGCAATGGTGAGGAGCCCTTCAAAATCTTTCTTGAAGAAGGTGTGAACACCTTCTCGATGCGTGTCGTGCTTGAACCCTACCGCAACGCCTACGAGCACGTGGTGCAACTGATGGAGGAAATGACCGACTTAAGTTTGGAAATTAGACGCCTGACCGGCAACACCCAAGACCGTTACCGCACGTGGCGTTTAGAAAACTATATCCCCGACATCAACGACCGCCTTGCCAGATGGATAGATACGCTTGAGCATGTGCACGAAGGCCTTCTGACCTACAGCGAACATGAAACGCCCGGTGAGTTGACGAACCTCAGCCTCGCCATTGATCAACTCCAGCGCCTCGCCGACAACGTTAACAGCATCCCCAATCGCATGCAGCTGCTGGCCGATGGGGACGCTTCGACGGCACAATTGCTTGGCACTTTAGCGCAAATCTTTTTAGAAAATGGCCTTGATATTGAACACATATACGTCGGTGGAAACCCAACACCGCCGCGAACAAGCCCGAACATCTTCGTCCGCGCAAGCGAAGGCGTTCAGCGTTTTTTCCTATCCTTTTTCGTCGATGACTATTCCATCGGTACTGCCGACGATGAGACCTTGGAAATCTGGGTGAACTATCCCCGTCCCTACGTTGAAATCATGCAACAAATCATCGACAGCGAGTTTACCGCGCAAACCGGCATTCCCGTTCAACTGTCGCTGATGCCGGATGAAAACAAGTTGATTCTCGCAAGCGCCGCCAACCGTGCGCCCGATATCGCGCTCGGCGTCAACCACTGGATTCCCTATGAATTTGCGATTCGTGGCGCGAGCCTCGACTTGCGCCAGTTCCCCGGCTACGCAGATACCGTCGCCAACTTTGCGCCCGGCGTCATGATTCCGTATGCATTTGAAGACGGCATGTTTGGGCTGCCGCTGACGCAAAATTTCTGGGTGACCTTCTATCGCACCGACATCTTTGAATCTCTGAACCTACCAGTGCCCGATACCTGGGAAGACGTCGTTGAAATCTTGCCCGAACTGCAGCGGTT
>SLFZ01000029.1 GCA_007123975.1 Candidatus Izemoplasma sp. | reverse complement strand
TGCACATCGACAACGCGTGTGTCTCCATCGTAGCTGTATCCCCACAGTTTGGTGAGGATTTGTTCTCGGGAGAGGGCTTGGCCTTTATGGCGGATGAGGTATTCGAGCAGTTCGAACTCTTTTAAGGTGAGGTTGATGGCTTCGCCACCGCGGGTGGCTTCAAAGCTTCCAAGGTTTAAGACGATGTCGGCGTAGGTGATGGTGGTGTCGCCTTCGCCGTTTTCTTGTTTGCGACGAAGCCCTGCTTTCACGCGGGCTGCGAGTTCTCTTGGTGAGAAGGGCTTCGTGACGTAGTCGTCGGCGCCGACGTCGAAGCCTTCGAGTTTGTTTATCTCATCGTCCATTGCCGTTAGCATGATCACATGCGTCGTTTTCCCTTTTTCCCGGAGTTTTTTACACACGTCGATGCCGTTCATCGACGGCAACATCACATCCAGGAGAATAACATCGTAAGCACCTTCCAGAGCCTTCTCATACCCGCGCTTCCCGTCGGTTTCGATGTCGACTTCAAAGGCGAGTTGGCGAAGGTCGTAGGCGACCATTTTGGCGATGCTCATTTCATCTTCAATGATTAAAATTCGTGCCACGGTGTTCATCTCCCTTCGGTGACGGCGCGTTCGACATCGACGTCGTGGTAGTAGTTTTCATGCAGGACGTTGACGGCGATGTTCGTGCAGTGATCGCCAATCCGCTCGACGTTGGATAAGATATCCACAAAGAACTCATCGTCGCAATCAGGCTCTTCGCAGACGTTCATCCGACGGACGTGGCGTTTGCGGTATTTGCGGACTAAGGTGTCGATGATGTCTTCGTACTCCAAGATGCGTTGCGCAAGCAGCTTATCTTGGCTGTCAAAGGCTTTCAAGGTTAAAGCGAGGGTTTCGCTGACGACTTGGTAGAGGTTCTCAAGGTCGGCTTTCGCTTCGGTGGTTAAGGCTTGTCGTTGTTCGTAGCGATGCTCAAAGAAGTCGAAGAGGTTTTGGCAGTGGTCGGCGATCCGTTCGAAATCGCGAATGGCATCGATGTAGATGGCTTGGAGATGGGCGAGTTTTGAATCGATGTCGGTTTGTGATAGCTTCACGAGGTAGTCATGGACCTTTTGGTCGATGGTGTCGACAATCTCTTCGAGCTGCCTGCCTTCTTCTAGGAGTTTCTTGTCGTTGTCGAATGAGAACTTGACGCTGCCTTCAAACATGCGGTTGACAATCATGCCCATGCCGTTGATGACGGCTTTGGCGTTTTCAAGCGCCAAGGCCGGCGATTCTTTGATCAACCGGTCTTGAAGGTCGCCAACGTAGACCGCTTCCATCTGGTCGTCTCCTGGCACGAGCTTTGTGCTGATGCGGACGAGCTGTTTGACAAAGAAATACATCACAAACGTGTTGAAGACGTTAAAGAATATATGCATAAAACTTACCGTCATCGCGACCTTGCGGCCGTCGTAGAAGGTGTTTTCTAAAAACTCAATCCATAACGAATATGGCGCGATGAGAATCAAGAAAAGCAGTGCCCCGCCGACGTTAAACATGACGTGGGCGGCGGCCGTGCGTTTGGCGGCGACGCTTCCTCCGATGGCGGCTAAGATGGCGGTGATGGTGGTGCCGATGTTTGAACCCAACACAATCGCAACGGCCCCGATAATCAAAATCGTGTCGGTGGTGTAGAGTTGTTGGAGGATGCCGATGGTGGCGGTGCTCGATTGGACCAACGCGGTCAAGACCGCACCCACCAAGACACCCAGGATTGGGTACTCGGCGACTTGGACCAAGGCGTTGGTAAACCAGGCTTGTTGGGCGAAGATGCGAAGCGCATCGCCCATCAAGGTGAGGCCATAAAAAATCATCCCGAAGCCGAGTAAGGCCGCGCCGGCACGCGATCCTTTCTTGCCTTTAATAAAGAAGACCATCATCGCCCCGACGCCCATCATCGGCAAGGCGTAGTTGGCGATGTCAAGGCCGATGAGGAAACTTGTGACCGTGGTGCCGATGTTGGCACCTAAGATGATGCCCACGGCCGAAGGCAGGCTCATCAGACCCGCTCTCACGAGACCGACGGTCAAGGCCGTGGTGCCGGAACTCGACTGCAGGAGTCCGGTGATAATAATCCCGACGAAGATGCCCTTTAGGGGCGTGTTCGTCGTTTTTTCGATCATGACTTTTAACTTCGTGCCCGCAAGCAGTTTGAGGGATTCTCCCATGATGTGAATCCCGTACAAGAAGACCCCAAGACCACCAATGACCAAGAACGCGGTCCAGGTCCAGCCTTCTGTGAGGGCGTTGAGGATAACCATAGGCATGCTCCTTACGTGTAAGTTGTATCCACACCCATTGTACAAAAAAGCATGCAATATTAACACGTTTTAACACAATCTTAACAAACAAAAAAGACGCAGCTTACGATGCGTCTTCCTTAGACTCTTTGTATTCCTTCACGTGTTTATCGAGCGTATCAAGCAGTTTCTTGGCGTTTTCCCAAGTGCCCAAATTCGCACCGCTCGCCATCGGGTGGCCACCGCCGTCGAACTGGTTGGCGATTTCGTTGATTGCCGGGCCTTTGGAACGGATGCGGGCGCGGACGATCTTTTCATCGTACTCCGCGAGCAAAACCCAGATCGGGCAGTCTTCGAAAACACCGAGTTCGTTGACGAGGCTTGAGGCCTCTTCGTCGTTGACCTCGAAGTCTTTCATCAGGCCTTGGGTGATTTCGACGTAGGCGACGCCGTGCTTGGTTTTCTTGTAGTTTTGAAGCACATACCCTTTGAAGCGCACAAAGGCTTCTGAGCGGGTATCAAGGTGCTTGTAAATGCGTTGGGGGTTCAGCCCTAAATCATACAACATCGCAATGCGTCTAAACGTATCCCCATCGACGCCCGGGTACTTAAAGCGGCCGGTGTCGGTGAGGGTGCCGGTGTACAAGGCGCGAGCGCCTTTTTCGGTGAGCACGTACTCGTCTTCAAAGAGCGAATAAAGATCGAGGATGATGAGCGCCGCGGCGGGGCGGGTT
>SLFZ01000078.1 GCA_007123975.1 Candidatus Izemoplasma sp. | reverse complement strand
GATGGTGAGCAATCCCGATGCAACGCGTTCGCTTAAGCCGACGCTCCGGTAAAACGGTTCATCAAAAATATACAGCTTGAGCTCTTTCCAAAACAGCATTAAAAGCAGAAAAACAAACAATGAAACAAGGATAATGAGCACCACATCGGCGCGCACCATGCTTGCGGCTTGTCCGAAGATAAACGTCGACAACCCCGCTTGAGAAGCGCTTCCCGTTTTTTGTAGGTGGCTGATTAAAACTTGACCCAAACCAAAAAAGCCAGACAGTATCAGCGCCATGCCGGCGTCGAATTTCACACGCGTTCGTCGCTTGATCGCATTCAACAAAAGCATCGCCACAACCGACGCCACCGCGGCCCCAATCAAAAGGATGGGCAACTCTCGAATCTGCGTCAGCATAAAAGCGATAACCACTCCTGGCAATGCCGCGTGCGACAAGGCATCGCCCACAAGCGCTTGTTTGCGGAGCACGATAAAGGTGCCCAAAAAGCCGGAGATAAAACCGACAACCATCGTACCAACAGTGACCACACGCAGCGTGTAAGGCCAGTTCAATATGAGCCAAGTCTCATGCATCGCGATCACGTTCATGCGACATCAATGTGTCGGTTTGATACGCGTTACGAATGTTCCCTTCGGTGAACGTTTCCTTCACCGGTCCCACGGCAACGAGTTTGATGTTTAAAAGCGCAACCCAATCAAAATAAGCTGGCACCGTGTTGAGGTCGTGGTGCACGACAATGACGGTTTTCCCTTCGTTTTTGAGCGACTTTAACAACGTGACAATCGCCTTTTCGGTCTTGACATCAACGCCTTGAAACGGCTCGTCCATGAAATAGATTTCCGCATCCTGCACGAGCGCACGAGCAAGAAAAACGCGTTGTTGTTGGCCGCCTGATAGCTCAGAAATTTGCCGGTTTTTGAAAGGCAACATATCGACTTTTTCGAGTGCTTTAACCACCGCGTCATGTTCTTTTTTGCCCGGCCTTTTAATCCACCCGAGATGGCCATAGCGTCCCATCATCACGACATCGAACACCGTCGTCGGAAAGTCCCAATCGACGCTTCCCTTCTGCGGCACATAGGCGATGCGTTTATGAACCCGCTTATACGTCTCACCGGCGAACGTAATCGAGCCGGTGAGCGGTTTCACAAGCCCGAGTGCCGCTTTGATTAAGGTGGTTTTACCGGCCCCGTTTGGGCCGACAATCCCGAGCAACACACCACGTGGAACATCGAGGTCGACGTCCCACAAAACGGGTTGCCTATCGTACGCAACGGTCAAATCTTCAATGTGCAGTGCGTGTTCCATCGTTATTCCTCCTCGGACAACGCGTTCACAATAACATCAATGTTTGCACGGAAAGTGCGAATGTATGTTTCGGTGCCACGGCTTGCATCTCCTGTCGAGTCGGAGTAAAGCGAACCGCCAATCACAATCTGATGTCCCAGCGCCTCCGCCGCTTCCTTGACCGAGCGAATGTTGCGCTCAGGCACCGATGATTCGACGAAAATCGCTGGAATGTCTAAACTGGCGACCAGTTCGGCCAATGCCTGAATATCGGCGATGCTTGCCTCAGCAGAAGTTGAGATCCCTTGCACCGCATGCACCTCGACATCGTAGGCGCGACCAAAATAGGCAAACGCATCGTGCGCAGTCACCAACACACGCCGCTCGGGCGGTAGTTCATCGAGGCGTGCACGAATGTAAGCGTCGAGCCAGTTGAGTTCAATCAGGTAGGCATCCAAGCGACGAGCATACATTTCGGCATTGTCTGGATCAATGCTTGATAAGGTTTCAGCGACATGCGTCGCAGCTTTCGCCCACAAACTCACGTCGAACCAAATATGGGGGTCGGGGGTGTTTTCATCCTCATAGAGCAAGTCCCCTTCTTCCAGCGCATCGGCAAGCACGATCAAGGTTGGTCCAGCAAGGTTTTGTAAAATTTGCCCGAATTTCTCTTCCAAATTTAAGCCATTCACGACCAGAACGTCGGCTTCCGCGATTGCATCGGTGTCGCTTTGACGCGGCTGATAGTCATGGGGGTCAACACCGACACCCATCAACGTTTTAACATCGACAGCATCTCCACCAATGATGCTTACAAGATCGCCCGCGTAGGTGGTCGTCGCAACAACTTGCAACCGATCACTGCGTTCGCCACCGCCGCACGCGGTCAGCGAGAACAAGAAAATTGCCATTAAAGCCATGCTAATTGTTCGTTTCATGATGTATCCCTCATTTTTTATGGTATACCTTAACTTTATGTTAATCATAACATTATACTCTTTTTGTGTCAACGCGAACACAAAAAAACCCGCACTTCAGTGCGGGCCATGCTTATGCTTTGTCCGGTTTGCTCACCACACGGGATTGGTGGTGTCTTTCCTTAAACTCGATCAACGCTTCAATTTGTTCGGTCGTGTACTTGCCGATGGCTTTGGCAACCACGAGCTTGTCGGCGCTTTCGTTTAAACGCCGGACGACCGCCACCACGTATCCTTCAAACCGCTCAAGCGGTTCGAACTCGCCGATGACATACGCTTTAACCGCTTTCTGTCCGGCGAACGTTTTCGGCAAAAACCCGTAGTTAATTGGATAGACGGTACCATGATTCGGGCTTCTGCTTCCTAAAGGGCGGTCGACAACTACCTCGACTTCGGTGCCTAACAACTCTTCCATGTCACAAAGTCCTCCTCTGAACGTTTCGTCTTTGTTGTAAGTTCTAACGGGATGTGTACAGTTCAATTATACCATTGATTGAAGGAATGTGGCCTCTGTTTTTTTGGAATCTCAGCTTAACTTATGCGGCTTTCATATCACGAAGCGCACTATCATGTGAGCACCTTACCGACCAATAAAGCGCATAGAAGCGTGTCGCCGAGAACCAGCCTTCCATGCCTGGTGTCGTTCCTACCAGCATCAGTAACGTCATACGACACAAGACGCAAGTTAAAGAACGGCGGAGCGATGCATCATCTATGATAAGTAGTCCACACGACTCAGGTAATGATGTGTTTTTACTCCGGCTTCATCGATGCCAAGGCATCGAAATCGACCGGTTTGTCGTAATCAATGTGTTCAAACCCAAATCCATTGAGCGCATACAGTTCGTCGATAAACGCGTTCATGCCCGGCAGCGTGAAAAGCCCTTTTTCATCGGCCCCACGCATCAACCGCAAGGTCTCATCTTGCACATCCGGCTCCATCTCACGATGGTCTAAACGAATGCGCCCGACCTCATCTTTTATGCGTTTATCGCCGTACACCATGTCGTAAAATAAACGGTGTTTGTGTTCGAGAATCGTCTCGTGCGTCCCGCGTCTGATCATCACATCGTACAAACATGCGCCATACACTGGCATCTGTGGAATAAATACGCTCGCTTTGGTGGCGACGGCTTTGCTCGATGAGACGAGCGCTTCACCGCCAAGGGTTCTGCTCAACGTATCTTGCATCGCGCGGGCGGTTTGCTCGAGATGCACTTTGGCGCGGCCGATGCTGCCATCGCGGTAAATCGGCCGGGTGGTTTCACCACCGATGTAGGTGTACGCGATGGTTTTAAAGCCTTCTGCTAAGAGATCTGATTTGCGCAAAACCTCGACCCATTGATGCCAGTCGTCACCGCCCATCACATAGACGGTGTCTTCGATTTCCTGCTTGGTTGCTGGTTCAACACGGACGCTTGTTAAACGACGGTTAGCAAGATCAACGGTATGGCCCTCGACAGGCTCACCAACGGTTTTCAAACTGGATTGTACTCGTTCACCGGTTGTTTCGTTCGTGCGCGATGGGGCTGCGAGTGAGTACACCAACAAATCAATTTTACCGAGCTTTGTTTTGAGATAATCGGCGACGTCCACCTTGATCGAGCGCAAAAACGCATCGCCAATAAAATCTTTATGCACGTTTCCGGTCGCTTTGGCATGGCGTTGGAAAAATATGTTGTTCCACCAACCGGCGCTTCCGGTGCGCTTGCCTTTCGGCGGGCTTTCGAACGACACGTTCACGGTGTTTGCGCCGGCAGCAAAAGCAAGCGCGATTCGGCTTGAGAGGCCATAGCCCGAAGATCCTCCAATGACTAGCACGTTTTTAGGGCCGTCAAAGGATGTAAGTTGCTTCGCTTCTTCTATTTGGTTTTTCACAAACGCTTCGCAACCGTATGGATGTGCGTTGGTAAAAAAGTTGCCGCGTATCTTCGGTTTAATAATCATTGTCATCGTCCTTTCATGTTTGTCACGTTCAGTATAGCATGGATAGCGCGCGCGTGCGTGCGAAGCGCTACTTACAGTGTACACGTATGTTACGTCCTTGACAAGCGCTCTGGTGCAAAAAAAACACACGCACATATAGGTTAATCGAAGAACCACCGTTTACAGAAACACGCTTTCGTTGTACTATGAAAAGGAGTTCACTGCATACAAGGAGGCCATCCATATGAAGACACGTTGGTGGCAAGACGCAATCATCTACCAGGTTTATTTACGCAGTTTCCAAGACAGCAACGCCGATGGCATCGGCGATTTAGAAGGCGTTCGACAACGCCTCGATTACTTGCACGACCTCGGCATCGACACGATATGGATTAGCCCACACTATGATTCGCCAATGGACGATAACGGCTACGACGTTCGTAATTTTCGTCAGGTCAGTCCCGATTATGGTACCCTCGATGACTTTAAAGCTCTGCTTCGTGATGCCCACGCAAGAGGCATGAAAATCATTGTCGACATGGTGCTCAACCATACCTCGGACGAACACCCGTGGTTTGTTGCGGCCAAAGACCCTGCTCACCCCGATCACGAACGCTACCGTGACTTCTACATTTGGCAGCCTCCAAAAACAGACAAAGACGGCAACCCCGGCAAACCCACGCGGTGGATTTCATGGTTCGGTGGTTCCGTATGGACCTTTAACGAGGCAACCCAGGACTATTATCTACACATTTTCAGCAAAAAAATGCCCGATCTCAACTGGCGCAACCCCGCCGTGCGTCAGGCGATGAAAGACGTCATTCGCTTTTGGATTGACCTTGGTGTCGACGGCTTCCGCATCGACGCCTCAAACCACCTTGAAAAAAACTGGGATTTTCCTGATGCGTCGCCTGGTTACGAACACTTTTCGAGTTTACCCAAACACCACGACTACCTCGAAGAACTTGGCAAAGAGCTTTTTGAACCCCATGACCTGCTTATCATCGGTGAAGCCGGTGGCGCCAGCCGCGAAGAAGCGTTGCGCTACGCTGGATTCGAGTCGCACGCGTTTAACCTGCTCATTCAGTTTGAACACTGCTGGGCAGATACCGACCCAACAAACACACTGACGCCAGGTAAGTGGGCCAAAGGCCCCATTGATGTGCAGAAAATCAAACACAGCTTTGCGAAATGGCAAGCAGTCTTTGAAGGGCGTGGTTGGAACGTGCTTTATTGGCACAACCATGACCAACCGCGCGTCGTTTCACACTACGGTGACGATGTCAACTACCATCACCGAAGCGCGCTAATGCTCGCCTATTGCTTATACTTGCTGCCGGGAACGCCGATTGTTTATTACGGCGAAGAAATTGGCATGACCAATGTCGATTACACGAACCTTGAGGATTTTCGCGACGTTGAAGTGTTCACTGAGTACCGAAACTTTATCCGAAACGGTGCCGACCACGCCACCGCCATGCAAGCCCTGCGCGACCGAAGCCGCGACAACGCGCGCTCACCGATGCAGTGGAGCGCTGAAAAGCATGCTGGGTTTAGCGCCGTCATGCCATGGATGCGCGCCAATCAAAACCACGAAACCATCAACGTTGAAAACCAACGCAACAACCCAACGTCAATCCTTCAAACCTACCGTTCGTTGCTCACGCTGCGTAGAGACGAACGCCTCAACCATGGCCACGTGACGTTTTATGCCCTTGACCACGCGCAAGCCTTTGTCTATTGCGTCACAGGAAAAACACACGATTATCTCGTCGTCGCAAACTTTAGCGGCAAACCCATGCGTTACGTGCATCGTGCATTGTGCAAAAGCTACGACCTGTTTCAATCCAACCTTGCCGATGTCGAAACGGGGTCTGCTCGTTTCGCGCCATACGAGGCACGAATTTATCGGCGTCAACGACAATGACACCCAGCCATGATATAATGGAATAAGCATAGATGAAAGGATGATGACCATGCGCCGTCACCGCTTATGGGTCCAGGCGGATGCGCCAGTGCATTCGATTGTTCCGTTGGTTGAAGCTGCGCTTGAAGGCGATGCATCACTCGAGGTGGACAACGCGCTGATTGATGTATTGCTCGATCCTTATGTTCGTCTTGAAAAAGCCTCCGCGCTTCGCGATCTTTGGATTGCCGATGCCGGGACGAATCTCCGCGTGGCCATCGTCGCCGAACCGCTTCTCTCGTGGGTGTCAAGAGACGATCTAAAGCGCTTTTTTATTCAACTTCCATACGGCGCCTACACCCATGAATCCCTTTTGATGCGCGCCTCACAAGATACAACAATTTACGACGCATTAAAAACTGGGTTGGCGACCGTCCTCAATACGTCGTTAATCACCACCCTCCATGTGTTTGCTGAAGCCAACATGAACGTGTCAATCGCCGCCAAACGCATGCACGTCCACCGCAACACGATGATGTACCGCCTCGATCAAGTTGAGCAGCTCACCGGCATTAATCCACGGGTGTTTGATGGACTCACGGTGTTTCGAACCCTATTTTCACGCTAATTTGTGCAATGTGCCCATAGCCATTGCCTTTTTTTTTATCTATAATGGGGCTAACTGAAAAAGGAGTGATAGCATGGCTGAACTACATTTTAACTCACTACGAAAGATTTACGATGGCGGCGTTTTGGCCGTCGACGATTTCAACCTAAAAGTCAAAGACAAAGAGTTCATCGTCTTTGTCGGCCCATCGGGTTGCGGAAAATCAACAACCCTACGCATGGTTGCGGGCCTTGAAGAAATCACCGAAGGCGACCTTTACATCGATGAAAAGCGCGTCAACCACATTCCACCGAAAGACCGCGACATCGCCATGGTCTTCCAATCGTACGCGCTTTATCCGCACATGTCGGTCTACGACAACATGGCGTTTGGCTTGAAGTTGCGTCGTGTGCCCAAAGAAGAGATTCGCGAACGCGTCAACAAAGCCGCGGATCTGCTGGGCATTAGCGAACTGCTTGACCGCAAACCAAAGGCGCTGTCGGGTGGACAACGCCAACGTGTCGCGCTGGGTCGCGCCATCGTGCGAAACGCGAAAGTGTTCTTGATGGATGAGCCGCTTTCAAACCTCGATGCCAAACTGCGCGTCAAAATGCGCGGCGAACTTATCAAGCTTCATGCCCGCATCGAAACCACAACCATCTACGTGACCCATGACCAAAGCGAAGCGATGACGATGGCCGACCGCATTGTTGTCATGAACAAAGGCTACATCCAACAAGTCGGCTCACCCAAAGAAATCTACGACAACCCCAACAACATGTTTGTCGGTGGATTTATCGGCACGCCGCCGATGAACTTTATCGACGGTAAAGTCACCCGCGAAGGCATGTTCGAAAACAAGGACATGAAAATCAAAGTCCCGGACGCACAGATGAAGATTCTAAAAGACAACGACATGATTGACAAGCCGATTGTCCTGGGGATTCGCCCCGAGGATATCCATGACGATAAGCGTCGCATTCAAGCCAATCCCGACATGCTCGTTGATGTTCCTGTCGACGTATCCGAACTGCTCGGTAACGAGACGAACATCACCACGACCCTCAACGGCTCAACCGTGGTCGCGCGCATTGACGCCCGCACCGACATCAAACTTGGCGACACCATCGAGATGGTCTTTGACACCAGAAAGTCACACTTCTTTAACCCAGAAACCGAAGAACGCTTACGCTAATACAATCAGGAGGTAATATTCATGCTTAAGAAAACATTCTTTCTTGCGCTGATTATTCTCAGTGCTTTTACTCTCGCCGCGTGTCGCCGTGGGGAAGACCCAGAACCAACCGATACGCCTGACCCCACCGACGACTACGATGGCGCCATGCTTTACGTCCATTATTTCCGATTTGATGGCGATTACGATCGCTGGTCGCTGTGGCTCTGGCCACACGAGCCAGACAGCGGCGAAGGAAGCCAGTACTTTTTTGAGGATACCGACGACTTTGGTGTTGTCGCGAAAGTGCCCATCGAAGCTGGACCGTTGGCGGGTTCGACCACGGTCGGCATCATCGTCCGTGGCATTAACGATTGGACCAAGGACGTCGAGATTGACCGGTTCGTTGACATGACGCAGACCGACGCGGATGGAAACGTTCACGTTTACTTGGTTGAGGCGACCGTCGATATTTACTATGACATCGACGACGTCGACCTTGGCGACCGTGTCAACTTCGCGCAATTTGTCGACGAGCGTATCATTGAAATGCGGGCTACCAAAAACGTCGCTGCCGGCGACGTCACGATTCTTAAAAACGGCGACCCGCTAACCATCGTTGACTTCACCATGAGCAACCTTATCGGAACGATAGAGATCGGCGAAGACGTCGACTTGACGAAAACCTACCATATCGTTGTTGATTTTGGCGATGGTGAACCGCGTCAACGAATGATTCGCTTCGACGGCTTTTACGATTCGGACGCTTTCAACGAGGCCTTCTTCTACGATGGTGACCTCGGTGCAATCTATAGTGAAGAAGAAACCATCTTCAGACTGTGGGCACCGATTAGCGAATCGGTGACACTCAACCTCTACACCAAAGGCCACACCGCGAGCCAAACCGATTATGATGGCAATCCTGGCGTTGACGACCCCTATGAAACCATTGCCATGACGCGGATTGAAAAGGGCGTGTGGGAAGCAACCGTCGACGGTGACTTGGATGGCGTTTATTACACATTCACCATCGTTAACGACGGCGTCGCACACGAAGTTGTCGATCCGTATGCTTTCTCTTCGGGCGTCAACGGACAACGCGGCATGGTCGTGAACTTCGCCAACACCAACCCCGAGGGATGGGTTTACGGTGAACGTCCCGATACCATCAACACCTATACCGACGCAATCATCTATGAACTCCATGTGCGTGATTTCACCTCGCACGAGTCCTGGAACGGACCGGATGAACTTCGTGGAAAATTCCTTGGTCTAACTGAACGAGGCACCACCTATCAAGGTGTGAAAACAGGCCTTGACCATATTTTAGAACTCGGTGTCACACACGTTCAGTTCATTCCAATCTTCGACAACGGCATCATTGACGAAACACGCCTTAATGACCCAACCTATCACGGCATTCACGACGGCATCTTCAACTGGGGCTATATGCCGAGGCACTTCAACGTCGTTGAAGGTAGCTATTCAACCGACCCGTTTGACGGCCATGTCCGTATCCAAGAACTCAAAGAAATGATTCGCGTCTTCCATGAAAACGACCTTCGCATCATCATGGACGTCGTCTACAACCACACCGGCAAATCAGCCGATTCGAATTTCGACCTTATCCTTCCCGGGTATTACTTCCGGATGAACGAAGACGGAAGCTTCTCAAACGGCTCGGGTACTGGTAATGAAACCGCTTCAGAACGCGCCATGGTTCGAAAGTTCATCGTCGATTCTGTCCTCTTCTGGGCAGAAGAGTTCAACATTGACGGGTTCCGTTTCGACTTGATGAAGTTGCATGACGTCGAGACAATGAACGCCGTCGCCGATGCGCTTCACGCCATCGACCCGACAATCATCATCTTCGGTGAACCGTGGACCGGTGGTGCCACACCGCTCCCCGACGAAGAAGCCGCTTTCAACGACAATCTCCATCGCATGCCCGGCATTGGAGTCTTCAACGACGACACCCGTGACGGCGTCAAAGGCAGCGTCTTCCAACACACCGGCATCGGCTTTGTCCAAGGCCACAATAGCCGTGACCCGCACATCCTCTTGGGTGTAACCGGTGGTACCGCGCAACCTGGCCTACCGCTTGGCAGCCTCCCGAAAGGGGCTTGGGCTAACGAACCCACGCAAACCATTAATTACGTCTCCGCCCATGACAACAACACCCTTCACGATAAGCTGATGTTGAGCGCGCCGAACGCCGATTGGGAAGACATTGTCCGGATGCACCGCCAATCCAACGCGATTATACTCACCTCACAAGGCGTGCCGTTCCTCCATGCAGGCGTCGAAATCATGCGCACCAAGCCATGCATTGAGCCTGAGGGCGGCGAATACACATGCGATCCTGATGGTCGATTCGACCACAACTCTTACCGCTCACCGGATGAGACCAACCAAATCGATTGGCAATGGAAAGTGGATAACTACGAGACCTTCCTCTACTACCAGATGTTGATTCAGCTTCGCCAAAGCAAGGATGTCTTCCGCCTCGACACGGCGCTTGCGATTCGCGATAATCTCGAGATTATCTCACCGACGCCAAACGGCTTAGTCGCATACCTCTTACACGATGAGGACGATTACTGGAAAACGACCCTCGTCATCCACAACAACGGAGCCGAAGCACGCGACTTCACCTTGCTTGATGACGTTGACTGGAACTTGGTTGTGACCACCGATGCGTTCGGTGAATTCATCACTGTTGAAGACGGTGGCGAATCGTTCACATCGATGACGGTTCTTGACACCTTTAGCGGCGGCACCACCATCACCTTAGATCCCAATGACACATTCATTCTTTACAGCACCGAAACCCGCCGCCAAAGCGATTAGTTCCCACACATTAGAAAATACCTCACCTGTCAACGCAGGCGAGGTATTTTTTTGCAATCAAAAAGGCAACCGAGGTTGCCTTTCGATGGTGAGGTTGTTACTCGACAGGAATGGCGCCCATGTAGTTTTGGTTATTGACGCGGGCATAAATGATGTAATAGGTTCCTGGTTCTCTGACAAATGCGTTGTCGTTCCAGTGGCCAAGGCCTTCTTCGTAGTCGTCGCCATCAGGATCAACAAAGTTAGGCATAAAGAGTGTGTCTGGTGTCAAGTTGCGGATCTCGCCACCTTCGGGTGAAGGCATCCATGTTTGTGCATCTTCAGCGTCGAGGCGCATAATTTTAACAGCTTTGTTGCCGTTGAACGTTATCTCATCGCCATCTTCAGTAAACGTCTCCGACCAATCAGCTTCTTCTGCGCTGAAGGTCACTTCCACGATGTAGAGATACTCTGCGTCAATCAGCGAATCCAATCCATCAAGGCTAACCAAGCGGAATGCTTCTTGTGGAGCCCACTCTGAGAACGGACCCATCGCATAGTACTCGTTTTCATCGTCAGCAACGGTTTCTTCAAGCTCAGCTGCGCCTCCGCAAGCACTCAGTGTGAACAAGACAATAAATAATACTGCAAAGAACCCAAATTTCTTCATCAAAACTCTCCTTCTCTCTTCTATATGATTTTTTTGTTGCGTT
>SLFZ01000025.1 GCA_007123975.1 Candidatus Izemoplasma sp. | reverse complement strand
GGCGCTACTGGAGGTTGTTGAAGCGAAACACGGTCTGGGTGTGTTTGTAAAAGTCGGGTTAGACAAAGACATGTTGGTGTCAAAAGACGACTTGCCGGTGCTAAAAAAACTGTGGCCGCAAACTGGCGACAAACTGTTTTGCACCTTGAAACCAGGACACAACCAAATCGTTGCCCGGCCCGTCAGTCGATTCCGCATGCGTGATCATTTCCACCCGGACAACACATTAGAGAAAGGTGTCACCGTTGAAACTTACGTGTTTTATCATACCGACGAAGGCGTGGTGACCTACACGAAAGAAGGCCATGAACTTTTCATCTACGAAAAACACATGCGCGAAACACCGCGCCTTGGAGAAAAACTCGAAGCCCGGGTGACCGTGATGCGCGACGATCTCCATTACAACGCCTCCGTCATCGAACAAAAAGAAACGATGCTCGAAAGCGATGCCGAAAAGCTCTTAGCGGCCATCAAAGAAGCGGGCGGCTCAATACCGTACGGCGATAAATCATCACCTGACGCCGTGTTCGAACGCTTTCACATGTCAAAAGCGGCGTTTAAACGCGCGATTGGATCGCTTTATAAAGCCGGTTTAGTGACGCCGGCGCCGAAGGAAACGCGACTGAAAAAAAACGATTGAATCCACCGCCGCCATCGTATATAATGGCGGTGGTCTTTATGATAAAGGGTGAAAACAATGGGACGAAAGTTCGAAGTACGCAAGCAGGCGATGATGAAAACCGGGCTTCAAAAAACGAAGCTTTATTCACGCTACGGCAAAGAAATCTATGTCTGCGCCCGAAACGGTGGTGCGAATCCGGAGGCAAACTTGGCGCTAAAACGATTGATCGAACGCGCGAAGAAAGAACAAGTGCCAATGGACGTCATCAACCGCAACATCGATAAAGCCGCCGGTGCCGGCGGCGAAAGCTACACCGAAGAACGCTACGAAGGCTTCGGTCCTTCAGGCAGTGCCTTTATCATCGATACCCTCACCGACAACGTCAAACGGACGGTCGGAGAGGTGCGAGCCTGCTTTACCAAAGTAGGATCAAAGCTCGGTGTGAGCGGATCGGTCACACACATGTTTGAACACCTATCGCTCATTCACATTTCAGGTGTGGACGATGAACAAGTGCTTGAACATTTGTTGGAAGCGGACATTGACGTTATCGACATCGAACAAGACGAAGACGGCGTACACATTACGGCCGATAGTTTCAGTCTTGACAAGGTCGAACACGCGCTTGAATCCCTCGATGGCGCAACCATTGAAAACTCTGAAGCAGGTTGGTATCCACACGAAAAAGTGACGCTTGATGCAGACACCAAGAAACTGTTCGACAAGTTTATGACGATGATAAACGACGTTGACGATGTGCAGAAAATCTACCATAATGTTGATGATGCAGAGTAATACAAAGACGAGTCTTATGGCCGATGGTCATGGGACTTTTTTTGTTTTGCCTGCAGTTTTATTGCGTGTCCACGATGGCTTGGCTTGATGCAGAACGCTGTGATTTACGGCAGTGGCGGCTTTGTGAATGCGTTTCTTTGTTCATGGTGCTGGTGAAAATATTGTAGCGTAAGCGAACTTGATATCGACAATCTGATGTTTACAATTCCGCTAGCAATCAGTATAATGGTTTCATGCATGACTGACAATATAGTTCCCATTACGGAGGAAAAGTTATGGCCCTAGTGCAATGCAAAGAGTGTGAAAGAGACGTATCAACGTACGCGGAAAAGTGCCCGCATTGCGGGTATCCGATGAAAGCCACAACGCAAAAAGCGGAACGTAAAGATCCCTTTGAAGACGATTACGGTTTCGATAACAATCCATTCCAAAGCACGGCACCACCTGGTCCGAGACCGAGACCCACAAGGCAAGACCCATCCGCTGACTCGAAAGCGGTCACCGGGTTGATTTTAGCCATTGTGGCATTCTTTTTGCCAATACCGTTTTTGGATATGGCGATGTCGATTGGTGCGATTGTGCTTGGAAACCAGGCAAAGCAATCGAAAAACCTGCGCTACATCGGTACGGCGACCGCATCGGTCGTCCTCGGCATCATCTCGTTAATCTTCAACATCATCGTATGGTCAAACGTCTATTTGTAACCACATACAGTATAAGTAAAAGCGTCCAGATGGGCGCTTTTTTCGTGGGTGTATACTGTTCATTGTAGTAGAGTGAGCTTTTTTTTAGGTGTGTATGGTAAACAAAAAAACGCCCACACAATTGTGTGAGCGTTTGGTTTATAATCCTTTGAGATACATCTCGATTTCCCAGGGTGTTACCGTTGCACGGAAGTCGTCCCATTCCTTGTACTTGGCGGTGAGGAACTTGGCGGTGATGTGAGGACCGAGGGCGTCGGTGACGACGCTGTCTTTGACGAGTGCTTTTAAGGCGTCTTTAAGGTTTTCTGGGAGGTTTTCAATGCCCATCGCTTCGCGTTCTTCGCGGGTTAGGGCGTAAAGGTTTTTGTTGGCGGCTTTGCGGCCGTTCAAGTTGTTTTTAATGCCATCGAGGCCGCTGGCCAAGATGACGCTCATCGCGAGGTAGGGGTTGCAAGAGGGGTCGACGGAGCGAATCTCTGTGCGCGTGTGTTTGCCTTTGCGGGCCGGGATGCGAATCATGGTCGAGCGGTTGGCATCACTCCACGACACGTAACACGGTGCTTCGTATCCGGGAACCAGACGTTTATAAGAGTTTACTGTAGGGTTGGTAATCGCGGTGAAGCCGCGCGCGTGCGTCATAATGCCGGCGATCCACTGCATGCAGGTTTCGCTCAGTTGGAGGTGGCCTTGGGGATCGTAAAAGGCGTTTTCGCCATCTTTGTTTGTGAGCGAACAATTGGTGTGCATGCCCGAACCGTTAATGCCTTGAATGGGTTTGGGCATGAAGGTGGCGTGAAGGTTGTGACGCTTGGCGACGTTTTTCACAACGAGTTTAAAGGTTTGCAGGTTGTCGCAGGCTTCGAGCGCGTTATCGAACTCGAAGTTGATTTCGTGTTGACCTGGGGCGACTTCGTG
>SLFZ01000027.1 GCA_007123975.1 Candidatus Izemoplasma sp. | reverse complement strand
TTTTCCAAGTCTTCCATGTCGTTGTGTTTGTAGCGCACCATGTCGGCGAAACTAAGGCGCGTCGCATCGTAGATGCTGGCATGGTTTTCGCGGTCGCAGAAAATGATGTCGCGACGCTGCGCGATGGCGGCGATGATGCCGAGGTTGCTTTGGTAGCCGGTTGAAAACACCATGCAGCCCTCTTTATTGAGAAAATCGGCGAGGTCTCGCTCGAGTTCAAGGTGCAACTCCAAGGTTCCGTTGAGGAACCGCGAGCCCGACACGCCGCTTCCAAACACTTTCGTTGCTTCAAGCGAAGCCTCGATGACGCGCTCATCACCGGTAAGCCCTAGGTAGTTGTTCGAACCGATCATGATCTTCCGGAACCCTTCCATCTGCACTTCGATGTCTTGCTTTGATTCTAGTGCGTGAAAGTACGGATAAATCCCAAGTGCTTTGGCTTCCTTGACGGTCTTAAAGTCATAACATTTCTGAAATATGTCCATGGTCACCCTCCAGTGTTGTCCGGTCGTATAAAATATTATAGCACGATAGGCCTGTTTTCGAAAACGGTTTTTGCCGTTTCAAAGCGAAAAACGCATGAAAAAGACGGTTTCAGAAGAAACCGTCTGAAAAGCGATTACTGTTTATCTTTACGAAGGCACATAAACCAATCGAGACAGTAATCAACCTCGTCGGAACCTTGCACGCGTGCTTCTGCTGCGCCACATGATCCGGCGGGTGGGACAATGACATCATCCCCGGGGCGCCAGTCGGCTGGTGTTGCGACCCCTTCGCTGTCGGTTTTTTGTAGCGCTTGAATGATGCGTTTAAGCTCATCAAAATTGCGTCCCGTTGAGAGTGGGTAGTAAAGGATTGTGCGCACTTTGCTTTCGGGATCAATGATGAACACCGCGCGTACCGCTTGCGTGTTCGACTGATTCGGTTGAATCATGCCGAACTTTTTCGCCACATCCATCGTGATGTCTTCGATAAGCGGGAAGGTGACTTCCATGTTTTTCATGCCCTTAAAATTGATTTTTTCTTTGATGGTGCGAAGCCATGCGATGTGGGCATACAAGGAATCGACGCTCAATCCGATAAGCTCGGTGTTCAATGCTTTGAACTCCTCATGCATTTTGGCAAACGTCATGAACTCCGTGGTGCACACGGGCGTGAAGTCCGCCGGATGGGAAAAGAGAATTACCCATTTTCCCTTGTAGTCATCTGGGAACGTGATTTTCCCTTGTGTCGTGACCGCGGTGAACGCCGGGGCGTCATCGCCAATCAGTGGCATGGTGTAGACTTTTTCTTCGTTTCGAGATTGCTCTTCCATTCTGTTTTTCCTCCTTATGTTATGCCGTTTAAACGGCTTGTTGGCAGCGTTTGCATGTTCCGTGGTAGACCAGTTGAACATCGCGCACGTCGACGATATCGTCGTGCGTAGGTGCATTAGGTGGGACGATGTCGATGTCGTAGAGCGTGTCGCACACATCGCATTTAAAATGGGCATGTGGCTCTTGGACGATGTCGTATCGTTTGTGGTCTTGGAGATCAATTTCTTTGACGAGATGGTGCCGGATGAAAAGATGCAAAGTGTTGTAGACCGTGGTCTTCGATAGCGTTGGGAGCGACGCTGAGAGCGCCTCATGAATCGCCTCTACCGTCGGGTGGTTTCTGTTTTCATCCAAGTACCGATAGATTGCCATCCGGGTGTAGGATGGCCGAATGTCGTGGTTTCGAAGCAGGGTTTGCACGCGCTCCATAAACAATCCTCCATAAAAATGTAATCATTACAAATATATAATAATAACAAATATGGAATACGTCAATCCCTACCAAAGAAAAACCTCGCCAAGGCGAGGTTACGCGTTGATAATCAGGGTGATGCCAACAAAGTCGTCGTCGCTATTGTGTACAGAATGGGCCGTGCACGGCACCGTTTTCTTCTCGAAGTTGAGGGTGGTTTTTAGGGACCACTCAGGCGTTGGGTCTTTGAGAAAACCCTCGATGGTGCTCGCGTCTTCGACGCGAATATGCGTTTGCCAGGGCTTACCAAGGACGTCTTTAGACGATACGTTAAGCAGCGATTCAGCAGTTTGGTTGAGGTAACCCAAGGTGCGGTCGGCGCGTATTGACACGATGCCGTCTCGCACATTGTCGAAGGTTTTGAAAGCGTAGGCACGCTGTCGAGCGAACATCGCAAGCATCCGTTCTCGCTCGATGGTGCCACCGGCGCCCCGTATGAGAAGCGTCAACTGACGCTGATCGGCGCGCGTGTAATCGTTTGGCTTGTTTATCAGCACCACCACCGCATAGACGCGTTCGGAGACCAAAAGCGGCATCGCCAAAAACCGTGTAATGGGCATCGCGGCGTGACTCAAGTCGGGGCGGTTGTCAAAAACAACCTGCTTTTTATCCAAAAGAAGCCGCTTTATGGGTTCATCTTCAAGCATCGCCTCAAAGACGGTTTTGCACTCGCTGGTTTTATCGCAGCCTTTTGAGGCGACGTGGGCATACCGGTTGCCCTGTGCTAAAAGAATGAAACCGCCCGTGCTGTCGGTGAGATCGAGCGCGCTTTCAAGCACTAGTTGGTAAGGAACTTTTCCTTCTTTCTCGGTTTGCTGGATCACATCAAGCAAACGCTTCTGTCGCTTCTCAATTTTGATGTTTTCGGCACGGAGACGCTCTTCTTCGGTGATGTCTCGAATGATGGCGCCAACGCCGGTGGTGCCATCGGGGAGTGAGACCGGGAACTTATTAATGGTATACACCTCACCATCAAAACGCACGATTCGGTGCACGCGGCGTTTTCCTTCAAGCACCTCTAGATCGGTCTCGCGCCGCCAATCGGCGCGGGCGGTGTCGGTGATGGCGAAGTCGTCGACGCCGATGAGGTCGTGTGGTGCCATGTCGATGTGTTTGGCTAAGGCATCGTTGACAATGACATAGCGCAACGTTTCGTCTTTCAAGTAAATCAAGTCATCGCTCGCGTTGATGAACGCATCGCGAAGGGAGAAACTGTCGGTCAACCGCAGCCGCTCCTCATCTTGTGCTGCGATGCGCTTGCGCGCTTTCACAAGCAAATGCAACAGCACAATAATGGCGGTGACGCTTATCGCAAAGACAACGCCGGCGATGATGCGATCATGGACGCTTAAAAGCACGACGCCGGCGGTTGAGAAAATGGCCATGGGAAAACCCCTTTCGGTGTGTATGGTTTGTCGCTGAGGCGACGAACACGTATAATAAACATGTGAGGTGATGCACGAATGGACAAGGAAATCAAACAAGGGAACCAATGTTTTTACATTGGCGATGATGAATCAACCGCCATCGCCATCATTAAGTACAAAGTGAAAAGCGATGACGTCATCATTGCCAATTCAACCTATGTCGATCCCTCGTTGCGCGGGCAAAATGTCGCCCGCGAACTGCTCGACCGCCTCGCCGATCACGCGCGGAAGGAAGGCTGGAAAATCGAGCCGACCTGCTCGTACGTGGTGCGTGCGTTTGAGCGTTATGACGCCTACGACGACGTCAAACACTAAGGAAACGACCGGGTGACCCGGTCGTTTTTTTTGTGGGTCACTACCATTATAGCGCGGAAAGTCGAAGATGAAAACCTAGATTGCATCAATGACATCGTCGGCGTTCACCCATTCCATTCCCACGCGCAGTCGACGCGCGGTGAAATCGGCATCGGACACCGTCCCTTTTACAACCCTTTCGCGACCCGACTCATGCACGATAAGGCTCAATGAGGCGCCGCTTTCTAACGCCGCTTCAAGCGCCCGCTGCAAGGCTTCAAGGCGGTCTGCGCTCAACGTAGGTTTAGGCCTTAACTCCCGCTTCTCTCGAAGCCTGCGCATGCTTTTACCCTGTTCGGGAAGCGACTGAAAAGGCAACCACTTGAGCATTTTTCGATCGTGATAGACGGCGCTACTCACGGTGACCACCAATCAATCCGCTGCGTTCTAAGAAGGTGCCGGCCTCTTGGTAACTCGACAACCTTGCGAGCGCATTTTTTCCAAATCGCCGCCGAACATCGTCCACGGTTCGCCATAGACGGTCTCGTGATGTCGTGCGCATGGGGTGCTCAAAAAGCGTTGTCTGGACGCCAACGGCGGCGTCGACCAATTGGGTTGCTCGAATGAACACCTGGCGGATGGGCGCGTCGTCGCCGTGTTCGTCGAAGAGCGCACGCACCGCCTCAAGCAAGGCGTCGTTGTCGTCGGTGGCGCTTGCCAGCGTCCGCTGACGAGAAAACCCACCGCGCACGGCTTTGCTGTAACCGATGCCAAGGTGCACCGTCCGTGCCTGCTTGCCGACAAAGCGGAGGCGCTCGGCGACCTCATCGCACATTTCGATAAAAATCTGATCGATGTCGACGATGTCGTAATCGCGAAACAACGTCTGCCCAAGCCCGACGCTCTTCATTGGGGCGAGGTCTCGGTGTTTGTCGCGAATGCGCGAAGCATCGACGCCATGGGCGTGGAAATACAGCTCATCCCCAAGCACGCCAAAGCGCTTGTGTAAAAACGTTCTGTCGGCGCGCGCGATGTCGCCTAAAGTATAGAGGTTCATCGCTTCAAGCCGCCGCTGCATGCGCGCACCGATGCCCCAAATTTTCGATAAGGGACGAATTGGCCAGAGCTTTGACTCGACGTCGCCGTATCGCAATGAGGCAAACCCGTCTTTCGCTTGTTTGCTGAAAAGGTCAAGCGCAAGCTTCGACAGCAACATATTATCACCGATGCCACAGCTTGCGGGCACGCCAGTTTCTTCATGCACTGCGCGGACGATGCGGCGCGCCAAGGTCTCGGCGTCGGTGCCGTAATAGCCGAGGTAATCGGTCACGTCCAAAAAGGCTTCATCGATGCTGTAAACGTGCAGGTCTTCTTCGGCGACGAACCGCAAGTAGATGTCGATGACTTGAATTGCCACGTCGACATAGGCACGCATTCGGGGCCGCGCGACAATCATGCCGCTGGTGTCGCCGACTTCAAAAAGCCGGCAGCGTGAGGGCATCCCACGACTTTTTAAATAGGGCGACACGGCGAGCACAATCGACCCGCCACCGCGGCCTTCGTCGGCCACAATCAGCGGTGTTTTAAACGGATCAAGCCCGCGCATCGCGCATTCAACCGAGGCAAAAAAACTTTTTAAGTCGATGCAGAGCACCTCGCGTTTGACTTTGTATGCGTCCACGGAAAATTCCCCCTCATCGATGGTGTTTTTAGTATACGGAGGAATTTTTCATTTTTAAAGTATTGACATCGCGACGATTTTTTGAACAAAAAGAGCCGTCACGGTTGACGGCTTTTTACAATTTTTACAATTTTTACAATTCGGATTCGGTCAATCGAGCCGACCCGGATAACGGATGCGCATCGGACGCTTGTCGTTCGCATCAAGCCCCGTACGAAGCGAACGGTTGCCAAACAAGGTGCGTATAAACACGGTTTCACCAGTGTCAAAATGGGCTTTGACCGAGGCGATTAAGCGGTTCGCTTCTTCAAAGGCATCGAGGTAAAGGTCGTCGAAACTTTTCCGGCTTGGGTCGCCTGTGACGGGGTGACGCCAGACACGGCGGTCGCGGTTGAGGACGTCAAAGTCGCTTTTGGCGGCGGTGCGGTAGGTCACATCGACGTAGCGTGGCCCGGTGCGACGAAAACGATCCATTGTGTTGAGAAACACGGTCTTTAACCCGCTTCGGTCGCGGACAAGCCGCCGGAAAATAAACCGCATGCGCCGGTAACCGCGTGAAAAGATGTCGCCGGCCCCGGCGATGTCGTAACATTCAAGGGCCACATGATCAATTAAGCGTTCTATCTTTCGTGGCACGCGCGGAAGTGAAAAAAACGGTGCGAGGTCGACGCGATCGGCCGACTTCTCGGTGTCTTCATGAATAAGACGGACGTCGACGGCCCGTTCAAAGCGAAGGTGGCGGGCGTCTGAACCGGGCTCGACCCGCTCGTCGCCGACGTGGTAGTGCACGAAAGGGTGAGCCGCCACATCGAGCGCGAAATGCGTCAAATACCCGTAGAGATAGCTTTGCGCTGCGCGGTTCTCACTGCGTTGGATGGTGTCGATCATCGCCGCGAAGAAGGCATTGATGTCACGTTCATGAAACGCATCTCCCAACCGCCTAGCTTTCCGGCGGTGCTTGGGCGAACGCACGTAATAAAACGGATCGGGGCCGAGCGCCCCAAGCATCAGCCATGCCTCGTCGACCTCATTGCCAAGGGCTTCACGCGCAAGCCGCATGTGCGCATAAAGGTCAGGCATCGTCACGCAACCTTTCAAGCAAGGCCGCAAACGGCTCCGGGAGCGGCGCGGTAAAGGTCATGGTGGCGTTGGTTGTTGGATGAGGAAGGGTGAGTTTCGCCGCATGCAAATGCTGACCATGCGTGGTGTCGGTGTGCCTGCGACCATAGGTCGGGTCGCCGACGACGGGGTGGTCGATGTAGCGCATGTGGACACGGATTTGATGGGTGCGCCCGGTTTCGAGCGTGCAGCGAATCAAGGTGTGTGCGGCGAAGCGCTCGACCACCTCGAAATGGGTCACGCTATCGCGGCCACCATCGATGACGGTCATCCGCTTGCGGTTGTTTGGGTCGCGCCCAATTGGGGCGTTGATTTTTCCTTTGTTGTGGGAGATGACGCCCTCGACAAGGGCGAGGTATTCGCGGGTAATGTGGCGTGCTTGAAGCGCCTTTTGCAAGGTTTTTAGCGCCTCCTCGTGCTTGGCCACCACCAAAAGCCCGCTCGTGTGTTTGTCGATGCGATGCACGATGCCGGGTCGCACGGTGTCGCCGATCCGCCCAAGGTCATCGACCGCCGCCAAAAGCCCGTGCACGAGCGTTGGTTCAGTCACGGTGTCGGCGGGATGAACGATCAGGCCCGAAGGTTTGTTGATGACGAGGATGTCGTCGTCTTCGTGCACAATCTCAAGCGCCATCTCAACGGGATCAAGCGCCATCGGCTCAGCCTCTTCGATGGTCACTTCCACTTTGTCACCCGCACGCACGGTGGTGCTGCGTTTTGCGGGTTGTCCGTTAAGGGTGACATCGCCACGTTCAATCAGGGTGCCCGCTCGGTTGCGTGAGAGCACACCCTCAGAGACTTCGCTCAGGGCTTTGTCAAGGCGAAATCCTTCGAGGGATTCAGGGATGGTGTAGTGGCTTTTGTTCATCTTAAGCACGCTTCCTTTTTGGTTCGAAAAAGAGTTCATCAATGGCGAAGAAAATCATTCCAAAGACCAATGCCATGTCGGCGACGTTGAAGGATGGGAACACGCGCCCACTCAACCAGCCGCTGATGAGATCAAGCGGAACGAAGCCGATGAAGTCGACGACCAGCCCGGTGCGGATGCGATCGATAAAGTTCCCTAAAGCACCGGCGATAATCAACGCAAGGCCATAAGAATGCAGGCGTTTGGTTTTAAAGTCGACATCCTTGGCCAAGTATAAAAACAAACCTAACGCGGCAATAGTGATGGCGATGAAAAACGTCCGAGCACCCGCGAGCAAGCCCCAAGCCATGCCGTCGTTCAAGTGATGCGTGAAATACACCAACCCGGGGATGACGGTGTGTTTCGCACCGAGCGCGATGGTTGCGGAAGCAATCCATTTGGTCGCTTGGTCGAGCAAGACAAGGCCGATAACAACCATCAAGCCGACGCGGTAATCTTTTTTCATGGGAGCACATCCTTACATGTAAGTGGGTACGATAACCAAGGTGATGATGAGCGCGGTAACAAAGAAAATCACACCGAGTACCAGCATGTCAATCGTGCGACGGCGCGTGAGGTCAAGCCCGTGATCAGGCCGATAAGCATTTAAGAGTGCGTAAATCATGATGACCCATAACGCGCCAAAACCAAGCGCGGCGAGAGAAATAACCAGCGCCCATGGCGTCCACATCCAAAACCAGACAACCACGGCGTTGGCAATCACCAGCGCCACCGGCAACGCAATCACGCAAGCGATGAGGAACGCGAAGCTTACGCTGCGAAGGATTTCGTGCCAACGGAAGGCTTTGAAAAGTGCTTTCTTTTCTTTGACATGGCGAATCATGGCGATTCACCTCGCAAGTACGCAATGGCGTCAAGCCAGGTTTCCACGCGCACGACCTGAATGCTTAAACCGAAGCGTTCAACCGTATCGAGCGCTTGTAAATAGAGTGTCTCGTTGGATCCGGGTGGTACGAAGAAAATTTCTGCGCCCGCGGCATCCGCGGCAATGACTTTTTGTTTGACACCGCCCACGGAGCCAACCACACCGATGACTTCACCCTCTTCAACGCGTAGCGAAAGCGTGCCGGTTCCGGCGACGTGGCGGCCTTGCAGGAGGTCTTCTTCAATCAGCGAATCGTACAGTTGCAAAAACATCATCAGCCCGCCGCTTGGTCCGACAATCCATGTCGGCGCCGTGTCAACCGGGGCTTCATCTGTCAACGCGTAATAGGTCTCGGTGCGAATCGACGAGATGCAGCGTCCGAGTTCATCCCGATGCTTGATAATGCCAGGCACGGTGGTCACATCATCTTCGCCGTGCTTGCGAACCAGCATCGTCATCGCCACGTCGCAAGCCACCGCCGTAGGGTCATCGCCGACGGAGGTGCCATCCACAAGTATGTCGAGCACTTCATCGCGCATGCTTAACCCTGGCGCGGTGGCGAAGGTGTGGTTGATGAAGGTGATGACGTTGTGGGTCGTGTAAAGCGTTTCAATGTCAAAACCGAGCATGTAATAGGCGAGAAGCACGGCTTTGTTGTCGGCGTTTTCCCGGGCGATGGAGGCCCGTTCAAACTCGTCAGACGGGCTAACGCCACGCAATGTAATCGGCACCGCTGAGACGTCCGTGGCCTCAGAGAAAGTGGCGAAAATCAACTGCAAAAACGTCGTGTGTTGTGGGTCGATGATGTAGGTTGAGGAGTAGGTTCCGCTCAGTTCGTAGGTTTCAAAACCCGGGAGATTCAGCCGTTCTTCCAAAGGGCTGACACCGCCTGGGGCCGTGATGCGCCAGTCTTCGAGCGGGTAGGCCGCAAGAAAAAGCAAGGCGAAGTAAGGCAAAACAAACCACGCGATGCGACGACGGTGGCGCTTTAAAAACGCCATCATGTGCTGACAGCCACCCGCACGCGCGCCATTTGCCGAATCGCGATGCCGGCGTCTTCAAGCATCCGCATCGACGCTTTGACGCTGGCTTTTTCCTGGTACTTGTTTTCGACGTAGACAATCTCGCGAATCCCGCTTTGAATGATCAGCTTCGCGCATTCGTGGCACGGAAACAGCGTCACATACAATGTCGCGCCGTCGAGTGAGACGGTGCTGTTAAGGATGGCATTAGGCTCCGCGTGGACGACGTACGGGTACTTCGTGTCGAGGAAATCTCCGTCTTTTTCCCACGGGTATTTGTCGTCATCGAGGCCGATTGGAAACCCGTTGTAGCCGATCCCGACGATGCGCTTTTTCGTGTTGACGATGCAGGCGCCAACTTGGGTGGCTGGGTCTTTGCTGCGTTGGGCTGAGAGGGCGGCGACGCCCATGAAGTATTCATCCCAGGAAATGTAATCGGTGCGTTTCATGGTTTCACCTACTTCACGTTTTTAACGCTTGCGAGATTTACGTGGCAATACCCGTTTTCATGCTTGTCAAGGTAGTCTTGGTGTTCTTCTTCGGCGTCGTAAAATGGGCTATCCCGTTTCACGTCGACATGAATAGGGCAGCTGTGTTTTTTCTCTAGTTCTTTTAAGTAACTGGCGATGGTTTCTTCATCGCGTTCGTGGTGGTTGTAGATGCCGGTGCGGTACTGCACGCCAATGTCGGGACCTTGACGGTTTTTAAGCGTTGGGTCGACGATGTTGAAAAAGTGGTCGAGTAGCTTATGCAGCGTGACAATCCGCTCGTCGTAGGTGATGCGAACGGCTTCGGCGTGGCCGCTGCCTGCGCACACTTGTTCGTATGTGGGATTCTTTGAGGGCCCGTCCACGTATCCCACGGTGGTTTCTATGACGCCGGGCACCAGTTTAAAGTAGGCTTCAACGCCCCAAAAACAACCGCCGGCAAAATCGATGCGTTTCATAATAAATCATCCTTTCCGATGAGATGGGAAACTATGGTTGCGGCCGCCACCAAGCCGGCCGCTGGTGGAACGAACGGGCTTGAGGCGGGATGGGAAAGCGGGTTGGGTCGTGGTGCTTCAAGGCTATAGACACACGGCACGTCGCCGTCGATGCCGGCGCGGCGAAGCTGCGCCCGCATCACTCGTGCAAGCGGGTCGTGGGTGACGTTAAAGAGATCGCCCATACGCACCGCGGTCGGATCGAGGCGATTGCCTTGGCCACAGCTTGTCAACAGTGGAATGCGTCGCTCGCGGCATTCGCGCACGAGGTCGATTTTGAAGGTAACCATGTCAATCGCGTCAAAGACGACATCGGGTTTACAGTCAAACAGCCGCTCTTTGGTTTCGTGGTTGAGCATCATCGTGAGCGCCGTCACCTTGCAGGTGGGGTTGATGGCTTGTACGCGCGCCGCCATCGCCGCGGTCTTTTCTGTGCCAATGGCGTCATGCGTGGCAATGATTTGGCGGTTCAGGTTGGTTTCCTCGACCACGTCGTGATCGATGAGCACCAGATGCCCAACGCCACTGCGGGCAAGGGCGTCGGCGGCGGCACCGCCGACACCGCCTAGGCCAACCACGGCAACGGTGGAGGCTTTGAGTCGCGCTATGCCTTGGTCGGTGAACAGTGGGCGAGAACGTGTAAAGAGCGCATCACTCATCGTCTTGGGCAGCGTCCTCAGGCTTGAAGACGGCGAGTTGCTCATCGTCGATCATGCTGGGTGCGCCGGTCATCAAGCATTGCGCGCTCGCGGTTTTTGGGAACGCGATCACATCGCGGATGTTTTTGGTTTTCCCAAGCAACATCACGAATCGGTCGAACCCAAAGGCAATCCCGCCGTGCGGTGGTGTGCCATAGGTCAGGGCATCGGTGAAGAACCCGAAGCGACGCTTTTGTTCTTCTTCGCTCAAGCCGAGGACGCTGAAGACCGACTGTTGCATGGTTTCTTCATGAATCCGCATCGACCCGCCTCCGAGTTCATAGCCTTGGACCACAAGGTCGTAGCAATACGCCAAGGCGTCTAACGGTTTGTCCACGAACGAACTCCTATGGGCATCAATCACGCGTGTGAATGGATGGTGTAGGCTGTAATAACGCTTGGTTTCTTCGTCGTATTCAAACATCGGCCAGTCGACAATCCACGTGAAATCGAACACCTCATCATCGATGAGGCCTTCGGCTTTGGCAATGTGTTTGCGTAAGTGTCCGAGCGATTTACGAACCACAGAGAGCTGATCGGCCACAATCAGGATGAGGTCGCCGTCATCGGCGCCGGTTTTCGCGCGAATGGCATCGGTCTCGTCGGTTGATAAAAACTTCGCGACCGACCCGCTGACGCCGTCTTGGAATTTTAAGAACGCAAGGCCCT
>SLFZ01000036.1 GCA_007123975.1 Candidatus Izemoplasma sp. | reverse complement strand
GAGGGCATGGCCAAGGGCGATGTGCGCCGATTAAAACCCCATGAACTGAAGACGCTTTTGCATCTTTCGCGTCCGCGCGCGTGATTGTTAAGTTCTCGTTAAGGTGGTTGTGCGATTGTCCGTTTCTTGGTACAATGGACTCGCGACCATTAGTGAGGTGACCCATGATTAAACTCAACCATTATCAAAAAGATATCATCATTGTCTTGTTCATCATGGCACTGCAGCTTTTTTTCACGATATTTTACCCGTTTCGCAACCCTGACGTCGCCAGCGACATCACCGTCTCAACCCGCTTTATCGCCCTTGAATTTGAGTTTGTTGCCACAGGAACTACGTCCTTATACCTACCGATTCTCGCTGGATTATACGGCGTCATCTTGGTATGGATGTTCCTGCAAAAACATCGCCGCTGGGCATTAATTTACGGGTTTGGCATCGCCCTGGTCGCCAAGGCCTCATACATGAGTGATTTATACGCCCTTTCTGGAAACACCTACGAAAACCTCCGTGTCGATGGCTTTTTATCACAACGCATCGTCTCAAACAGCGAGGTGCTCACACAAAACATCACCGTGTATGTGCTTGCGGTGTTGTTGGTTGTAAAAATCGCCATCTACGTGCATGATGCAATCATGCGACGCAAGGTTCGCCAAGCGAATGAAACCACAAACTAGACGCGCAAGCGTCTTTTTTTTGTAAATAAAAGCCGCGATTGAAAACATCGCGGCGTTGTGTTTACGGTTGATTGCGTGACTGGATGATGTCGTAAAGGATGGTGGCGTTTCGTAGGTGGGTAGGGTACGTTGCGTGGTTGGCAGCTCCGATAGGATCGCCATCTGCCCCAACCCCAAGCAGTGTCACGGCTTCAACGAAGTCTCGTCGAGGATCTAAGTCACTTAAGACAGCGCTAGCTAGTTGTCCTGGCGCTGTGCCGGTATGTGTCCAAAAGATAGTGGCGTTAGGATAAATATCATGAAGATGATTGACAAACTCGATCACAGCTTGTTGGAAAAGTTGTTGGGCCTGACTTGCCTCGGTCGGTGAAAGGGCATTGATGTGGGCCGCGAAATCGTTGCCACCAAGGTTGATGACGATGTAATCGGGCACAAAATTCCCGAAATCATAAGGCACCTCAACCAACGCATGCTGATCGTCAATCCCGACGACATCAAAGGCCGCACGGATGTTTACAAGGCCATCTTGGTTGGTGGGGTTGTAACCCCATTTCAATCCCCATCCACGAGCGGCCACAAACTGGACATTTGCCTCTAGCGCTTCGCCAAGCAAATAGCCAAAAGCGTAGAAGGGATTCGAGTTTGATGTGGTCGCCGCCTGGTGTTGAGCGCCCAAAACCCCGCGTCCTGAGATGCCACTGCCACCAATCAGCAATAGATTTGTTGCGTGTTGCGGTTCGGGTGCTACGAAATAGCCATCGGTGGAAATCGACGACACCGCGCTCATGGCGTCAACCGACTCACTGCGTTTGAGAAAACGCACGGTGTGATAACCTTCATCAAGGCCAGTGACAAGTGTTATGGTGCTCAAATCCTGTGTGGGTGTGATGGTGATGCCATCGCGTGGTGATTGTTCACCTAACGTGACCACGAAGTAAGGCTTTCTCGCTGCGTCGTCCGTGTTGCTAGTGTGTAAGGTAACGGTCAGTTCCGTGCCGAAAAAGCGGACTTCAAATCCGCTGGTGACGTGGTAAAACTGCATCGTTTCTTCGATTTCATCGTAATGCGTTCGACCCAACCAACGCACGTAGTTCTCGTCGGTAAGTGCCATGGCATCTAGCACGCGCACATGGTCCTCATCAGCTCGGCGTGTGCATCCGATTGAACTCAGTGCGAATAGACCCACCATGCTTGCGATCAACACGCGTCTCAACATCTAGTTTCCCTCGGGATGTGGTTCTATCCGCGCCACACCGCTTGCGCGTGCTGCTTTTTCAACGGCTGCGGCGACGACGTCATGCACGCGACGGTCTAAGGGTTCGGGGATGATGTATTCCGGCGCAAGCTTGTCTTCGGGGATGTAGTTGGCAATCGCTTCGCTCGCGGCCATCATCATCTCGAGAGTAATGTCGCTTGCGCGCGCATCAAGGGCACCACGGAAAACGCCTGGGAATGCGAGAACGTTATTAATCTGGTTGGCGTACTGGCTGCTGCCAGTGCCGACCACATACGCCCCAGCTTCTAGTGCGAGGTCAGGAATGATTTCGGGGTCAGGGTTGGCTAAAGGAAAGACGATGGGTTTATCGCTCATGGATTCAATCATTGATTTGGAGACAACGTTGGGCGCGGAGACACCAATGAAGACGTCGGCGTTTTTCAATGCGGCATCCAGCGACCCCTTCAACAAACCTTGGTTGGTGTTGCGTGCCAGGCGCAGGTGTGCCGGGGAGAGCGACTCATCATCACGGGATAAAATCCCGAAACGATCGCAAACAATCATGTCGTTGACGCCGAAATCGAGTAAATAGTTGGCAATCGCAATACCTGCAGCGCCAGCGCCATTGATGACGACGCGGATTGTATCGATCGACTTATTGACGAGTTTAAGGGCATTGACTAACGCAGCACCGACGACAATCGCCGTGCCATGTTGGTCGTCATGGAAAATCGGTATGTCGCAGATTTGTTTCAACCGGCGTTCGATTTCAAAGCAACGAGGTGCCGCTATATCTTCGAGGTTGATGCCGCCAAATGACCCCGCAAGCAGTGAAATGGATCGCACGATTTCCTCGGTGTCTTGGGTGCGTAAGCAAAGCGGCACGGCATCAACCCCGCCGAGTTGTTTAAAAAGCAAGGCTTTTCCTTCAATAACGGGCATCGCAGCCTCTGGGCCAATGTCGCCAAGTCCCAAGACGGCTGACCCGTCCGTTACCACCGCAATGAGGTTGTGGCGCCGAGTGTATAGGTAACTCTTCTCAACGTTTTTTTGGATTTCAAGGCAAGGCTCAGCAACCCCTGGCGAATAGGCCACGGAGAGATCGTCCATCGAATCGATGCTCACTCGTGAGGTAACCTCGATTTTACCACGTAATTCCTTATGGAGTTTGATGGAACGGCTTTTGCAGTCGTTCATAGGGACAACCTTCTTTCATCTTATAATGGAATGTATGCAACGCTACTCGTGATTGCCATCACAATGAACAACATGCAAGCAATGAGCGCGCCAAGGTAAACTTTACCGGTTCGGTTGAAGAAATAGCGGTTGAAGATTGGCAGAATAAACATCAAAGGAATTAAACCAAAAATCATGTTAATGTAAAGCCATTCATCAAGCCAGAAAACTTTTCCGGTTGAAATGAACGCAGCGTATTGGACCACGAGAATTAACATCAACCCAACGCTGTTCCCTAGACAGCCGATGAGCGTGCTTTTGAACTCGCTCCAGCGGTCCACGCGCATCGACATGTTCACACGGATGGAGTTAGAAAGATAGAATATGAAGAAGAAGGGGATATAAAGGAAGAAGGAATAGATAATCATGTTGGTGTTTTTCAGTACGCGTGCGGCGATGAGTGTGAATCTGAAATCGACATGGAAGAACATGTGCAACAAATTCACGATGCCATAAAATGACATGAACACTATCAGCGCCAGCAAGATTGTCTTGAACACGTCGTAGGGTTTCAGTTTGAGTGGTGATAAATCCGCGCCATTCTTTCTACCCCGTAAAAAATACACCCCAAAGAACAGCAAGATTCCGACGACACCATTAAACACGGCCCACATCATGACGGCGTTGATCATCCGAGCCGGGAACCACGCTGTCTGGATGGCGTTGTGCGCGTCGCGGAACCACGAGATACTCAACCGTGCCATCGGTGCGTATATGAAACACGCTATCAAAGCACTGATCACGAATAATACCCAAAACAACCGTTTATCAAAGGTATTTTGTGTAATGCGTTTGGGTAAAGGGTTGACTAAACTTGAGAAGTACGGTGTCTTCAGAAGCACACCACCAAGTCCAAAGACAAACAAGAACCCGCCAACCAGTGAGAAGCCGGTAAAGACCTCTTTAACCATGTAGGTTTGATTATATGGGGACATGTCGGATTCATGTTCAAAGACAAACTCGAAAAACTCTATCATGTAAGCCGTCGACACGGCACTAAACGGTTGAAAGGAGTGCAAAACCCTTACGTTGTGAAAAATCCGCATCGTGTTGTTGTTAGGGTTTCCGTAAATACGGTTCATCTCAACTTCGGTAATGGGGGGTTCACCGTTTTGAATTAATCCTGAGTTCACCAAACGGATGGCCTCAGGCGCAAAACGCATGTCGGCGTCGTGTATGTCAGGGTTGTCGCGCATGTCGTTACGAAACGCCCCTTCATCCCACCTTGCATAATCGGCACCGATGTTTGAACGCACGGTAGATAGTGCGCCATCGGTAAAACTAAGAACGTATCCTGAAACATATATGGCCGCGAGCTTGCTCTCTGGGCGCAGCCCGTCAATGACTTCAATGCCAAAGCGCTGGGCACTTCTCAGCGCCGCGTTTCCTCCGGCAGAATGGCCCGTGGCACCAACGCGGCTCTTGTCGATGTAGTTAAAGTTGTCGGTGTTGTGAATGTAGTCAATCAACGCCATGGCTCCATAGCCTTCGGTTGTGGCCGACTGGCTTGACATCGACGAACTTGAATCGCCTTGTGCGTACAAATCGATAACAATTGTCACGAAGCCACGTCGTGCAAGTTCTAAAGACATGTTGGTTTGCGTTTCTCGCGATCGGTTAAATCCAGGAATGACCACTATCGCAGGAGCTTTATTATCTGCGGTTGCGGTTTTGGGGCGATACAAGTCGGCGGCAACCCATTGGCCATTTTCTGTTGGAATAACGATTTCAGTAACCTCAATTCGTCCAAAGTCGGTTTGCAGCAAGGCCGCACCAAAAGAACCAATGGCAATCAAGATTAACCCAATCCAAAGAAGTCGGACCTCTTTGCTTTTTGTTTTCAACCACCTTATTGGATAAAGCAATACCTTCTTTACGTTTTTCATGGCACCCTCCTGTATCAACTTGTTTATACTATAGCATGCATGGAAGCGCTTTTACACTATCAAGAACTTTGGGAGGTATAACTATTGTTTATGATTGAGCTTTAGAAACTGTTATGGTAGACTGGAGCTAGGATGAGGTGAAAACCATGAAACTAACCCAGATGCAGTACTTCGCAGCGGTGTGCGAACATAACAACATCACCAAAGCTGCGAAGCAACTCCGCGTTTCACAACCCGCCATCTCTGCCGCCATTCGAGAACTGGAAACGGAGTTTGGGATAAAACTGTTCAACCGCATGAACAATCGCTTGACACTAACACCAGAAGGAAAGTTTTTTCTTAATCGATGTCAAAGCATATTGCGAGAATCGACTGAGCTCGAGCTGAAGATGAAAGATCTTGGGCGAAAACACAATCGCATTCGAATCGGTGTTCCGCCGATGATCGGGGTGTTTCTTTTCACTGAAATATTCAACAAATTTAAATCTTTCAGCCCGGAAACCACACTAGAGGTTATCGAAGCGGGTTCGCTCGAGATACGAAACTATGTTTTAGAAAACCAGGTCGACATCGCCATCGGGGTACTCGATAATCGAATGAGCAGCCAGATTACGACTGAACAAATCATCCGCACGGATTTGGTTTTCTGTGTGTCAAAGCAGCACCCTCTAGCGGGTACGAAATCCGCCACGTTTGAGATGTTGAAGCACGAAAAACTCATCTTGATGAAAGCTGATAGTTACCAAAACCCAACCATTAAAGAGAAATTCCATCAGATGGGTGTTGAGCCAAACGTACTCCTTTACTCAAATCAGTTTCACACCATCCGCCAGTTCTTGAACTACGGCAACTGCGGTGCATTCGTGTTTCGTGAAATTGCGGATATGGATGACAATTTGGTGGCCATATCGCTATCATCGCCAATCCCAATTTCTATTGGACTCATATGGCGGAGCCACAGTCCGCTTTACTCCGACACCGAACGCTTCATCCGCTTCATTCGAAAAGAGTTTACAACAACGAATAAAGGGCAATTATAGTTGTCCTTTTTTTTATGGTCAAAAAAGACATTCCCAGGGCATCGAGAAACCTTTCTTCTAAAGAATAATATAAGATAGGCTTACGGATTTGAAGCCAAGTGTAAAGACGGCTTAAATGCCTACCCCTCATGTACCGTTCTCAATGGTGTCTTGTAAAGGGGGCAGCATGTTGCGATTGATGAACGGGATTGACGACCAACGCCATCACGACAGTCTGAGGACATCAATCATAAACGTTTTTGTTCGTCATAAATAAAACTGATAGCGCAATAGAATATTGGTTGTGTCCACATTTTGGCATACATGATAATATAAACCTAACTTAGATAGCGCTTTCATAACCCCATCGGGAAAGGATGATTGCATGTTTACGAAGCGATTCATCAAAACGGTTTTCATCGCCATGCTTTTTAGTGTTGTTTTCTTGACGTTGACCGCGTGTGCAAGAGACAGCGAAACTGTCATGCACACAGTCAGCTTCAACACCAACGGAGGCAACGCAATTGATTCGATTGAAGTGGCTCAGGGAAGGCGGATTACCGTCAACGTTCCCGATCCTTTTATCGATGATGACACTGAGTTTGTCGGTTGGTATCGTGACGAACAGTTGCAAACCCCGTGGAACTTCGACGTCGATGTGGTGACCAACAACATGACCTTGCACGCCCGCTGGCGTCGCGTAGAGATTTTCCCCACAGAAGTTGAGTTTACAGCAGAACCTTTCTCAACAACCCTTAGCTGGCTTCAAAGTTTTGTCAATGAGGAGACCAGTTTTGAAGTCCGTTTATATCAAGGTCAAGTGGCAACCCGTCAAGAAGCTGGTGAAGACGAAGACGGCAACCCCACGACCGTCATCGTTGAATACTATGTCTATTCGGACACCTATACGGTGATTCCCGGAACCCATGTGGCGGGTGAAGAAAACCAAGTTACTTGGACACCTGATGTGGAGGTTCAAGGTGGGATTTATAAAGTTGAAATCATCACCAATGGAGAGAACCCGGTGATTTTAGAAGACATGATATTCCGCGGTGAAGGAACCCAAAACAATCCCTATTTGCTTGCGACATCAGAAGACTTAAGCGCCATCGCACATGAAAACAACAGCGGCGATGGAATGTATTACAAGGTGTTTAACAACTTTACACATACATCTGCGTTTGCAGACATTCAACACAATCGATTTTTAGGAACCCTTGATGGCAACGGTCGTACAATCACCGTCAATGGAAATGCCGGTTTGTTTTTTGAGCTTGGCACGTCCGCAGTTATCCATAACTTAACAGTAGCCGGTGACATTACCACCGCAACGGTTCCACTGATCGGTGGTTTTGCGGTCCATAACCACGGGTTGATACGCGACAGCGAATCGCGTCTTGCGTTGACATCGACAGCTGGCGAAGTGGCCAACCGTGAAACGATGATGGATGGAGGAGCCGGAGGCTTCGTCGGCATTAACCACGAAGACGGTGTCATAGAACGCGTTCGTTTTGCGGGTTCAAGCTCGGCAAACGGTGTCATTAAAGCCAACATTGGTGGCGGTGGAATCGCCAGCATAAATTACGGCATTATCCGCGACGCGACCAACCGTGGAACCATGGGCGCTTACAACGCCGTTGAAAACGGTCGTACGCTCTCTCGCTACAGCTACATGGGTGGCATTGCCGGGTTTAACTTCGGCACCATCGAACGCACGTCAACCACGTCCGTGGGCAAACTGATGGCGCAACGCTATTGGGATGTCAACGTGCCACCGACAGCCGCCACGAATCGTGTCATCGGCGGCATCGTCGGATACAATGGTCCGACTGGCGTGATCCGCGAAAGTTTCTTCAGCGGCATTCGCGTGCATGGCGACCAGTTTGTCGGCGGCATCGCCGGCATCAACGCAGGCGAAATTCGCGATTCTTATGCCGGCAGCCGATTTTATTCATCCACCGGTATCCGTAGCTACGTTGGTGGGCGCTTGAACGTCGGTGGCATTGCCGGTGCCATCGAAGGCGATGGAATAATCGTCAATGTCTTTAGCAGCATCAACGTGTATGCTTATGAGGATACACCTTACGCCATTGCGCCCTCGGCGTCCAATAGCGTATACATTCAACGCAACCATGATTCACGTGCAACAGGAAGCCACACCTATGGAAACGTTCCAACAGACCAACTTGCAGCGCCAACAGGAACCGGCAACGTCGTCATCGAAAACAGCGCATTGCCATCAACGGACACCGAACACTTCTGGATTGACGGAAGTTTTGCGGTAACGCTTGGTGAGGCCTTTATCGAGGACGATGGACGCACCGTGTTGCGTTGGGAAGTTGAGTAAGGATAACCGATTTATAAACCACAATACGTTTTAAGGAGGAAATACGATGAAAAAAGCATTAACGGTATTTATTAGTTTTATGCTCGCATTCGTAGTTATGGCGTGTCAACGCGATCCAGAACTTCCGACAACCTACACCGTCACCTTTGATTCAGCAGGCGGTAGCGCCGTAGCCAGTCAAGTTATTGAAAGCGGTGACCTCGTTACCGAACCCACAGACCCTACCCGAGAAGGCTACACCTTTAACGAGTGGCGTTTTGGGGATACCGCATGGGACTTCGGTAGCGACACCGTCACCGAAGACATCACGTTAACGGCAAACTGGACCGAGCTGGAAAATGGAGACATTCCGGTCGCCAGCGTATCGGTTATATCTCCCGAGATAGATTTACCAACGCCGAATAACCCGGATGTCCGACCGAACGTTCAAATCGGAACCACGTTCACGATTAATGTTTCTTTCTTACCGGAAGATGCGACTCACCAAGGGTTCACCATCACCGCGTCAAACTCTCGTGCGGACGTCACGGGGAACACTGTCACGTTCCTCTATGGCCTTACAGGGCCGGGCAACGTCAGCATCACCATCACCTTTGACGACCCGAACCTTGTGCCGCTTGAGTACCGCTTCTTGACCTTTGAAGCGGCTGCAGGTGACATCCTCATTGATGAGGTCTCTATCACCGCAGGCGACTTTGAACTCCCCAACGCCAACGACATCGACGATCGTCCTGAAGTTGCGCTTGATACGGTCATCACGTTAGAGATTGATATCTTGCCAGAGGACGCCTCAAACCAAAACTACACAATCACAACGTCCAATTCCCGCGCTGTGGTCGATGGCAACACAATTACCTTTGTCTATGGCAACACGGGGCCTGGAAACGTCAGCATCATCGTCCAGTTTGAAGACACCTCCATCGGGGTTGGCGGACGCTTTGAGTATCGCTTCTTGACAATGATTCCACCGGTTGATGTTGATGTGCCCATTGAAGAAGTAAACGTTTCAGCTGGTGATTTTACGTTGCCAAATGTGAATGATGCAAGCGATCGCCCAACGGTAGAAGTCGGCACCAGCATCACCTTAGACATTGAGGTTCTACCAGAAAACGCATCGAACAAAAACTACACCATTACCGTCTCCAACAGCCGTGCACAAGTCGATGGCCACACCGTCACGTTTGTGATGGGCGTGGTGGAAGGCTTAGAACTGGGTAATGTCAGCATTCGCATCATGTTTGAAGACACCTCCATCGGCAATAACGGTGTGCTCGAATACCGCTTCTTAACCGTTGCGCCTCCGGTTGATGTCGAGACACCAATCGAAAACGTTGATGTCGACGCTGGCGATTTTGACCTGCCAAATGCCAACGACATCGACGACCGACCAGAGGTCTTAATTGGCACCGAGATTACCTTAACCATTGACATTCTGCCAGAAGATGCTTCCAACAAAGACTACACCATCACCACGTCTAATTCACGTGCTGAGGTCGACGGCCACACCGTGACCTTCGTGTTTGGCGCCACAGGCCCCGGAAACGTCAGCGTTATCATCACGTTCGAAGATCCGAATGTCGGCAACAACGGTGTATTGGAGTATCGCTTCTTGACAGTCGCGGAGGCGATTGACATCCCAATTGACGACGTTACCGTCACCGCAGGCGATTTCACATTGCCAAACGTCAACGACATCGATGACCGTCCAGAGGTTGAAGTCGGCGTCGTCATCACCTTAGATATCGACATTTTACCAGAGAACGCATCGAACAAGAACTACACCATCACCACGTCAAACTCACGTGCTGAGGTCGACGGCCACACCGTCACGTTTATGCCAGGCGCAACCGGCGTCGGCAATGTCAGCATCCGTATCCAGTTTGAGGACACCTCGGTTGGTGTGGATGGGCTTCTCGAGTACAGATTCCTGACCGTAACGCCCGACCCTGACCCCGAGGACATCCTGATCAGTGAAGTCATCGTGACGTCGGAAGACATTACGCTGCCGAACGTCAACGATGCCAGTGACCGTCCAGAGGTTGAAGTCGGCGTCGTCATCACCTTAGACATTGACATTCTTCCTGAGAACGCAACCAACCAAAACTACACCATCACCACGTCAAACTCACGTGCTGAGGTCGACGGCCACACCGTCACGTTTATGCCAGGCGCAACCGGCGTCGGCAATGTCAGCATTCGTATCCAGTTTGAGGACACCTCGGTTGGTGTGGATGGGCTTCTCGAGTACAGATTCCTGACTGTGAACCCAGAACCTGACCCCGAGGACATTCCCATTAGTGAAGTGATTATCACAGCCGATGATTTCACGCTTCCAAACGCGAATGACGCCGATGGACGCGTTGATGTCGAAGTCGGCACTGTCATCACCATCGACGTTGAGATTTTACCTGAGAACGCGACCAACCAAAATTACACCGTCACCGTCTCAAACAGTCGTGCCACGGTCGATGGCAACACCGTCACCATCGTCAGTACAGGGCTCGTCAGCATCTTCGTGACGTTTGAGGACACAGGCGTTGGCGCCGATGGTGTGTTCAATTATCGTTTTACCGGTGTTATAACGGATTAAACTTCATATTCTCAACGATAACTTCATCCTCCTCTCTAAGAAAAGCATCATGACAAACATGCGCGACGAACACAGCCTTTTATAGGCTGTGTTTTTCGTTTTCTCTAGAAATTGAGCAACTCGAAAAAAAGGTTAAGAACAACAAAAAAAAGCGCGCCGAAGCGCGCTGATTTAACCAATTAATCCAGTGCCGAATAAGGCCGCAAACACCAAACTGATGATGGTCATCAACTTAATGAGAATGTTGATGGAGGGGCCGCTGGTGTCTTTGAAAGGATCGCCAACCGTGTCGCCGGTGACACTTGCCTTATGAGCGAAGCTGCCTTTGTCGCCGTGATGGCCTTCTTCGATGTATTTTTTTGCGTTGTCCCATGCACCGCCGGCATTGGCCATGAAAATGGCCATGGCGATACCGCTTGCAAGGGCACCCGCCAGCATACCGCCAAGCGCCTCAGCGCCAAGCAAGAAACCAATTGCGAGGGGCGCACCAACCGCGAGCAAGCCAGGAATAATCATTTCACGAAGCGCGGCTT
>SLFZ01000017.1 GCA_007123975.1 Candidatus Izemoplasma sp. | reverse complement strand
GCAAGAAAAAAACGCCCAGAATCTTGGGCGTTTTTGATGGTTGGAATTAGTTGTCGTCGCTATAGTCGCTGTAGTAGTAGCCGGAGATGTATTTTTGGTCTTTTCGGCGAACGCGCGTTAAGACCGTTCCAATGATGTTCGCCCCGTTTTCTTGAAGGTTTTTCATGATCGTTTTGGCGACCTCCACAGGGGTTTTCCGAGAAGCGATAATGACGATGGTGCCATCGGTCAACTTGGAAATAATCGATGCATCGGTGACGGCGGTCATCGGCGGGCAGTCGATGATGACGCGATCGTATTGTTGCTTGAGTTCGGTGATGAGGCTCTTGAGTTTCTTGCTCATCAGAAACTCGGATGGGAAGGGCATCTTTTCACCAGTGCTTAAGACGTGCAGCGTGTCGGTAATTTTCTGGATAATCGTGCCTTTTTCTTTGTCTTTGGTGATGATGTCGGTAAGCCCTTTCGAGTTCGAGAGGTTGAATCCACGGTGAACTTTCGGTTTCCGCAAATCCATGTCGATGATGAGGGTTTTTTGTCCGGCTTGGCTGTAAACGGATGCCAAGTTTAACGCCGTTACCGTTTTACCTTCACCGGCGAACGCGCTGGTGACATTCATGACTTTCAGTTCTTTGTTGAAGGTGGAGTAGTCGATGTTTGTCCGGAGCTTTCGGTATTGTTCGGTGATGGCGCTGCTGGGGTCGTTTAAGGAGATGATATGGTATTGATGATTTTTCGCGTTGTTATTTCGCATCGGAAACATTATTCAGGCACCTCCTCTTCCATCTCGTAATCGGGAATGATGCCGAGCACCCGAAGGTTCAGTTTGTTTTCGATGTCGGTGGTTGATTTGATGGTCTTGTCGAAGAACTCAATCAGAAAGACGCCAAGCACGCCCACCATGCCGCCAAGCAAAATGCCGACAACAACATAAAGCGGTCGGTTTGGTCCGCTGGGGATGCCGGGGACCTTTGCGTTGCCCCAACTGTCGATGTCTTGGAGGTTTTGCATTTCGGTGCGAATCAGTTCGTCAATCGAGTTGAATAGTTCATTGGCAATCAACGCGGCTTCCTCCGGGTTTCCAGAGGTCACCGTAATGGTGATGGCGATGGATTGGGCGCCGCTTTCACGAACCGAAATCATGCGCCGAAGCATTTGCGCGTTATAGGTTATTTCAGCATCAGGATGCTGATTTAATGTGTCGACCAAGCGATCCATGACGATTTCGCTTGTGGAGAAACTGATGTACGTGTTGACCAGACGCACGGCGTCTGTGATCGTTGAACCTTCGCCAGCCTCAATTTGAATGGCATAAGTTCGTGATGCTTCGTAGTAGTCGTCGCGTGTGGCGGCAAAAATCGTTGCCAAACCACCGATGACGACGACAGCAACCACGATGAGATACCAGCGGTTCAGCAAAATTCGTATCAGCTGACTGAGGTCAAGCTCTTGTTCGTAATGCTGGTTGTTGTCCATTGTCACACTCCTAATCCCGTAAATAGCGTTTTTTCAGTAAAAAAAACACCTTAAAATTATTATAGCATACTATGGCGAAAACGCATCCACTGACTAGCAACAGTGTACTATAATTTTTCTGGATGTCAACGCCAAAGGAGTTTTTTTCTCAATTTTGTCTGCTTATGGTATAATGACGTCAAACAAGACAATAAGGGATATCGGGATGGGGAGCTTCGTGAATCCCGACGCATGGCGGTGAAACCGAGCCGGCTTGCGTTTTCTTGTGTGAACGGCAAGGAGGGGCTTTATGACAAAATCGCTTCGCATGAAGAAATGGATGCGCGCATTCCAGTTTATGTTGTTGGATGCGTTTTCTATCGCCGTGGCCTACGGTGCGACGGTGCTCGTTTTTCATGTGCTTGACATCACCATCGACTACCGAAGCATCGCGATGATCTTACCGATCATCATCGTGCTGAAAATAATCTTTTTCGTCGCGTTTGGACTATACCGAATGCTGCTTGACCATTTCGGGTTTGAAGATGTTTTTCGGATATTTCTCGCGGTCATCATATCCAACTTTGTCCTCGGCCTGTTTTTCTTCATTACCCGCATCGAGTTTGTCAGTTGGGTGGCGTTTGTGTTCATCGCATCCCTCGAGATGTTTTTCCTCACCGTTCCGCGAATTTTAAAACGTGCAATCAACTTTTTACGAACCAACATGGACTGGCGTCAAGCGCTCGGCGTTCGCACCCTAATCATCGGCGCCGGTGACGGCGGAGAGATGGTTCTCAAGGAAATTTATCGGAACAAAAACATGCCCAACATTCCCGTTGCATTCGTTGACGATGACTTCGATAAAATCGGCAACCGTCTCAGTGGCGTCCGCATCCTCGGACCGATTAGCGAGGTGCCTAATTACATCGACGAATACCGCATCGAAGAAGTCATCATCGCCATTAAAAACATCAATTTTAAGAAGCTTCAGGACATGCTCCGCATACTGAACGAAAAACACGTTCGGATTAAACGGCTTCCGCTGATGGAAGAGGTCCGGAAAAACGGCGCTTCAAAAATTATCGATGTAAAAGTCGAAGATTTGATGAACCGTGACGTCATCAAACTCGACAACAAAGACATCGTCAATCTTATCAAGGGAAAAACCGTTCTCGTGACCGGCGGTGGCGGATCGATCGGCAGCGAGCTTTCACGCCAGGTCGTTGAGCTCAAACCGAAAAAACTGATTATTTTCGACATATACGAAAACAACGCGTACGATGTTCAACAGGAAATCGAACGGCGATGCCACCGCCAAAAACGCAAAGGCTGCCTCGAGGTTGTCATTGGCAGCGTCTACAACGAAGCACGGCTTGAAGCCGTCTACAAAAAGTACAAACCCGACATCGTTTTCCATGCGGCAGCCTACAAACACGTTCCACTGATGGAATGCAGCCCACACGAAGCGATTCGCACAAACGTGCTTGGCACCTACTACGCCGCGAAACTTGCACAACAACACAGCGCCTCGAATTTCGTTCTTGTGTCAAGTGACAAAGCCGTTCGACCGACCAACGTCATGGGCGCGACAAAACGGTATGCCGAACTGATTACACAACATTTTGCCAGCGTAAGCGACACCACCAAGTACGCAGCCGTCCGCTTTGGCAACGTCCTCGGATCCAACGGCAGCGTCATCCCGCTTTTTAAAAAACAGATTGAGGAAGGCGGACCGGTCTCGGTCACGCATCCGGAAATCACACGTTTCTTCATGACCATCCCTGAATCGGTATCGTTGATATTGCAGTCGGCGACATACGCTAAGGGGGGCGAAATATTCGTCCTTGACATGGGCGAACCCGTCAAAATTAAAGCGCTAGCAGAAAAGATGATCCGGCTTGCGGGGTATCGACCATACAAAGACATCGACATCGTGTACACAGGACTTCGTCCCGGTGAAAAACTGTTCGAAGAGCTTTTGGTGGATGTCGACAACAACATCAAGACCCCAAACCGCAAAATCTTCATCGAACACGCCGCAACACAGGGCGATGCGCCCTTTGATGAGAAAACATTCAACGACATGACCACGTCGTTTGAAAACCTCGATGTCGACGATGTGAAACGCCAGCTGGCTGAGATTATCAAATCGTACGCACAAGAACCGATTTGACCATAATGCGGCCGACACGGCCGCTTTTTTATCACCGTGGGTACAGGAGGACACAATGAAACCGTTAGAAAAAGACTGGTTCGATGAAAAACGTGCGTTGCTTGAAAGCGATGAAATTCAAACGTTTCTTGCGCGCTTTTTCCTCGTCGAAACCTTGGTGGTTTCGGTTCGACGCAAACACCTCCAAGACACAAACCGTCCAGTGCCCTCACGCATACCGCTCAACGTGCGAGGGTTTGAAAATGCGCTGATGCATTTCAACATTCCCACCGAGACGGTCCGCACCATATTCGGCACCCATGAGACGACCACGTACCGTTTGCTTCGAAACCGTATTGTGCATGGCGCAAACCTCAAGGCAATGAGGCATGTGAAAACAAACCACACGGCGATACTCACCACATACGATGCCTTGATTCATGCGATTATCGCTCGCTTCAATCCGTGAGTATAAATGTGTTACAATGAAGCTAACATGACAAAAAGGATGATGTTGTGAAAACCGTCGACACGTATCATAAAATCCTCGTTTTCGATGTTGAAACGACTGGACTGGACTACAACCAAGACGAAATCATCGATTTTGGTGCTGTGCTGTGCGAAAACCGCAATGGCACCTGCAAGCCCATTAAGGAAGTCAACGTCTTGGTGAAAGCCAGCCGCCCCATCAGCCCTGAAATCACCGACATCACCGGCATCACTCAGACGATGAGCGATGGCGGTGTCACACAAAAATCGCTGGCAAAAACGGTGCGTGAGCTGCTGGAGGAAAAACCTTTGGTGATCGCCTATAATCTCCAGTTTGATCTCTCGTTTGTGACCGCTTTAATGGCCAGACATGAGCGGGATTATCGCTTTGATTGCGATGTGCTTGATATGATGACTGCCTACAAAGACTTATACGATTATCCGCACCGGTTGGAAAATGCCCTTGAACGTTTTGACCTAATAAACGTCAGTGCGCACCGAGCGCATGCGGATGCGGTCGCAACGCTTGCGTTGCTTGAAAAAATGCACGCCGTGCACGATGTCAACGTCTACATCAATTGCATTGGGTACCACAGCCGCTACGGGCTTCGTGGCCCCACGTTCAACCACGTACGATACCTGCCCCAAACCTTTCAAGTTGGAAGATTACGGGACTTCTTAAACAGAGATGAATAGCTCATCTGCATGACACATCAACGGCATACGCGGTTCATTGTTTGAAAGGTGATTTTCCATGAAAGTGGTTTTTATCGTTTTTTCATTGATTTTTGCGACGCTTCTGGCGGTGTTTACGTTTACGGACGTGATCCTTGCCCAAGCGCTTTATCACGAAAGCAGCGGCTACGCTCGCTTTATCCATCAAGCAGGGCATGTGCCTGCGTATTTTTTATTGTTTTTGGCGTTGGCAGTCTTGTTGAAGTATGTGTGGCTCCGGCAGCGCCAATTTAAGCGACTGCTTACCGTGGGGTTGGTGATTGCTATTGTCGCTGCGATCGTGCTTTTCATGGCCACGGTGTGGACGTATTTCAGTTCGCCGGTCTTTGCCGTGTCGTTGCTGACAATCGTGATGGTCGCGTCGGCCTGGATTAGCGCCTTGAGTTTTCCCGATCGCAACCGGCGCTACCGAGAGTATGCGACGATTTATGCGGTCACGTTTTTTATCGTCTATTTCTTGGTCGCCGTGATCAAGTTCGTCTGGGTTCGAGAACGGTTTATGTACGTCGAAGACCCCTCGAGCATCGTTCCATGGTTTCAATCACAAGGGTGGTTTGACAACCGCCAGGAGTTTACGTCGATGCCTTCTGGGCATATGACGAGCGCGGCGATGATGATCATCTTTATCATTGCGGCCAGAGAGTTAAGGGAACTCCCTCGCACACGTGTCATCATTTCTTTGGCGGTCGGATTATGGCTTTCGGCCGTTGGTTTTGGCCGTGTCGTGGGAGGTTATCACTACCCGAGTGATTTGGTCTTATCATCGGCGTTGGTTGTTTTCACGATGACGCTTGTGCGGTTTCATTTGGCATCGATTGTCGCCTGGTTAAAAAAACGACTAGAACGAATCCTTGAGCCCGATTGAACAATCGCCCGTTGGCATAGCGTCGTTGAATAAACGCATCGAAAATTCCTATTTAAGCCTTTAATTCGGGCGATAAGTCGTGTATAATGAACTTGCATAAGGTTACCGCATGATAAAGGAGAGATGACAATGGTTTGGATTGTATACATCGTACAAGCGCTCTTTGGCGCGTTTGTTGGCTACGTGGTGGGCAATGAGATTGAACGCGAAGCCGAGTTTGTCGGTTTGATGTTTCTCATCGCCACTTTAATCAGCCTTGGCGCGGTCTTGTTAGGGCCATTTCATCACATTCTTTTAACGTTCCTTGTCTGGATGATGGTGAGCTGGATTACCAGTGAAATCACACGCAAGTTTTTGGTGTAATCACCGCCCGCTTGGCGGGCGGTTTTTTCTTATGACGCTTGAAAGGGGATACACATGAAGGTACGCAAAGCGGTTATTCCAGCGGCAGGTCTGGGCACTCGGTTTTTACCGGCCACCAAAGCAATGCCAAAAGAGATGTTGCCGATTGTCGATAAACCCACGCTGCAATACATCATCGAAGAGGCGGTCGCCTCAGGCATCGAAGATGTCTTGATTGTGACAGCGAAAAACAAATCGGCGATTGAAGACCATTTTGATCGCGCGGTTGAACTTGAGACGTTGCTTGAAGAAAAAGGGAAAGCAAATGAGCTTAAGGAAGTGCGTGACATCACAAACATGGTGCGCATCCACGCCGTCAGGCAACACGAACCCAAAGGCTTGGGTCATGCGATATTATGCGCAAAGCCCTTTGTCGGCGATGAGCCCTTCGCGGTCTTGCTTGGCGATGATGTTGTTTATCACGATGGCACGCCATGCCTTAAGCAACTCATTGACGTATACGATTCATCGCAGGCGAGCGTGCTCGGCGTGCAAGAAGTCGCCAAAGAAGACGTGTCAAAATACGGCATCGTCAAGGGCATGAAGCTCGATGAACGCACCTACCGGGTTGAAGACCTCGTCGAAAAGCCTGCGCGTGAAAACGCCCCCAGCAACGTCGCTATCCTCGGGCGCTACATCATCACACCACAGATTTTCCCGTTGCTTGAAGAAACCAAGCCTGGGTCCGGCAACGAAATCCAACTCACCGATGCCCTGAAAGAACTCGCCAAGCACGAGGCGATGCTCGCTTATGTGTTTAAGGGTCGACGTTACGATGTCGGCGATAAACTTGGTTTTCTCGTAGCCACCGTTGAGTATGCGTTGCGACGCGATGATTTGAAAGACGACTTCAAAGCGTATTTGAAAACATTGTTGAAGTAATCATAAGCCCCGCGAGGGGCTTTTTATGTGAACGCATCACCATGCAGCAAAATCAATCTAATAGCGGATGCGATAAGTAAGGTTTTCATCAACCGTGTTGCCTAATGCGTACACCGTCGTTTTGTGGTACACTGGAAATGGATAAATGAGGTGAGACGATGAAACAGGATGATTTTAAGCAATCCACGTCAAGCGATGACATGTTTAAGCCGACGCCGGGAAAACAAAGCGATAAAACCTTTCAAAAAGAAAAAACCATCGCGAAAACCAAAACGACGTGGCGATACGGTTTTCACATCATCGGCAAATGGTACATGGTGGTGCTCGTCGCGATGATTGTTGGGACAGGGTATTTGTTTGTGACCGACGCCGATTATCAGCCGCTTTTTGCGATTTTGATCATCGCCTATTTCGTCATTGTCGGGCTCACGCTCGCAAGCATTCCATCGCGAGAAATCATCTTAACCGACCGGCGTCTGCTCTATAAAAGCGGTGGCGCAAAGGGCACGTCACAAGACATTCCTTTTGAAAAAATCTTGAACATTGTCCCCTTGACACCGACCTTAGGACGCGCCTTTAAGTATGGCGTGCTCGACATCGTCATGGACGATCAAGCCAACATCGAAACCATCTACGGGGTCGAAGACCACGAAGCGTTTTCTGAAAAAGCCGTTAAGGCCCTCGTCGACCACGCCAACGCGACGCGAGACCATGCGAAGAGCGTCCAACGCCAGCGCGTTCGTGAGTCCATGGGAAAAAAATAACCACAAAGGCTGTGCTATTATCATCTTTTTAGCACCTAAAGGCGTTCTAGCGGACGCTTTTTTAAATAGTGTGTGCTGCACGCAATCCAGTGCGGTTGTCGTTTACACGGCCGCCCGTTTCGCATATAATGAAGGTGGAAGCCACAGAGCCGCGAACGATTCAACGAATCATTCGCGGCTTCATCCATTATGAAGGAGGATACGATGAAAGAGAAGAAAAAGAAACTCACCAACGCCGTTGGCGCACCGGTACCAGACAACGAAAACGCGATGACAGCCGGACCGCGCGGGCCGATGTTGCTGCAGGATGTGTGGTACTTGGAGAAACTGGCGCATTTTGATCGTGAGGTCATTCCTGAGCGCCGTATGCACGCGAAGGGTTCTGGGGCATTCGGAACCTTCACGGTGACGCACGACATCACGAAATACACCAAAGCGAAAGTGTTTTCTGAGATTGGCAAGAAAACGGACATGTTCGTGCGGTTTTCAACCGTTGCCGGCGAACGCGGCGCCGCCGATGCCGAACGAGACATCCGTGGGTTTGCGATGAAGTTTTACACAGAAGAAGGAAACTGGGACCTCGTCGGCAACAACACACCGGTGTTCTTTATCCGCGATCCGCACCGCTTTCCGGATTTAAACCGAGCAGTTAAGCGGGACCCTTACACCAACGAGCGCAGTGCCAAAAACAACTGGGATTTTTGGACGCTTTTGCCCGAAAGCCTTCACCAAGTCACCATCACCATGGGGGACCGCGGCATCGCTAAATCCTATCGGCACATGAATGGGTACGGTTCACACACCTACAGCATGATCAACGCCAACAACGAACGCGTCTGGGTAAAGTTCCATCTCAAGACAAACCAAGGCATTGAAAACATGACCGACGCCGAGGCTGAAGTGTTGATCGGGCAAGACCGTGAAAGCCACCAGCACGACCTCCTCACCAGCATCGACCAAGGCGAGTATCCACGCTGGACGATGTACATTCAAGTGATGACCGAAGCGCAAGCGAAAACGCATCCATACAATCCGTTTGACCTGACAAAAGTGTGGTATAAGAAAGATTATCCGTTAATTGAAGTTGGATACTTCGAACTCAACAAAAACCCGGAAAACTACCACCGCGACGTGGAACAAGCGGCATTCAACCCCGCCAACGTCGTGCCGGGCATCGGTTTCTCACCGGACAAAATGCTGCAAGGGCGCCTGTTTTCCTACGGCGACGCCCAGCGCTATCGCCTCGGCGTGAACCACAACCAGATTCCCGTCAACGCCCCCAAATGCCCGATGCACAACAGCTACCATCGAGACGGGCAAATGCGCGTCGATGACAACGCCGGTTCTCGGATTGGGTACTGGCCCAACAGCGAAGGCGAATGGGAAGACAGCCAATCGCTGAAAGAACCGCCGCTTGAGCTGGAAGGAACGGCCACAAACCACGACTTCCGCGCCGATGACGATGACTACTACACGCAACCGGGTAAACTGTTCCGCCTGATGGGCGAGGAAGAACGTCAACGCTTGTTCGAAAACACCGCCCGCCACATGGGCGACATCCCTCAAGCCATCAAAATCCGGCACATCAAGCATTGTTTGAACGCAGACAAAGCGTATGGCGAAGGCATCGCTAACGCGCTCGGCATTCCGATGAGCGCGGTGGACTAAAATGCCTACCCTGAAAAAGATCGCCTTCATCTTCTTAGGAACGATGGCGGTGGTGCTGGGGGCTATGGGCATATTTTTACCGCTGTTGCCGACGACCCCGTTTTTGCTGCTGGCGGCGTATTTTTACGTGCGCAGTTCAAAACGGCTTTATCGATGGTTAATCAACCACCGAGTCTTTGGCATCTACATCTACAGCTACATCACCCACAAAGCGATCGACATCAAGACAAAGGTCGGCATGATAACGCTTCTTTGGGTGTCGTTAGGCTTTTCAATGTGGATCATGAAAACGGCGTGGATCAGCGGGTTGCTTGTTCTTGTTGGGTGCGGCGTGACGACGCACTTGGTGCTACTTCGAACGCTCAATCGTGCGCAGATGCTCAAGGCACGAGAAAACCTCAGTCCGCAAGCCTAAAGACAAACTCCACCAAAAAAGGTGTTGTGCGCGCACAACACCTTTTTATGTTCAATGGTTAGCGTTTGCTTTTGACCAGCGGCACGAAACGGCAGCCGCCTAGGTTTTCCTTGCGGTAGCCTTTCGCCTTTTTCGTAATTTTCACCAAGTCTTGGAAGAAATGCCCGCCTATTGGGATGACGAGGATGCCTCCTTCGGCGAGTTGATCGACGAGGGCTTCTGGCAAACGCTTGGCCGCGGCGGTGACGATGATTTTGTCGTAGGGGGCGTGCTCGGGAAGGCCTTCATGACCATCGCCGAAGGCGTAGGTGATGTTTGTGTAGCCCAGGGCGTCAAGCGTGCGTTTTGCCGTGTGCATCAACGGTTCGATGCGTTCAACGCTGTAGACATGTGCAACGAGTTCGGCGAGTATCGCCGTCTGATAACCGCTTCCGGTGCCGATTTCTAAGACTTTGTCGGTATTGCGCGGGTCGATGGCTTCGGTCATCAAGGCGACGATGAACGGTTGGCTAATCGTTTGGTCGAGTCCGATGTCAAGCGGAGAATCCTCGTAGGCGTATCGGGCGTAACGCTCGGGCACAAAGCGATGGCGAGGCACGCGTTCAAAGGCCTCGAGAACTCGAGGGTGACGGATGCCGCGCGGGGTGAGTTGCTCGCGAATCATGCGTGTGCGTTCGTTCAAAATCGCACCTCCCTACACACCCATTATAGCATGAAAAAAGCCGACGTGTCGGCTTTAATCAAGGGCGTTGTAAAGGTCTTCAATTGGTACGGTGTCTTCGTTTTTATGCTTGAGGATTTCACCTTCCCAGGTGCGGATGGTGAAATATTTCGGGCCACGGTTGATGACGTACGTTGGCAAAATCGGTGTCTTGCCTTTTCCGCCCGGCGCGTTGACGATGTAGGTTGGTATCGCCATGCCCGAGGTGTAGCCACGGAGGTACTCCATGATTTCTAGGCCGTCGTCGAGGCTGGTTTTTAAGTGGTGGGTGCCTTTGACGGTTTTTGCGTGGAAGATGTAGTATGGGCGGACGCGAATTTTCAACATTTCATGGTTGAGCTTACGCATCACGAACTTATCGTTGTTGATGCCGTTAAGGAGCACAGCTTGGTTGCCCAAGGGGACGCCGGCGTTGGCGAGTTTTTCACAGGCTTCTTTGGACTCGGGCGTGATTTCCATCGGATGGTTGAAATGGGTGTTGACGTAGACGGGGTGATGTTTTTTAAGAATTTCCACAAGCGAATCGGTAATCCGTTGCGGCATCGTCACGAGTGTGCGGCTGCCAAAGCGCACGTACTCGACATGCGGAATTGATGTGAGGTTTTCCAAAATCCATTCGATTTGCGTGTCGGACAAGGTAAACGGATCGCCACCGGTCACAAGGACGTCACGAATCTCTTCATGCTCACGAATGTAGGCAAACGATTCTTCAAGCAAAGGTTTCGCGGTCATGAGATCGACTTGGCCGATGTTGCGGCGGCGTTGGCAATGCCGACAATACATCGCGCATTCGTTGGTGACGTTGATGATGAGCCTATCGGGATAACGTCGTGTGATGGTACCGGCCGGGTTGGTAAACTCTTCGCCCATGGGGTCGAGTGGCGCTTCTTCGTCAAGCAGTTCGAGTTTGTTAGGAACCGAGAGCAACTTGATCGGATCAAACTTTTCACGGGGGTCAATCAGTGAAAGGTAGTATGGCGATATTGACCAGCGGTAGAGGTCCGATACTTTCTTAATCGCATCCACCTCATCGTCCTCCAACTGAAGGATTTTTGACAAGGTATCGATGTCGGAAACCCGATGTTTTAGCTGCCATTTATAGTCGTTCCAGTCGGCTTCGCTGCCACCGAGAACGTTGAGAATATGCGCCTTGCGTTTCTCGAGTGTTTCGTGGCAGTCCAACCCACAAGGAATTTTGTCGCGCACCACGAGGTAATCGTCGATGCGGCTTTTTAAGGTTTTTGCGCGTGCGAGGGAGATGTCGCGTGATTTTTTGTTCATCGTGCATCATCCTTTCATTGTGCTTCGAGCAAACATTACTATTATAGTACAAAAGCATCATGTAATCAACCTTGTCCCCTGTGCCCATTCACTGATATAATAAAGAGGAAGGGAGCGAATGCCATGGATCTTGAAATG
>SLFZ01000051.1 GCA_007123975.1 Candidatus Izemoplasma sp. | reverse complement strand
GCGTAAAAAGCATCGCCATCGAAAGCGACGTGCCGTTTCAACTCGGCGACCTCACGATCACGCCGCTCGATGTCTCTCACGACGCCGCGGCGGCGCTTGGATTCGTCATTGAACACGAAGGAAAACGCCTGGTCTACCTCACCGACGTCGGCTTCTTGCCAACGAGCGACTACCCAAAAATCGCCGGTGCCGAGGCTTACCTTTTCGAAGCCAACTACGACGTCTCCTTGTTGTTTTCATCCCCACGGCCTTACTACCTTAAGCGCCGCATCGACTCGGTCAAAGGACACATGTCAAACGCCGATTCGGCCTATCACTTGAGCAAACTCGTCGGCGACAACACCCACACCATCGTGCTTGTGCACCCGAGTGAAGAATGCAACACCGAACACCACGCCCTAGGCACACTGCTTGACGTGTTCGAAAGCTATGACGTGCCGGCGGCGCGATTTGACATCATCGTGGCCGCGCAACACGAACCGACCAAACTTATCCGCATTTGAAAGGACGATTCCCATGGACCATGAACAACGCATCCGCACCGTGTGCGCCAAACATTTTGACGTCGACCCCGAACGCGTCTCGATTGTGAAACGCCTGATGGGTGGCATGTCAAACTACACCTACGCCATCGACGTAAACGGCGTTCCCTTTACCTTCCGCATCCCCGGAAAAAACGCCCACCACTTCGTCGACCGCAAAGTCGAAGCGTTTCATTTGCCCATCGTCGAATCGTGGGGCATCTCCAACGAAACCGTGCACCTCGATGTTGAGACCGGTGAAAAAATCGGCGTCTACGTCCACGGCAAACCGATGAGCGAAGACGAACCCTTCAACCATGTAAAAGACGTTGCCGAGCTCCTCAAGGGCGTGCACGAATCCGGGTTTGTGACGCCGTTTGACTATTCGCCACTCGCACGGCTTTACGCCTATGAGTCGCTGATCTATGCCTATGGCTACAGCCACAACGACCAATACGCCAATTTAAAGCGAAACTGGCGCGACCTTATCAGCAAATACGGGACGCACCCCACCGTCTTCACCCACGGCGATCCGCAACCGTCGAACTTCGTCATCACCAAAAACGGCCTTCGACTCGTCGACTGGGAGTTTACCGCAAACAACGACCCCTTCTACGACATCGCCCAGTTCGGCAACATGAACTTTGACCATGCGCTCGAACTGCTCGAAGCATACTTAGACGAAGCCCCCACCACCGAAGACTACAACCGACTCTATTTTTGGCGCATGTTTCAATGCTTGCAGTGGCACAACGTCGCCTGGTACAAACACATCATCGGCCTGAGCGAAGAACTCGGCATCGACTTCAAAAAAGTCGCCGCCATGTACCTCGATAAAGCCACCGCCATGCGCAACAGTTTGAAATAAACCGACCGGTTTTACAAACAAGGAAGAAAGCACGCAATGAAAGTGCTTTCTTTTTGTTTTTTCCCCAGCAAAGGTTGTCACAACACCGCGGATATTGTATAATTTATTTGTATGACAACATACGACGTTTTAGCATGAATAAAATAACTGGAGGTTGTTGCAATGGCGACAAAGAAAATGTTCCAGTCAATGGATGGAAACGAAGCGGCCGCGTACGCGTCTTACGCGTTCACGGAAGTGGCGGGCATCTACCCGATTACCCCGTCTTCACCCATGGCTGAACTCACAGATTTATGGGCCTCACAAGGGAAAAAGAACCTATTCGGCATGCCCGTGAAGGTCATTCAAATGCAGTCGGAGGCCGGTGCCGCAGGAACCGTACACGGTTCACTACAAGCGGGCGCGCTTACCACCACATACACCGCTAGCCAAGGGCTGTTGTTGAAACTGCCGAACATGTACAAGATTGCCGGAGAACTGCTCCCGGGCGTCATTCACGTCTCGGCCCGCAGCGTCGCCGTGCAGGCGCTTTCGATTTTCGGCGACCATCAAGACGTGATGGCCACACGCCAAACCGGTTTCGCGATGCTCGCGACCGGCTCGGTCCAACAAGTCATGGACCTCGGTGGCGTTGCGCATCTCGCCGCGATCAAATCAAGCGTCCCGTTCTTGCACTTTTTCGACGGTTTCCGTACCTCACACGAAGTCAACAAAGTTGAACTCATGCCCTACGAGGTTTTCGACAAGCTGCTCGACCGCGAGGCCGTGCTTAAGTTCCGCCGTCGCGCGATGAACAGCCAAAACCCTGTCACGCGTGGCTCAGCTCAAAACGACGACGTCTACATGCAGGCGCGTGAACTTCAAGAGAAGTTCTACACCGACATCCCCGACATCGTCAACGACTACATGCAAGCAATATCAAAAGAAACCGGTCGCGACTACGCACCGTTTGTCTACTACGGCGCAAAAGACGCCGAAGACGTCATCATCGCCATGGGCTCGGTCACCGAGACCATCCGCGAGACCGTCGACTTTTTGAACGACCAAGGACGCAAGGTCGGCCTTTTGACCGTGCACCTGTATCGTCCCTTCAGCGCTGAATATTTCCTTAGCGCAATGCCAGAAGGCGTCAAGCGCATCGCCGTCTTAGACCGCACCAAAGAAAACGGCTCAATCGGCGAACCGCTGTACCTCGACGTCAAGAGCGTTTACTACAAGCGCGACAACGCGCCTGCCATCATCGGTGGACGCTACGGCCTCTCAAGCAAAGACACCACGCCGGCACAAATCGTCGCCGTGTACGACAACCTCGCCGGAAAACAGAAGAACCGCTTCACCATCGGCATCGTCGACGACGTCAACAACTCGTCGCTCGACACGCCTGAAGGCATCGACACCATCGACAAGACAACCACCGAACTTCTGTTCTTTGGCTTCGGCAGCGACGGCACCGTAGGCGCCAGCAAAAACACCATCAAAATCATCGGTGAAAACACCGATCTGTACGGCCAAGCCTACTCGAGCTACGACTCGAAGAAATCCGGCGGCGTCACCCGCATGCACCTGCGCTTCAGCGAAAAGCCGATTCGCAGCACCTACTTGGTTAACCGCCCGCATTTCCTCTCGTGCTCGAAAGATTCCTATCTCCACCTTTACGACATGCTTGGCGGCCTTCGCCATGGCGGCACGTTCTTGCTGAACACCGTCACATCCTCTGAAAACATCGAGAACCTGCTTCCCAACAAGGTCAAACGTCAACTTGCCGAAAAAGACGCCAAACTCTACATCATCAACGCCGTCAAGCTCGCCGAAGACATCGGCCTCGGCGGCATGATCAACACGATCATGCAGTCGGC
>SLFZ01000079.1 GCA_007123975.1 Candidatus Izemoplasma sp. | reverse complement strand
TTCATGGTGGTCGTCTATTTCGTGACGTACTTAACGCTTAAAAACATCATGCAAGCGAGAACCAAAGACTACGTCATCTTCCGTTCCATCGGCGCGAGCAAACGATCGCTATACCGCATCACCGTGCTTGAACTGGCGTTTGTGTTTATCTTGTCGCTTTTCCTCGTGCTCGCGTTTTTGATTCTGAACCGATACAGCCTTGGCTGGATGAACGATTTTTTACGCTATTACCGCTTCAGCAACTACCTGGTCTTGCTCATTATGCTGACGGCGCTTGCGGTCTTAAGCGGCGTCCGCTTCAACCGACGCATATTCAAAGACAGCGTGATCACCGCGCTGAGGGCGGAGTGATACGATGATTACCGTTGAAAAATTGCACAAGACCTACAACAAAAACCGTCGCAACGCCTTGCATGTCTTAAACGACATTACCCTTTCCTTCCCCGAGAAAGGCTTCGTTGTGTTGCTCGGCGAATCGGGAAGCGGGAAAACAACCTTGCTCAACGTCATCGGCGGCATGGATTCGTTCGACAGCGGCACCATCACCATTGGCGAGACAACCGTGACGAAATACCGCTCCAACACCCTTGATGACATCCGTGCGCGCACCGTCGGCATGGTCTTCCAAAACTACTATTTATTGCCGCATGAATCGGTTCGTGACAACCTCGCCATCTCACTACGGCTTGCCGGTTTCACCGATGAAACCGCGATCGCTGCGCGTGGTGATTACTTGCTTGAAGCCGTCGGCATGGGCAAGTACGCCAAACGCCTCGCCGGTCAACTCTCAGGCGGCGAACAACAGCGCGTCGCCATCGCCCGCGCGCTTGCGAAAAACCCCGCCGTCGTCCTCGCCGACGAACCGACCGGCAACCTCGACAGCAAAAACACGCTCGCCATCATGCGCGTGCTTGAACAAATCGCCAAAGAAAAACTCGTCATCATGGTCACCCACGAACGTCGGCTCGCCGAGCACTTCGCCGACCGCGTCGTCGAGCTCGAAGACGGTCGCATCATCGCCGATAAGCAAAACAAAAAAACTCGTGTCATCGACTACGCGACGGAAAACGACATTTACTTGGGCGACCTCCACCGTGCCACGAGCACCTCAGGCGGCAACGACATCACGGTGTACCGGGACTCAGAAGAAGCCTTTGAAGCCCGCTTCATCCTTAAAGGAGACACCTTATACACCGACCCGAAAACCCCGATTAAAAAGATCATCGATCTACGCGAACGCACCGACGTCACGATCCACGAAGGCTCGATCAAAGACGACGTCGAGGAAATCAAAGTTAAGCCGTTTGACCTCGACGAGGCATTTTCCAACCACGCCACCGGGAAAAGCGTCGCTCCCGTGACCTTTAAGACCGTGCTTAGGCAGACGATGAACCGCCTGCTTTCGGCCACGCGCGGTCAGCGTTTCTTGTTGTTTACGTTTTTGATTGGTGCGATGATCATCACCAACGCGCTTTCAAACATCTTCCTTGCCATCACCGTCAACGACGACGATTTTCTCACCATGCCGCGCGAAACCATTGGCGTTCCCGCACGGAACCTCGATTTTGACACGCTTGAAAGGTACGCCGCGCTGCCCGGGGTGTCTGCGTACACCCTCTATGAGGTCCACTCGCTTCAGTTGCGCCTTCCCGACTTCTATTATCAAGGACGCAACTCAACGCAGACGATTCGCGCCCACGTGGCCCCGATAGAGCAAATCAGTGAACGCGACCTCATGCACGGTCGCTTACCTGAAAACGCCTATGAGGTTGTTTTAGATGCGGGGTTTGTGCGCACGTTCATCTTCGGAGAAGACCCCTTCTACGCCCTCGATTTTGATCGCTACACCGACGTCTTGCATTTCGCCTTTGACTTGCCCACGGCGAATGGTGAAGCGATTCGCCTGCAGGTTGTCGGCGTCGCCGACACCGACGCACCGGTGGTCTTTGGCCACGCCGCCCTCGCCGCCGATTTGGCCGCTTCGCCGGTGCATGTCTATGAACTTCACAGCGAGGTGGTGACGCTCTTGGCAGGAGAAGCGCCACAAAAAGGTGAGGTGTTGCTGGCGGCGGCGGAATATCCGGGCGACGTTAACGACTTTACCCCAATGACATTTGAACTGCTCGGGCAAACAATGACGGTATCGGGCCTCTATGACGATGGACGAGGGGTGGAGACGACCGGCTTACCGATGGTGTCGCTCGACACGGTTCATGCCCATACGTTGGAAAGCCTTGCCAGCGCGCCAATCGCCCTTGAGACCCAGGTGTTCTTGTACGCCGACAACGTCTCAACGGCGCTGCGCTCGCTTCGAGAAGAAGGCGTTGAAGCCAGCCATTTGTACCGTGAATTGCGTGCCGATCATCGCCAACAACAACTCTTTGAGGCCGCCGGGCGCATGACGTTTTCACTCATTATCACCGCCGGCACCGCGCTCAGTTTCTTCTTCCTCATACGCTCATCGATGATATCCCGTGTCTATGAAATCGGTGTGCTGCGTTCGCTCGGCACAAAAAAACGCCACATTTTCAGGCGTTTCATCTACGAAGCGGTGATCCTCACCAGCGTCTCCTCCCTCATAGGCTTTGCGTTGATGAACTACCTTCTCGCAAGCGCCCAAAACGCCGTCGGGAACTTGATGCGACTCACGCACGTGTCTTTTCTCTCGGTGATGGTGGGGTTAATAGTCATCTACGGCATCAACACGATATCGGGATTGATTCCCGTGGCCGGCTTGCTTCGCCGCACCCCCGCTCAAATCAACGTTCGCTACGACATCTAACATGAAAGCACCCCTTCATCTAGGAAGGGGTGTTCTTTTTGATGCGCGCGAGATACGCGTCCATGTCGTATTTGCGTTTGAGGCCGCCGGCGGTCATGCTGCGGACCTTGCCAAAGACAGGTTGACTGGGAAATCCTCGGTCGTGCCGCCCGAAGAGCCAAGCGACGCTCGCGTAACTGACGGGGTCGCGACCGTCTAAAAAATAGGCGTTGTTCAAGGCGATGATGGTCTCATACGCATCGCGCGCCGTCTTGCTCCATGCTATGATGCGCTTGCCCCAGTACATACGCATCGTGTTGTGCATGTAGCCGGTGTGTATCATTTCATTCATTGCGGCGTTAAAGTAGGGGTCGTGGGTGTTGGCGTTATGGTAATCCTCAAGAGTGTAAACCGCTTCACGTTCGTCGTCTTCATGGGCTTTCAGCGTGTCGTATGCCCACCCGTAGGTCATCGTTTCAAAGCGATCAAACCCTTCGCAACGCTTTGCGAAGTTAAAGGCCAGCTCGCGCCGCACGAGAAGTTGTTCTTGAAACGCTTCAACCTCAGCGCGGTGTAGGTCTTGCTTAACCTCAACGGCCAAAAAGGCATCGAGCGGAGACACGTGCCCGAAGTGAAGGTAGGGACTCAGCTGGCTTGTTGCTTCGCTGCCGGGGTTGGATGATGCGTCATATTGTTTTAAGCCGTGGTCGACGAAGGCTTTAAGTCGCTTTTGAGCGGCGCCTTCGCCGCCGGTGAAATGCGACGTCTTCGTGATCGACGTGTCTATTTGAAGGCGTTTGATGATGGCGTCTGCGTCAATGAAAATTCCACGAGGTTTCCGCTTTTTGACGAGCGCATCGAGTTCAACAGGATCAATAAACGAATCAATCTTGCGCCACAGCTTCGGCCTCAGGGTACGCGCGGCGTATTCGCAGGTCGCCGGCAAGGCTTCAAGCGGCACAATAAGGTTTGTGGTCACCAACTCAACCGGCACGCCGTGCGTGGCGGCCTGGGTGGCGAGGCGTGATTTCATCTCGGCCATGAAAGGCATCGCTGCATCGTCAAAGACAGCGTGCGCTGCGCGTAAAAGCTGTGCGGCGACGGTTTTTTCGAACGAACCCACTTGAAAGATGACCTCCGCACCCCTCGTTTCGAGCGCCTCAACCGTTTCCTTGAGGCCTTCGAGCATAAAGTGGTAGTGGCGGGCATTGGCATCGGGATAGGCAGCCACCACAAACAGCACCCGGAGCGGGAGTTTTAGGCGATTGGCGATACGTATGGCATGAAAAAGCGCGTGGTTGGTGGTGATGCGCTGGGCGCTTTGCATCCAGTAAAGAACGTACTCGCCGTTGGCAGGCGAGGGCACATCGTTTAAGACACGAATTCGTTTGGTGTTCATGGGCGACGTCCTTTCTTGAGAAAAGGCGGTTTGCATTTCCATTTAGGGGGAAATTTAGTATAATGTTATTATAACACCGACGGAGGTGCAACCATGAAGTTTTATATTAAACTCAAGCATTTTGCCCAGCACCGGAGCTTCAAAATTCGCAACGAATCGCAGGGCGAGTTGTTTAAAATTAAGGGCGCCTTTTTCATGGGGCTTCGTTCCTTGACGATGAAGGACATGAACAACCAAGTGCTTTACACGATCAAACGAAAGTTCCGCTTTAGTTTTTACCGGAATTATTCGGTGATGAACGCAAAAAACGTTGAGGTCGCAAAAATCCATCGCACCTTCGGTCGCTCTCGTCCGATGTATACGGTGCTGATGAAAAACCGGATAATGCACTTTGAAGGCGAAGTGCCTGAACACGCTTTTTCGCTGCACGATGCGGATGGCGCGTTGGCGAAAATCGAGCGCAAAACGTTTGATTTCGGCGACGCCTATGAAATCGATGTGATGACCGACAAGGATCCGTTGCTTCACTTGTTTTTGGTGATGTGCATCGACCAGATGAACCATGAGCGAAAAAAACTCCGCAGCTAACTGCGTCGTCTGTGGTGGTGTGACGCGCACGTTGAGAGATCCTCAACTTAAGCGCCCCACACCGGTCCATTACGACGTCTGCGACCGCTGCGGATTTATCCGCAAACAGGCGGCGTTTCACCTTGAGGCCGCCGATGAAAAAGCATCCTACGACCTGCACCATAACGGTTTTGATTCACCGGGTTATGTGGCGATGTTTGAACGGTTTATCGCCGAGGCGATAAACCCTTTTATTACCGAGGGAAAAGGTCTTGATTTTGGGTCTGGTCCGGGCCCCGTGTTGCACCACCTGCTTCAAAAACAAGGGTTTAAAATGCGCCATTATGACCCGTATTACCATCCCAACAAAGACGCGCTCGACGCGCACTATGACCTCATCACGACCACCGAAGTGCTCGAACACCTAAGCGACCCCGTCGGCACCATTGACACGGTTCTTGCACGGTTAAATCCAGGCGGAATTTTGGCCATACAGACGCTATTTCATCCCCGAGATGATACGGCGTTTCTCGATTGGTGGTACCGCCGAGACGACACACACATCGGGTTTTTCACCCCAAAAACGTTCGAAAAAATCGTTGAAAAACATGCCGCAAAAATCATTTATACAAACGACAAAAACATCGTCGTGATACAAAAAGAGAAGAGGGAACGCCATGAAACTATACATCCGTGATGCAGACTACCAACGCGCCATCTTAGAACGCTTCGGCGACGCCATCACGCTGGTTGACAGCAAGCGCGATGCCGAGGTGATAATCACAGGGAGGTTTACCGAAGAAGACGCCGGCGACGCGCTCAAGGCCGTCATCATCCCGTATACCGGCCACGACCGCATCGATCTCAAGCTCATGCGTCGACGTGGCATCAAACTCTACAACACCACCGTGCATTCTCGCTACGTCGCCGAAAAAGCGGTGCAGCTCATGCATGCGATGCTCGGCAAGGTTGTCAACTACCATCAAAACCTGATGCATGGCGATTGGTCAAACCGGATGAACGAACACCGCGTCGGCTGGGTAAGCGCGTTTGAAAAACGCATCGGCATCTACGGCTATGGCCGCATCGGTCAAATTATCCATGACCTACTAAAGCCGTTTTCACCCGACGTTTTTGTCATCGACCGAGGAAAAACCTATCCTGATGCAACCGTGGTTTCAGGCATTCAGGAACTCATCGAAAAGAGCGACATCGTCTTCATCGCCGCACCACGCACCGCCGCGACCGAAGGCGCATTTGGTAAAGCCGAACTATCGCTGATGAAAGACAAGTACTTAATCAACGTCGGCCGTGGCCCCATCGTCGATGAAGACGCGCTCTTTTGGGCGTTAAAAGAAGAAACGTTGCGCGGTTACGCCAGCGACGTCTGGTATCAATACCCGATTGACGACGCCCCAATCAACCCCTCGAAGCATCCGCTTCACCGGCTAACCAACGTGCTTATGAGCCCGCATTGCGCGGCGATGACACCAACCGCGCCCGCGGAAATGCGCACCGACGTGCTCAACACCATCGACGCAATCATGCGCGGTGAAGAACCGGGGGCGCTCGACCTCGACAAACTCACAACGGAAGGGTGATGGCATGCGCACACGCTACGATGAACGCAACACGATGTTCTCGCGTGCAAGGTTGAAACAGGGAACCAAACGCTACCGTGAGTTTTACGCCAAACACCCACACCTGCGCCAAGGTGACGACGCCGCCCGCGGCATGGACATCACCGCAAACCTCCGCGCGAGCGACACGTTTAAAGCGCGGTTTTTCCCAATGCGTGAGCACAACCACGCGATGATTAAAGCGCTCTACAAGATGGTCGATGACACCCCCATCGCCACCAAGCGCGTAAGCGTACCGAGATCGTTCTCCCGCAACATCAAGGCCCTCGCCAAACACTATGGGGCCGGCGACGTCGGCATCGTGCGGCTGAAAGCCGAGCATTTCTACACCCACCATGGCGGCGTGAACGACACCCTCGGCCTCGATAACTACGGCAAGCCAATTACCCCGCGTTACGCCACCGCCATCGTTTACGCGATGCCGATGGACAGAGATTACCTCAACCGGGCGCCGAGTTTTGAAGCAATGTTGGAAACCGACAACGCTTACGTGAAAATTGCGCAAACCGGAAGCCGCATTGCGCTTTATCTAAAAGCGCTCGGTTACCGTGCCACGTTCCAAAGCGAACTGTACTACGAAACACCCCTCGTGCCGCTTGCCTATGACGCGGGCCTCGGGGAAATTGGCATGACGAACCACCTCATTCATCCGCGCTTTGGCAATGCAATGCGACTTGGGGCTGTCTTGACAACCTTGGAAATCGACGCCGATCAGCCGATTGATTTTGGCTTACAGGCGTTTTGTAGGCGCTGTGCGCTTTGTGTGATGAACTGCCCGTCGCATTCGATTAAACCCCATGAACGCTTGCGCAACGGACGTGTGTTTTACCGCTTTGACGACCAAGGGTGTTTTAAACTTTGGAAAAACACCGGAACGGATTGCAGTACCTGCATATCGAGCTGCCCATTTACCCAAGGCATTGACGAAGCGGACATCGCACGGATGAAAGAAGACCCCACGCACATCGACACCGTCCTCGATCGACACCTTAAAAAACACACACGGAGGCCATACCGTAAAACCAAGCTTGACATCGTGAAGGAGGATGTGTGATGGAACGTGAAATCGACCTGCACGGGATGAGCGAACGCGACGCAAAGAAAACCTTAGAGCGTTTCATTGCGGATGCGCCGGCTGATTGCAAGGCAATTCGCGTCATTCACGGACACCGGCATGGCGATGCCATCGCACGCATGGTCCGCGACCCTAACGCGCTTCGGAGCCGCCGCATCGTGCGGCGAAAATACAGCAAAAACCCCGGAGAAACGGTGTTGATTCTCGATGTTTGACAATAAAACCCGAATCCCGCTTTACATTGGACTTGTCCTGATTGTGCTTGTGGCCACGATTGGCTGGCTCTTGCCTGAGCACGGGCCGTTGATGTTGCTGGGTGGCGTGTTCATCTTTTTCGTTTTGCTTATCGTGCTTCAGACATACTACGCCATCAGGCTATTTAAACAAGACCGTGTGGACCGCGAGAAAAACACGACACCTTGCGATGCATGCGACGCGCCGCTTTACCCCGAAGACACCACCTGCCCCTACTGCAAAACACCGCGTGAAAACACCAAAAACGACGAAGAAGCATCCTGAAGGCCGCGGCCTTCTTTTTTTGGCTTTGTGACTGCATGGAAGCTGAATTTTCCCCAATTACGGCGACTTACGTTACGTCTATTTGTCTTACAACATCAAAAAAAAACCGTGCACGAGGGCGGTTTTTTGTTATAATGGTAAGTGAGTGAAAAGAAAGCGCTTTTATTATGCTGAAGAGGTGAGCTTGTGTACAAAATTGTTGACAAGAAAAGCTACAACCAAGACGTTGATTGGATGCTTGTGGAAGCGCCGCTGGTGGCGCGAAACGCCAAGCCAGGGCATTTCGTTATTCTGCGCGTTGATGTCGATGGCGAACGCATCCCCCTAACCATCGCCGGCATCGACGGAAACAACGTCGAAATCATCTATCAAAAGATGGGCTACTCGACGAAACTGCTTGGCGAAAAGAACGTTGGCGACACGATTGAAGACTTTGTCGGGCCACTCGGCCAAGCGGCGCACATCCGCGACAAAAAGCACGTCATCGGCGTCGCCGGTGGGGTTGGCAGCGCGCCGTTGTTGCCGCAACTAAGAGCCTATAAAGAACAAGGTGCGAAGGTGTCCGTCATCCTCGGCGGTCGCACCAAAGACTACGTCATCTTAAAAAAAGAGTACGAGGCTTTCTGCGACCATGTTCACATCACCACTGACGACGGGTCGGCAGGGCAAAAAGGCTTCGTGACCGACGCGCTAAACCCGTTGCTTGAAAGCGATGATACCATCGATCACGTCATCGCCATCGGGCCGGTGATCATGATGAAGTTCGTCACCGAGATGGCCAAAAAACACGACCGTTCCATCGACGTGTCACTGAACCCAATTATGATCGACGGCACCGGCATGTGCGGTAACTGCCGCGTCACCATCGACGACAAAACCTATTTCGCCTGCATCGACGGACCGGACTTCCCGGGTGAACACGTCGATTTCGATGAACTGATGAGCCGTCAGAACTTTTACAAAGACGAAGAGCACGCCTGCAAATTGAGGTTGAAAAAACAATGAAAAACATGAAACCACGTTTAAAAGTCCGCGAACAAGAAGCCGTCGAACGCAACAACAACTTTCTTGAGGTTGCGCTCGGCTACAGCCTAGAAGAAGCAAAACAAGAAGCACTCCGCTGCATCCAATGCAAAAACCCGCGCTGCGTTCAAGCATGCCCGGTACGGGTAAAGATTCCCGAGTTTATTAAGCTCTTGCTTGAAGATGCGCTTGATGAATCGTTTGAAACCATCTACGACGACAACATTCTTCCATCCATCTGCGGCCGCGTCTGCCCGCAAGAAAGCCAGTGTGAGGGCGCCTGCATCTTAGGCATCAAAGCCGAACCCGTCAACATCGGTGCGCTCGAGCGCTTTGTGGGCGATTATGGCATGGATAAAGACCTTGCCGATAAACCGGTTCCTGCCTCTAACGGCATCAAAGTCGCCGTCGTTGGCAGCGGCCCCGCCGGCCTTGCGAACGCCGCAAGCCTGCGCCGCAAAGGCTACGACGTCACGATTTTCGAAGCCCTGCACGACTACGGAGGCGTGCTGAAATACGGCATCCCCGATTTCCGCCTGCCCAAAGACATTGTCACCAATGAAATTGACAACCTGAAAAAAATGGGTGTCACCTTCGTGAAAAATGCCGTCATCGGAAAAAGCATCACCATCGACCAGTTAAAAGAAGAAGGCTACGAGTCGATTTTCATCGGCAGCGGTGCCGGTTTGCCGAGTTCGCTTGGCATTCCCGGTGAAAACTTGAGCGGCGTCTATTTCGCCAATGAGTTTTTAACCCGCGTCAACCTAATGAAAGCGCGCGCCGTTCCGGACAGTTTGACACCGGTTAAACTCGGCGACAACGTCGCCGTGGTCGGCGGCGGAAACGTCGCGATGGACGCCGCAAGAACGGCCAAACGCCTTGGCGCGAAAAACGTCTTTATCCTCTATCGCCGCGACCGCAAAAGTTTGCCTGCACGCCTCGATGAGATTCACCACGCCGAAGAAGAAGGCATCGACCTTCGTCTGCTTCAAAACCCGGTCGAGCTGACGGGTGAAGACCGCATTGTCAAACAGGTGAAAGTGGAAATCATGAAACTCGGTGAGCCCGATTCTTCCGGCCGCCAACGGCCGCTTCCCACCGGCAAGTATAAAACCTACGACATCGACAACATCATTATCTCGATCGGCCAAAAGCCGAACCCGATCATCAAAGACAACACCGCCGGGTTGGACACCCAACCTTGGGGCGGCATCATCACCGACGAGTACCAAATGACCTCGGTTGAAGGCGTCTTTGCGGGTGGCGATGTCGTCACCGGTGCGGCCACGGTCATCTTAGCGATGGGCGCAGGGAAGGATGCCGCACATCACATGGACGAGTACTTAAAAAATAAACACGCACGCACAAGTTAAAGAAGTCCCCTCTACGGAGGGGATTTCTATTGACAATCTTTGCTCGATGGGGTACATTTGAGGTAAGAAAAGTTTGAACATCAAACAAAATGGAGGAAACCATGGGAAAAATTGGATTGGTCGTCTGCGGAAACTCAGGCATTGATTACCTTAAGCACAACTACGATATTCGCGTGATTCGTTCGGTGTTGCTGTTCGGTGACGATGAGTACACCGATTTTGTCGACATCAAAGCCGAAGAATTTTACAACATGCTCGTTGAAAAACCGGAACTGCATCCCTCGACGGCGCAAACCGCGACCGGCGTCATTTTAGAGACGTACGAGGAACTGAAGAAAGATGGCTACGACGAGATTCTTGTCATCACCATTTCGTCAAAACTTAGCGGCACCTACGAAGGCGCCCGCATGGCCGCCAGCATGATCGAAGGCGTGAAAGTCACCGTGTTTGATTCGCTCAGCGTGTCGTATCCGGAAGCCTTCATGGCGCTGACTGCCGCGAAAATGATCAAGGCCGGTAAACCGGTCACGCAAATCGTCGATAAACTTATTGAAATCCGTGAAAGCCAAGGCATTTTAATCAGCGTCGACACGCTTAAATACCTTGTGCGCAACGGCCGTTTGAGCGGCGCGAGCGGGTTCCTCGGAAGCCTGCTTAAAATCAAACCGATGCTTCATTTGACGCGCGAGGGTCGCGTTGAGCCGGTTGAGAAAATCCGCACACGCTCAAAAGCCCTTAAGCGCATCGTTGAAAAGTTTGCCAACGAACACTTCAATAAGAATCTCGAGGTGTTTATTGCCCATGCCAACGCCGGCGACGCCGTTGAAATGGTCCGTCAAGATTTGCTTGAGCGCATGCCAGAACTAAAAACCGTCAAAGATTACCCGCTTACGCCCGTGGTCGGTGCCCACGCCGGACCGGGCACGCTCGCCATTGGTTGGCTGCCTAAAGCGTAAGATTGAAAGGAGCCCGGGATGGCTGAAAAAACCCCTAAGGCAATCATCAACGAACTGCTCGTTGAAGTCTTTAACCATATCTTGAGCATCGAGCAAAATAACCTGCGCAAGCGTGGCGTGAAGCTTTCGATGAATGAGGTGCACGTGCTCGAAGCGATAGAAAAGACGCCCGAACCGACGATGTCAAACATCGCCAAGCGACTGCGCATCACCGTGGGGACCTTGACGACGTCAATCAACCGCTTGGTTGAAAAAGGGTATTGCGAACGCGATCGCGTCGCCGGTGACCGTCGCAAGGTCATCGTCAAGTTGACCGACAAAGCCCGTGAAATCCTTCGTATCCATGAAGCGTTTCACGACGAGATGATTGACGCGACCATCGAGGACATGAAACTCGATGAAAACAACGTCCTGATTGAATCGCTCGAGAACCTCTCAAGCTACTTTAAAAACAAGTATTGAAGCCGAAAACACCTTTACACCACATGCTCTATTTGGTACAATGAGTTGAAGCATGCAACGTGTAGGGGTGTTTTTTATGGCCATTTCATCTGACATCTTGAGAGGACACTTGGAAAGCGTCATTCTCAAACTCATCATCGAACAAGACCGATACGCCTACCAGATCGCGAGCGAAATTGCGAAACGGACCAGCGACGGCTTTTCTGTCAAGGAAGCGACCCTTTACGCCATGGTTCAGCGCCTCGAACGCAAAGAACTGATCCGCTCCTACATCGGCAGCAAATCCCATGGCGGTCGGCGCCGTTACTACACCATCACCCCACTCGGCAAAGCCTACTACCAAGAACGCATCAACGAATGGAATGAGCTAAAGTCAATCATGTCACAGCTT
>SLFZ01000104.1 GCA_007123975.1 Candidatus Izemoplasma sp. | reverse complement strand
CCGGATTCCATTGAGTTGCGCGTGCGGGTGGATTGTTCAAAGAACATTAAGAACGCGGTTTTATGCTTCAGGTACTCGGTCGGTTCGTTGGCGTAGAACTTGCGCTTGAGTTCAGCCGAAACCTCAAGCAGATCGTTGATTTCTTCTTTTGTCCAGTCTTCGAGTGTGATGAAGTGTTTTCCTTTGTACTTCGGTTTCATCTTAGGCATCCTTTCGTTTATGGTTGAGGTAGTGTTGTGGAATGGCCGCATACATGGCGCAGGCTTTGACGAGTTCGTCTTTGAAAGTCACTTCGTTCGGGGCGTGCGCTTGGTCTTCATGGCCTGGTCCAAAGCCAATACAGGGAATGTTGTGGCGTCCCATGATGGAGACGGCGTTGGTTGAGAAGGTCCATTTATCCACCTTTGGCTCGGCACCGAAGAGGGCTCGGTATGCATCGACCGTCGATTCGCAAACAACATGGTCGTGATCGAGCACCCAGGTTGGGAAAAAGGCTTTCGTCGGGTAGACGAGTCCAGTGTACGATGGTTTTTCGTAGTCGTACATCTCCACCGTAGCATTGGCCGCTTTAAACGACGGCAACGCACGAATTTCATCCATCGCCGTTTCGTAGGTCTCGCCATCGGTCAAGCGTCGGTCGATGGAAATCGTGCATCCATCGGCGACGGCACAACGCGATGGTGAACTGAAGAAAATTTCACTGATTGTGATGGTGCCTTTGCCGAGGAATGGATCGTGGTGCAGCCGTTCGTTGAGTTTTTCGATGTCTTGAATGATTGGTGCCATTTTGTAAATCGCGTTATCGCCCCGTTCCGGCGCACTGCCGTGACAGGAGATGCCTTTGGTGGTCACTTTCATCTCCATGCGGCCACGATGTCCGCGGTAAATGTTGCACGATGTCGGCTCGGTAATGACGACAAAATCGGGTCGAATGTTTTCTTCTTCAATCAAGTACTGCCAGCACAGCCCGTCGCAGTCTTCTTCTTGCACGGTTCCAGTCACAAGCAAGGTGTAATCATCTTGGAGGCCGAGGTCTTTAATAATCTTTCCAGCGTAAACCATCGACGCCATGCCACCTTCTTGGTCACTCGCGCCACGTCCGCCTATGCGGTTTTCGTCTTCGAAGCCTTCATACGGGTCGAAAGTCCACTGGTCGCGGTCGCCGATGCCCACCGTGTCGATGTGGGCGTCCATGGCGATGAGGTGTTTTCCCTGGCCGATGCGGCCAATGACGTTGCCCATCTTGTCGATCCGCACTTCATCAAAGCCAACCTTCTCCATCTCTTCTTTAATGCGCAACACGACTTTTTCTTCATCCCCTGATTCGCTCGGAATCCGTATCATGTCACGCAAAAAGGCTGTCATCGCTTTTTCGTGTTGTTTAGCGGCTTCGAGTATTGCATGCATCGTTTTCTTCATGTGTTTTCGTCCTTTCGTTGTTGGCGAATGCGCTCGTCGTAAGCGTCGATCTTCGCGTACTCTTCGTTCCAAAATGTCATCGACTTCATCGCATCAAGGTAGTTTTGTGCGTAACCGAATTTTAACCAATCGTCTTCTTTTTGCTTGAACAAACGCGCTTTGGCTTCGGCATGCCTAACATCGTTGATATGCTTTGCATCGGCACCCAAAAAGACGTCTTTAAACCAGCGCTCAAGCACATGGTCGCTCGTCTCTAAGCTGCGCGATTCGAGTTCTTCGATGACGGAATCATAGCGATCAAACCCGTCGGTGGCGACCGTCACGACGTTATCCTCCGGTCCAAGGTTGAGGTGCTTCGCCATTTTAATGGCACCGAGGATGTTGCAGATGCCGCTGACGCCAAAGAGGTCGCGCATCGCGTTGAACGCTTCTTCGTCGATGCCGTGCTTGGCGAGCACAGCTTTTCCATCGCGCAACACCTTGAGTCCACGCACCGACGCCTCATCTTCTATGAGCACAAGGAAATCGGTGGTCAAGATGTTGTGAATGAGCGTGCACATTTTGTCGCCAATGCCTTCAATACGGTGTTGGCCACGTCCCCCATCGGTGAGCGTTGAACATTCATACGGCTCAAGCGCGGCGATTTTCGCTTCTGGGAATGCTTCTTTGATGGCATCGCCGGCCGCGAGCGTGCCGGCGCTTCCCGGTGCCGAGGCGAACAAGGCGATGCGTTCATTGCCGACGCCACGCACGGCTTCAATCGCGCTGTGCCCGGTGACGTGCCGGTGAAAACGGTAGTTCGGCATAAGTTCGAACTGCGCAAGCGCACGATAGTTTTTATGTTTCTTGACCATGTCGTGCGTTTTTTCTAGCGTCAAAATAACGTCTGACTCCGTGCCCGGTGTCAGTTCAAGTTTCGCGCCGTAGCGCTTAATGCGATCGTAGCGCTCTTTGCTCATGGTGTCGGGCATGATGACAATCGCATCGTAGTTCATCAAGTTACAGATGTAGGAAACACCGATGCCGAAGTTGCCTGTGGATGGTCCGAGAATCGTGTGTTCGCCGGGAACGATGTCGCCGTCGACACAGCCTTCAATCAAGGTGGCGTAGGCCGGGCCGACTTTGTGCGATCCAGAGGGGAAGTCCTTCCCGAGCAACACGACGATGTTGGCATCAACACCGGTGAGAGCTTTCGGCAAAACAATTTTGTTGACGGTGCCTTCGTGGTTCTTCCAGGTGATGTTAAAAAGGTTTAGGGGGTTCAGTTCGTCATCGGCCGCCGCAAGTGCGCGGCGACGAACATCGGGCTCAATCGTCTGCGGATTTAACATTTCCGCATAGGTTGGCCCAAAAGGTATTTTACGCATTGGTATCACGATCCTTTCTATGCGCAATCAAGGTGTTCAAATCAGGAGGTAAATGCGGTGCTTCGCCGGTTGCGCGATTGGCGCTATCGGTATCTTTAAGACCGTTTCCGGTGATGATGGCCACCACCGATTCATCGGCTGAAATAATGTTTTTTGTCACCGCTTTTTCAAGCCCGGCAATCACGGCGCTCGCTGCCGGTTCGGCGAAGATGCCTTCGGTTTTACCGAGCGTCTTCATCGCGTCTAAGATCGCCTCGTCGCTGACGCGAATGAAATCACCACGAGAATGTTTCACGGCACGCAAGCCTTTGACCGGGTTGCGTGGAATGCCGACGGCGATGGAATCGGCGAGCGTGTTTTCGTCGCATTCGACGAGGTCCTTGTCGGTTTCATGGGCCAGCGCAAACGGGGCACAGCCTTCTGCTTGCACGCCGAGAAGTTTCGGGATGCGGTCGATAAGGCCCAAGGATTTCATGTCATAAAAGCCTTTATAGACGCCGCCGATGGTGCAACCATCGCCGACCGACACAACAACCCAATCGGGTGGGGAGAAGTTGGTTTGCTCGACAATTTCAAGGGCGACCGTCTTCTTGCCTTCGACCATGTGTGGATTGATCGCAGCGTTGCGGTTGTACCATCCGTAGTGCTCAATCGCGTCCTTCGACAAGCTAAAGGCGGTTTTGTAGTCACCCTTGACACGCACCACATCGGCGCCATAGACCATCAGCTGCGCGAGTTTTCCTTTTGGCGCGCGTTCAGGAACGAAAATAACCGAACGCAATCCAAGTTTGGCGGCGTTCCCTGCTAAACTTGATGCCGCGTTTCCGGTTGAGGCACAGGCCACGTGGGTTGCGCCTTGCTCTAGGGCTTTCATGCAAGCCACCGCGGAAGCCCGGTCTTTAAGCGAGCCGGTTGGCTGTCGCGTGTCGTCTTTGAGGTGGAGCGTTTTCAAGCCGATGGTTTCTGCGAGCCTTGACGCGTTGACAAGCGGCGTAAGCTGCAAAGCAAGGCCGCGAGTAAAATCGCTGTCCTTCACGCTCATCATCGGCCGGTAGCGCCACACGGTGTTATCGGTGTTTTGGGCGAAGTAATCTCGTGTGACGACGCGCTTCATGGCCTCGTAGTCGTACTCGATATCCAAGATGCCTTTCTCGCCACACGTCGGGCACGTCATGTGCGCACTGACATCAACGGTTTTATCGCACAGTGTGCAGCGTCCATGGAGAACGTACTCCATTACGCATCGCCGCTTTCTGGGTTGATGTCAATGTGTGCGAACGTTGACACATCGAAGAGTCCGCGATCGGTCAGTTTTAGTTCGGGAATGACCGGCAGGCACAAGAATGCTAGTGTGATAAAGGGGTCGTCAATCGATGCGTCTAAACCCATTGAGCGAACCTTTTTTCCCATGCGGGTGAGGGTTTGTGCAACGTCTTCAGCCGGCTTTGTGGACATGATGCCGGCGATGTCGAGCGGCAGTTCGTCGGCGACCGTGTCGCCTTCGACAAGCACAATGCCGCCTTGCAGTGCGATGATGCGTTCGGCGGCGATGCGCATCGCGTCGTCGTTGTCGCCGATGACGATGAGGTTGTGCGAATCGTGGGCAATGGTCATGGCGAGCGCGCCGTTTTCGATGCCATAGCCTTCCACGAGGCCAACGCCGACGTTTCCGGTGGCGCGATGCCGTTCGATGACCGCAAGCTTATTCATGCTGTTGGAGGAGTCATTGATGTAAAGGCCGTTTTCGACCTTGACGTGACGGATTTCATGGCGCGTGGTAATGTTGTTTTTAATGATGCCGATGACGCGTGCACGGTTGGTTTTTAGTTTTAAATCAAAAGCCAACGTTCCTTCTTTGACATTCACGGTCTGTGTGACGCTGTTTTCCTTGTAAGGGTCAATGTCAAACGTCGCGGTGCCCTCTTCGGCGACTTTCACCCCGTCTTTATAGACCACGCGGGGTTCAATCTTGTCGATGTCATCAAAGACAATCATGTCGGCTCGATACCCGATGCCGAGGGCGCCTACATCTTTTAGACCATAACACATGGCCGCGTTCAGCGTCCCCATCCGAATCGCGTGAATCGGAGGCACACCGGACTCAATGGCGAGGTTGGCGTTATGGTTGATGTGGCCTTCGGCGGCAATGTCTTCGGGGTGCTTGTCGTCGGTGCAAAAGAGGAGACGATGATAGTTTTCTTCGGTTACCGCGGTTAACAGTTCTCGGGTGTTGCGTGTCGCCGAGCCTTCACGAAGGTGCACATACATTCCGCGGCGAATGCGTTCGAGCAAACTTTCCGCTTTGGTGCACTCGTGGTCGGTTTGAACTCCTGCGGCTGCGTAGGCGCTCAAATCCTTACCAAGAATGTCGGGTGCATGGCCATCGATGGGCCGCCCTTTCATGGTCGAGAGTTTCTCATACATCGACGCATCGCCTTGCAAGACGGCCGGGTAATCCATCACTTCACCGAGGCCTAAAACACGGGGATGGTCTTTGACAGAGTCGATGTCCGTAGCTTCAATGCGCGCACCGGCGTTTTCAAAACTCGTCGCCGGAACACAGCTTGGAACCATGATGCGGACGTTGAGCGGAATGTCGTCGCTGGCGTTGAGCATGTAGCGAATCCCATCGATGCCTGTGACGTTGGCAATTTCATGCGGATCGGCAATGACCGTGGTCGTGCCCTTCGGCACCACCACTCGCGCGAACTCTCCCGGCGTGAGCATCGACGACTCGATGTGCACATGCCCATCGATAAAGCCCGGGGCTAAATAAGCGCCCTTAAGGTCGACGACATCGGCGGCTTCATACTCACCGAAGCCAACGATGACGCCATCGTGGACAGCCACACTGGTTGATTCAATTTCGCCGGTGAACACGTTGATCAGTTTGGCGTTGATAAACAATGTGTCGATGGGATGCTTGTTTAAAGCGGCGGAAACGCGAGCAAACTGGTTCATGTGACCATCCTTTCTCATTGCAAGGTTTTGATGAAATGCCGTGCGAGCTCTAGGGCTGTTTCTTTGCGGTATGCTCGGTTGGAGCGTTGATCGTCAATGGGATTAATGTGTTCTGCGTAATGATGCGTGATGGTTTCGATGTCGTCTAGCACGTCTTCAATGGCATGGCCAATGTGCAAGGCTTCAACCGATTTCACACGCACCAGCGTTGGCGCAACCGCGTTAAAAATAAGTCGCAGGTCACGTATGATACCATCGTCTACCACGGCGCAACCGATAAAGCCTACTTTCGTGATGGCATCGGCACGTCGACCGCCGACTTTTCGAAATGCGGTGTGGGTAAACGACGACTTCGGCATCCGAATTTCAGCGATGATTTCATCGTGATCCAGCACGGTTTTGCCCGGGCCGAGAATCATTTTCTCGATTGGCAAGACACGCTTTCCTTCTACGCTTTCCAAAACAATTTGCGCGTCGAGTGCGTAGAGCGCAAGCAAACTGTCGGCCGCCGGTGAGGCGTTGACGATGTTTCCGGCTAGCGTCGAGACATAACGAATAGCCGGCGAGGCCATTTCGCCGATGACTTCACGGAGCAAAGACGGCGTGTCCTCGTGGTGCAATAAGGTTTCAAGGTCGGTCATGGACCCGATGTAAATGGCCTTTTCATCAACCCTTACGTACTTCAGTTCGGGGAGGTTAAACGCGAACAATAGCGGTTTATCAAACGCCGGGGGAAGCCCGGCCCACGCGCGGTTACGAACCATCATGTCCGTGCCTCCGGCGACCACACGATGGGTCCCGTCTTTGAGTATCTCAAGGGCTTCGGCATAGGTTTTCGGAATGGCATGGCTTACCATAAACCCTTCCCCCTTTCGGCGGCGCGTTTGATCGCACGAATGATCATGTTGTAACCGGTGCAACGGCAGAGGTTGCCGGACAGTCCAATGCGAATCTCGTCATCGGTAGGACTAGGGTTATGATGCAACAAGCTTTCTGAAGCGATAATCATGCCAGGAATGCAGATGCCGCATTGCACTGCACCTTCCGCAATATATGCTTCTTCAAGCACGCGATAGCGCTCGGTTTCGCGATAACCTTCAATTGTCATCACATCACGGCCATCAACGTTGCCAAGCGGCAAAATGCAACTGTTGGTGATGTGCCCATCGATCAAGACGGCGCACGCACCACACTCGCCTTCCCCGCAGCCTTCCTTCGGCCCCGTGTGCGACAAGTCTTCTCGCAACACGTCCAAGAAACGACGCGTCGGATCCGTTTTCAATGTCACGGGGTTGCCGTTTAATCTAAACTTAACGCTTTGCATTTTTCAGCACCTCCATCAGGTATTCCGGTGTTGCCGGAATGGAATGGACGCGTTCACCAATCGCCATCTCAATGGCCAACGCCACCGCCGGCGCGCCACCCACAAGCGTCAACTCGCCAGCGCCTTTGGCGCCGTATGGACCAAACGCGAAGGGGTTATCGAAGAGTTCGGTTTCCGTTTTGGCCATGTCCACGGCGGTTGGAATCACATAGTCTGTCATGTTTTTCTGAAGCAGTTTGCCTCGGTGGTGACGCATAACTTCCAAGTAGCCGTACGCCACACCTTGCGCTGTGCCACCGTCGGCTTGGCCAATCACGATGTTGTCGTCTAAGGATTTTCCGACGTCATAGGTTGACCAGATGTTTTTCACTTGAACCTCTAGGGTCGTCTTATCGACTTCAACCTCGACCACGTTCACGCCCCAAGAATACGCAGGGTAGGCATCGCCTGTGAAGGTATCTTGGTTCCATGCCATGTACTCAGGCTGTGTGTATTGTTCAGTGATGGTCTGATGCTCACCATCGTTCCATTCATCCTTCAAACGTGCCGCTGCGCGGGCGATGAGCCCACCGACGACCATCGCCGTCCGCGAGGCCACCGTCGGACCCGAGTCCGGCACCAGGTCGGTGTCTGGGTTGTCGTAAACAATACGTTCAAGCGGTAGGCCTAACGTTTCAGCCGCCACCTTCATCAGCGTCGTTTTCGCCCCCTGTCCCATGTCCACCGCAGCCACACGAAGGTGCACGAGGCCAGATGCGAGTTTTTCCAACGTGACTTTCGCTTTGATGTGCTCCGCCTCACCGCTGCCGGTGAAGCCACATCCATGCAAGAACCAGCTCATGCCAATGCCTTTATACACATTGGGGTCAGCGTAAGCCTTGCGCTTTCGGTGGTAATCTGACATCGCACAAGCGCGCTCAATCATTTCCGGCATCAGTATCGGATCACGGAAAAGCCCGCTTGTGGAGGTGCGATCACCTTGTTTGGCGAGGTGTTTGAGTCGGAATGCATGAACATCGACACCGAGTTCTTTGGCGACATGGTGGAAAAACATCTCCACCGCGTAGATCATCTGTGGCGCGCCAAATCCGCGAAACGCGCCGTTGGGAACGGTGTTTGTCTTATACACATCGCCTGAAATGTCGAGGTTGTCGACCGTGTAAGCGGATGTCGACGCAATAATGGCTCTCGAAAGCACGACACCGGATAAACCGATGAACGCCCCGCTATCAATGCCGATATGTGTCCTTAAGGCGGTAATTTTACCATCTTTAATCGCGCCTTCAATGCGTGTCTTGCTCGGGTGACGCTTCGTGGTGGTGTCCATGTCTTCTTCGCGTTCATAGATCAACTTAATCGGCTTTTTGATTTTTTTCAATGCCACTGCGAGTTGACAGCCAATCAACGAAGGAAACTCTTCTTTTCCGCCGAATGCGCCACCGACGGTGGCTTGCACCACACGGATGTCCTCAGGCGCGCAAGCCATGGTCTCGATGACGGCGTTTTTCACGTAATAGGGCGCTTGAATCGATCCAATTAAATGAATGCGATCGTCTTCGTAGGTGCCGATGAACCCTTGGGGTTCGATGTAGGCTTGTTCCTGGTAGCCGGTATCGTACTCATGCGCAATAATCCGGTCGGCTTCCTTGAACGCAGCCTCGGCGTCACCCTTATCATAATGGTAATGGATAACACTTTCGGTCATTGAGAAGACGGATTCAAGCGGTTCATAGTCAATCTCGATGGCGTCAACCAAGGTTTGCACCACGCGTTTGTCGGGACCGACAACCAACATGATCGGCTCACCGATATGATGCACTTTGTCAACGGCGAACACCGGCCAATCCTCAAAAATCATCTTGACGACGTTTTTGCCGGGAATGTCGCGGTGGTCGATCACGTAATACCCTTCTGGTAAGGTAGGCACACGGATATCACGAATCCGCGCGTGGGCTTCGGTGGAGCGAACGGTTTTCGCATGCAACATGCCGTCGATGCGAATGTCTGCAACGTACGCCATGCGTCCGGAAATCTTCTCTGAAGCATCGATTTTCGGCACCGAATGATGAATGTTTGACATCGTGGTTCCTCCTAACGTTTCATTTCAATGGCGTCGGTCGGGCATTGCGCGACGCAAAGACCACATTGGAAACAGCGTTCGGAATCAAAGGTAATCTTATCTTTAAACTCAATCGCATGGTATGGGCACACTTTCACACACAGCATGCACTCGATGCATTTGTCTTCGATTAACGTCGGTGTGTTCGCTTCGTACACCACATCGTTGGTCAACCTTGTAGACAAAACCTCTTCTATTGAATCAAAGCCGTATTTTTCCAGGGCCTTGGGCAAATCATCGACGATTTTCTTGTACAGTTGCTTGCCTTTGATCATCGCCGCCGAAAGCATTTGAACCGCCGAGGCACCAGCGAGCAGAAACTCAATCACATCGTCGGCCGACGCGATGCCGCCAACGCCGATGACGGTAAGGTCAGGCTCGGCAGACTTAATTTTATGCACCACGGCGAGCGCAAGCGGTTTAATCACCGGCCCACTAGTCCAAACGTACCCTTCTTCGTTGCCGTAGACAATCCGTCGGGATGCAACGTCGATTTTCATCGTCGGGCCTAGCGAGTTAATGGCCACGATGCCGTTGGCTCCCGCTTCTTTAATCACACGGGCGAATCCTTCGGGGTCAGGAAGGTGAGGGCTTATTTTCATGTAAATAGGCTTTTTTGTGTGTTTGCGAATCGTTGAGACGGTGTCGGCGATGACAGACAAGTCGGTTCCAACGTAATGGGTTGACACTTCGAAAGCATCGGCGACAGAATCAAACATCGGAATCAAGGTTTCCATGTCAGTTTTGGAGTAGCCGACGCTGACAATCAGTGGACGGTCATTCTCTTTTGCGTAGTTCGGGAAAAACTCATCGCGCCAGCGTTCCATCGCGTGTTCGCTCCACAGTTCGCTGTTCATCACTTGATGTTTGTCACCGAAGATACACGGTCTGGGTATTTTCGGGTCTTTAGTGGAAATGGTTTTGCTGACGATGGCGCCACAACCGGCGTTTCGCAGGTAGATCATCTTCTTGTCGTCGCCGACAAGTGGCCCGGCCGCAGGCATTAGTGGATTCTCAAGTGTCAAGCCGTCAAACGTGGTTTTTAGTTTCATCGGTCACCCTTCTTTCCTTATTCGATTCCATAACGCATCGGCGGCCTCGCGGGCGTCGCCGTATGCGCGCTTTTCATCCCAAGGAACGGCATAATCCCGAAGCACACATTCGCCACCAACGAAGGCGTGTTTTACCTTGAAAGCCGCAAACATGCCAAACACCAGATGGCCCAGCGCGTTCGTTTCGTTCATGGGCGTCGGTGGATCATAGGGGAGTGCAATCAAATCAGCTGCGTATCCGGGACAAATTTTACCCAACTTGATGCCCAAACGCCGTGAGGCATACGCGTAGGTCGTCTCGATTAACGTGTGCATGTCATCAAGGCCAAACGCTAAGGGCGTCGCATCTTTTAAATGCATCGAATGCATCAACGTCAAATACTCGTTGGTCACGCTCGTGGATAAGCCATCGTTGCCGACAATCACAGGGATGTTTCGCGCCTTCAGTTCGCGGTACAACGGCAACCCAACGGCGTTGTTCATGTTCGACCCGACATTCAAAGCCACCGTCACACGACGGTCTTTGAGAATATCGAGCTCATCTTCATCAAGATGTAGCCCATGGACGATCAACGCGTCTTCTCCTAAAAGGCCATGGGCATCGAGTCGTTTGACAACACGCGCATTCGACCGCTTCAGCGCGTTTTCTTGGTCGAGTTCGCTTTCCGCAACGTGAACATGAATGGGGGCGCCTTTCCGCGCTTTTGCGATGCGGACTAGCGAATCATCGCTTAGGCTCATCGATGCGTGCAACCCGAAATGCGCGGCGGTTTTTCCCGTGTGGTTTTGGTCTATGAACGATTGGTTTTCGCGGATGCACGCGTCGATGTCAAAGCGATCGCTCGATTCAAAACAGAACATGCCACGCAGACCGACTTTATCAACCACACCGCGTGTTAAGGCATCGAGCGAACCCTCGATGTCTTGTCCGCTGGCATGGTGGTCGATGATGGTGGTGATGCCGTTTTTGAGCGCGTCTGTGGCGTAGACCACGGCGCTATGGTAGGTTGTGTCGTTGTCGAGTTGGCGATCGATTTTCCACCAGAGTTGGTCGAGTATGTCTTGAAAACTGTGCGGGTTGAATGGAAGCGCAAGCCCACGCGCAAACGTGGAATAGATATGCGTATGGCCAAGGACGAACCCCGGCAACACAAGCAATCCGTTGCCATCGATGCATTCGTCAACCGGATGGTTAAATTCAGCCATTGGGCCAACCGCTTCAACCGCTTCGCCAAAAACGACAAACCCGTTTTCGATGTAGGTATCGTAGTCGTAAATGCGGACGTTGATCAGCGCTTTTTTCATCTTACGCATCCTCCTTCATCACCAGTAAGCCATCCCGCAACACCACATTACCACGCGCAATGACGTCGGTGAACTTGCCTGAGACCGTCTCTCCGGTGTAGACGCTATAATCGGCGTTACCATGGTGGGATTCGACCACCCGAGGCGTCGCATCATAGATGGCAACGTCGGCGATGGCGCCTTCGCTGAGACGTCCTTTTCCTTCAATCTTGAAGAGCGTCGCCAAACGCTCGCTCATGCGCTGAACGACGCTTTCTCCAACGACCAAATCAAGCACCCCATAGCTAAATTCAACGCCACCAATGCCGAGAGGGATATCGCGCAGACGCGGTTTGTCTTTGTCGGCCCAATGAAACGCGCAATGATCGGTGCCAAAGGCGTAGATTGCATTTTCATGCGCGAGCAGTTTTTGTCGCGCAACATCGTCGCGTAGCGGCGGTGCGAACGTGAAACGCTTGCCTTCTTCGCCTTTTAAACGATCTTCGTTAAAGATGAGGTATTGCGGGCAGGTTTCTAAAAAGAGTTTTTTATTAAGCAAGTCCGCGGCCCGCTGCTTAAGCAGTTCAACGGTGCGTCCACTGCTCGTGTGCACCATGTAGGCTCGCCCTGCGGTGACGCGGATGAGTTCAGAAAGCCTTAATGCGGCCTCAATCTCCGCAACTTCCGGGCGAGACGTTGTGAGATCTTCGTGCGTAAACCGGTCATCGTGCACAATCCGTTCGTCACGTTCGGCGTGAACGACAAGGGTGAAATCGTGTTTCGTCGTGAGCTTCAAAAGCGTCGCAATCGCGTCGTCATCGGTACGTCGTCCGGATTCGGAATAGGTTGTGAACACCTTGATGGAGTGCATTCCGAGGGCTTTCACGGTCTTCACGTAGGCTTCGAGGTCGCATTTTGGCGCTTTAAGCGTCGCGTGAAAACGCACGTCGATAAGGCTTTTTTCAGCCTGCTTCTTTCGCTTGATGTACGCGGCTTTTAAGCCTTCAACGGTGTCGGTCGGATCAAGGAAGTCGATGACCGTGGTTACACCACCATGCAAGGCCGCTTTCGACCCACCTAAAAAGTCATCCACTGAAACGGCCTCGCCCAAATCGAGCTCAAAATGAACGTGTGGATCGATCAGGCCGGGCAAGACGTCTTTTTGCGTGGCATCAATGATCTCATGCGCGGGCAAGTCGTCATCGGTGATGGCAGCGATGCGTTCGTCATCAATGTAGACATTGGTTTTAACCCAGCGCCCCTCATGATACACGCGGCCGTGTTTTATGGCGATGTCGTGCATGGCGTCACCTCGTTTGCAAAAAGCTTGCGCGTTATGGTAAGGTCATATTTCTCTATGATTTTTGGAACCAAGTCTTCACGTATTGAGAGCACGAGATCGCATCCCGCGTCGATGAGCGCGCTTATTGCGTGGTGAAACCCTTCGCCGCGCAACTCCAAAACACCGACTTCATCAAGGTAGATGGGCGACGTCTTCTGCGCAATCATCGCATCGACAGACGATGCAATCCAATCAAGCGTTTCTTTGTGAAAGCGATAAGGACCAAGTTGAGCCCCTTCGGGAAAGTCAATGATGGTGTGCGCCTCATGGGCAGCGAAACGTCGCGTTTCACCATCCGACAGGCGCATCGCGTCGAAATGCAAGACATCGTTGCCTTGCATCCGTTTGAGCGAGACAAAGCCGTCTCCGCCCTCACGGGCGTGCAGGTTCATCATCGCCGTGGTTTTTCCCTCATTCATTTTCCCAGTAACGACGGTTACCATTTTCGGTCTCCCTCATGTGGCCGATAATCGGTTTGTCGTGGTGTACGGCTAAGATTTCAGCGGCTATCGATATCGCGATTTCTTCGGGCGAACCACCGCCCGTTGATAGGCCGATTGGTGCGTAAAAACGGCTTAAATCAATCGATTTTCCGAATCGTTCATAGGCTTTTTCCAAGTACTCGCGCAGTTTCTTCGGACTGCATAGCATGCCCATGTACTTTGGCTCTAGTTTTTTCTCAAAAACTTTATTGATGACGTGGTAGTCATACGCATGCGAAGGCGTGCAAATGACAACAAACGCGCCGGGTTCAATGCCTTCTTTGTCGATGAAATCGGCAAACCCGGAATGCACCGTACGATCGGCGTTTTGAAAGCGCGTAATGACAACCTCGCGTTCATCGATGACCGTGATGTGGGCATTGAGCGGTCGCATCGTGTTGACGAGCGCTTGGCCAACGTGACCGGCGCCGAACACATAGACCGTCATTTCGGCGCCAACATACTCATAAAAGAGCGTCACAATGCCGCCGCAGACCATCGGCAACGTTTTCGCGCCGGGAACGACTTTACCGTCGTTAAGCACGTAGCGTTCATGGAGATGTTTGCGTGTCTTCAAAATCTCTTTACACTTTTCCCGCGCGTGAAACTCGAGGTTGCCGCCGCCCACCGTGCCATGGGCCTCGCCGCGAGCCGTCACGATCATCTTTTTGCCCACTGCGACAGGGCCTTCGCCTTGTTTTTCAACCGCGGTCACAATGACGGCGGGAATGTTTTGTCGACGGCATGCTAAAAGCTTCTCATACACGTCCATGTTGAAACCTCCTTGGTGTCAAAAATAGCCAAGGCATGCGAAACACATACCTTGGCCATGATTATAAGACGTACGTTAGAACCAGCGCAAGCACAAACAATGCACTGGCATAATGCGGTTGAAGCCAAGGCTTGCGCTCCAAGGCTTCTCGCGGTTTAACCATTCGCAAGAACACAGCGACAAATGCCACCGCGATCACGCCACTCAAGAATCCTTGGAAGAGCGTAAACTCGGTGAAAAGGCGCCACGATGTTAAGTTCACGTGCGTGAAATCACTCAACGCATACCGCAGGCCTTGCACGCCCATGAAGGCGAAGCGCCAGCCGATGCTTGCGACGAGTATCGCCGCGATTTTTTGCGGCCATGGACGAGCCACGACCACGGCGATGACTGCCATGACAAGCAAACTTTCTAGAACAATGGCGATCATCGGATTGTACGTTCGCCAAGGCATCAGAATGCTCGGTGCCAACAAATTCACGGCTTTAACACTAGCGGCGACCACACCGATGTAGAGAAGGCTTTTCGCCGAACGCGTGTGACGATAAGCCGCAGTGAGCAGCGTCATCGCAACCGGGAACATTACCAAGCCCGAGGCGATATGCGGGAAAAACGGCAGTTGAAGCACAAACCCTAACGTTGCTTCGAGGATACCCCAAAGGGCTCCGTAAAACAGAATCACAGGCCAAAATTTGAGTGTTTTCATGACGTTTTCTCTCCTTCTTTTTCGTGCAGCGCACGGATGATTTTTTCTGGCGTAAAGGGCAGTGAGGTCAAGCGAATGCCCAGCGCGTTATAGATGGCGTTGGCGAGTGCAGCCGGTGGCGTATCGATGCCGATTTCGCCAACCGATTTCGCGCCGTATGGTCCGCTGTCTTCGTGGCTGAGTGCGAATTCGGTTGTCAGTTTCTTCACATCCATGTTGGTTGGAATTTTATAGTTCAGCAGATCGTGCGAAATCAATGACCCGTTCTTGGTGCGTTTCACATCTTCATACAGTGCCATGCCAAGGCCTTGAACAATGCCGCCTTCGACTTGGCCTTGGGCCAGTTTCGGATTGATGGGGACACCACAATCAACAACGCTGACATAATCGAGTATCTCGATTTCACCGGTTTCTTTGTCGATGAGAATGTCGATAAACCCGGCCATAAACGGCGGTGGCGATTTCGTGCCGACGTAACTGCTTGTGGCGGTGAGTTGTTTTTGGTCTTCGTTGTAGGTGATGCGGTTTGCGAGTTTCTCGAGGGTAATCGTCTTCTCATCTTCTTTGTTGGTGAATGTCGCGCCGTCAAAGTCGATGGACTCGACATCGACACCAAAGACGACGGCGGCTTCCTCGATAAGCATCTCCCGCATGTGGAGCGCGGCCCGATGCACGGCATTGCCGGAAACGTAGGTGGTGCTTGAGGCGTATGCGCCGGTGTCAAAGGGCGTTAAGTCGGTGTCTGAAGAATAGACGATGACCTTGTTGATGTGCACGCCGAGTGTTTCGGCTGCGATTTGCGCAAGCACGGTGTCGGAACCCTGCCCAATGTCGGTTGCACCGACGGTGAGGTTGTAAAAGCCGGCGTCGTTCAGTTTGATGGTGGCGGCACCCATGTCGATGTAAGGAATACCACTTCCTTGCATCGCCAGCGCCATGCCGACTGAACGAATTTTACCGTCTTTTAGGGTTTTTCTTGGATAAATGTTCTTCCAATCAACCAGTTCCAGTCCGCGTGATAGACAATAATCAAGCTTACACGTTTCCATGGTCATGGCGGTGCCCTCGGTGCCCTCTCCCATGATTTCAAACACCGGTGAGGTTTCGCCTTCGCGCATCATGTTTTTCTCACGGAAAGCAATCGGGTCCATGCCGAGTTCAGCACAGAGAATGTCAACGGCCGATTCGAGCGCGAAGTTCCCCTGGATCGCACCGTACCCACGGTACGCACCGGCGGGCGTGGTGTTTGTGTAGACGACGTCGCCGTGGAAACGGCCGGCGTCGACCTTGTTGTAAAGTGGCATCACCTTTGACCCGGCAACCATGAACACGGTCAACGCGTGCTCGCCGTAGGCGCCAGTGTTTGATAGCACATGCCAATCGATGGCTTTTAACGCGCCTTCTTTGGTGGCACCGAGTTTGACGTGTAGTTTCATGGGGTGGCGGGTATAGGTCGATTCGAACACTTCTTTTCGCGTGTAGACAAGTTTCGATGGTTTTCCCGTTCGCATCGTCACGAGCGCGGCGAACATCTCACCATGAATGGCTTGTTTTCCGCCGAATCCACCGCCGACACGCGGTTTGATTACGCGAATTTTTTCAATTGGAATATCAAGCGTCTGCGAAAGAATTCGGCGCACGTGAAACGGTGTCTGCGTTGCGCTGATGATGACGAGGCGATCTTGGAAATCCAGTCGTGCGTTGACAGCGTGTGGCTCCATCATTACGTGCGCTTGAGCTTGGGTGTGGAACGTCTTTTCGATGATGACGTCGCTTTCTGAGAATGCCTTGTCGAGATCGCCAAAATCCATTCTATACGAGGCCGCGATGTTTCTTTTTGGCTCAAACCCGATTGGGAACATTTCGCGAATGCCATCTTCTGGATGAATGACGCTTTCATGATCAATGGCCTCTTCGAAATCGAGCACGGGGTCGAGCACCTCGTAATCGATGTCGATCAGGTCAAGCGCCTCCATGGCAATCGTCTCGTCAATGGCCGCAACCACGGCGACTTCGTCGCCGACGTATCTGACGTATTCATCAAGCACGAACTTATCGTGTGGCGACGGTTCGGGATAACCCTGGCCGGCGCGCGTAAACGCAACCCGTGGCACATCACGATGGGTTAAAACCAGTTCGACACCGGGGTGTTTTCTCGCTTTTTCAACGTCGATGGATTTGATGCGGGCAAAGGCGTGGGGGCTACGCAAGACTTTGATGATTAACGAGCCCTTATCGGCAAGGTCGTCGGTAAACGCGGGACGACCAAGCATGATGCCTTTTCCATCGACGGATGGGGTTTTACGGTTCACGGTTTTCATGAGGACTCCTCCAAATACCGTTTAATGGCTCGAACCTGAGCGACGTAACCTGAGCAACGACACAGGTTCGCGACAATGTAGCGACGAATGTCGTCTTCAGACGGATTATCGAACGTGCGCTTCATGCTGATGGCGGTGAGCGCAAGCCCGGGATTGCAAAAACCGCATTGGTCGGCACCCTCATCACCAAAGTACGTATAGAACCGCGTGACTTCTTCTCGTTCTCCCTCGACGGTGGTAATTGCTTTGCCTTCCAACCGTGCGCTTAAGACGCTGCACGAAAGCGTCGGTTTCCCATCGATAAGCACGGTGCAAACACCACAACTCGCGGCGTCGCACCCCCGTTTTACACTCAGTACGTCGTGGCGACGTAGCGTATCCAGTAGGTACTCATCGGGTTCTACGTCTACGACACGAGGCCGTTGGTTGATTAACAGCTTAACTTTCATCGCGCATCACCTCGAGAAGTCCGCGGCGAACGTAGGTTTTGGCTAGCTGCTCGCGGTATGCTTTTGTTGCCCGCACGTTTTGGCCGAGCGGAATGGCTTCAAGCACCGATTCAACTGCACGCTTAACCGCTTTATCGATATCGTTAGCGCCGTTGATATACTCGGTCACATCGTGGCCCATCGCCCCACCGGGGCGAGAACCAAGCACGACGGTAATCCGTGTGTCGGTTTTAACAACCGTTACGTTAAGCAATGAAAAATCAAGCGGCGTTGTCGCGACCTTTTTAAAGTAGCCAATCGCTTTCTTGCGGGGAATTGAGACCTCAAGCAAGACGTCGTTCATGCGTTTTTTCGACGCCATAAACGATTCCAGACTCATCTCTTTTGCCTCGGCAAACGTCAAAGATGCCTCAAGCGCCAACAAGACTGGGAGGATGTCGGAAAAACCGTATTTTCCCATCACGCTGCCACCGATGGTGGCGATGTTGCGTAAGCCCACTCCCATGATCTGCTCTAGCGCATCGACAAGGATGCCCTGACCGATGTCGAGGATGGCTTCGTGCGTCTCCATGGAGCGCAAGGTACACATGGCACCAATCACGACGGCATCATCATGAACCCTGATTTCCGCAAGGTTCAAGGTATCGAGCAACACCGCGCGCTCGACCCGTCGGGGCGATAGTTTCAGCCAGGCTCCGCCGCCAAAGACAACGGTGTCTTTAGACTCACGGCTCACCCTTAGGGCATCGTTGACATCCTTCGGGTGGTAAAGCGATGCAATTTTCACGCGTTATCAGTCCCTTTCTTTCGTGGCATGATACAGGAAATCATCGTGCGTGTCGAAGTCGAGTAAGATGCCCTCATCATCGACCGGCACCGTGGTAAACGCATGTCGGTTTCGAAACGCTTTGAGATTAGAATCGGCAGGCTCTTCTTTCAACATCGCGGCATATGGCTCGCTGATGAAAATCGGGTGACCGCGACGGTCCTTATACGCAGGGACGCGAATGCCCCCTTTTGCCTGCAAGAGAAGGCGATACGTTGATGATTGAATGAAAGGTGTGTCGCCCGGAACGATCACCACATCGCCATCAGCATGGGTTAGCCCGGCCAACACGGATGTGAACATGCCTTGCGCGTACTTGTCGTTCACGATGACATGAACCTCTTCATTGGCGAGCGCATCGGCGAGTTCGTTGGCATAATGCCCTACCACCACGACGACGCGATTAACATGGCGGCGCATCGTGCCGATGACGTGATGGATTATAGGGATGCCGTCAATGGGCATCAGCAACTTGTTTTGACCGATGCGTGAGGCTTTGCCTCCGGCGAGCACAATGCCGGTGAGCATCCAATCACCCCGCTGTTTGTATCAGAATGTGTATCGTTGGTATTACCTTTTATTATATCATAGTAAAGCGCCCAGTTTAAAGGAAATTTGCAGGCCTTGTGGCGTCTTTCGAAAACAGTTTGATGGCCTCCGGCAACGCAGCAATCACATCGCTGGCCATGACGCTTGCTTCCCCACGCGACGCCGCAGAAACATCGGCCGCCATCCCGTGGACGTAAACCGCCAGGCCTACCGCTTTGTCAATGGCATAGCCTTGCGCCAAAAACACGCCCAAGATTCCGGCCAACACATCGCCGCTTCCGGCTTTCGCAAGGCCGGGATTGCCAGCCAGCATGTAGCGCGCCGATCCGTCAGGTCCAATTAGCACACTGCAGGGCCCTTTGTAAAGCACATGCACACGGTGTTCTTCTGCGACTTCACGTGCAAAGCGATACCAATCTTGCCTGAACGCATCAGAATCCACGCCAGACAACATCGCCATCTCGCCAGCGTGTGGCGTCAGCACAACGGGCTTGTTCGCTTTTTCTTGAACGCCTTCGATAAACATCGCCAAGGCGCCGCCATCGACAACGGTTGGCGCATCATGCTGAAGCGTGGCGCGAAGCGTTGCTCTCGCCGATGGCGAGGCAAGCAAACCCGGTCCAATGACGAATGCATCGGCACGCTCAATAGAAGGGATGCCGTTATCGGGAATGGTGGCGAAAATCGCCTCTGCCGGCACATTGCGCAACATATCTCGCACCGGCCGCGACGTCGACACAATCACCAAACCGGCCCCAGCCGCATACGCCGCATGCGCGGCCAGAGCTGGTGCGCCGGGCATGTCGTAAGAACCGCCGATAATTTGCACGACGCCGTGTTGGTACTTGTGGGAGTGGTGAGGACGAAGCGGGATGGCACCATGCAAAGCGTTTGCTCGGGTAAACGACTCCGACGCACCGCTGCAATCAATGCCGACATCGACCACATCGATTAACCCCGACACATCGAGCGCGTCATGCATTAGGTTTCCACGTTTTAACGCCTCAACCACAAGCGTGTAATCAGCCTTGATGCACGGGTCAAAAGCAACACCGGTATCGCCGTGAAGCCCGGATGGTATATCAATCGCAATGCGCGTTGCGTCGCGCTGGTTGATGGCGTGGATGGCCTCGGCATAAAGACCGGTCGGCGCACGGTCGAGGCCGATGCCAAACACAGCGTCGATAAGGACGTTTGCTTTATCTATTAAAGGGTTGAGTTCATGAACCTCGTTCACATGCATGCGTTTTGCGCTCGTTGCATCCAAGGCTTGCTGTGCGTTGCGATTGTCGTCGGAGGCTTCATGTGCCGCAAGCACAGCGCAGGTAACCGCGTATCCTTTCAACGCAAGCACGCGGCCGATCACCAGCCCATCGCCCCCGTTGTTCCCGGGGCCGCAGACGATGAGAATCTGTGCAGCTTCTCGCGCTGCAAACCATGGTTTGCTTACTAGCGCATCGGCAAGTCTCGTTCCAGCACGCTCCATCAAAGCATACGATGTAATCTTTTCACGCGATATGCAACGCGCATCGTAACGTCGCATTGCCTCCGGACTGACCACGTACGGCATAACAATCTCTCCTTTTTACGAATAAAAAACAAACTCAAAGACCGAGTTTGTCGTGGTAAAACATGGCAATATCGCTTGCGAGGTCCGCCAGCTTTTCTTGGTTGTTCGAGGCGATGTGATCGACGCGCTTTAAACGCGTCGGGTTGAACGACGCATCATCGATTGCAAGGCGTGATTCGACATCCGCTTCGGCATCCCCACGGGATAGCATTCGTCTTTTTCGTACCGCCTTGTCGGTGTCAACATACACAACGACCACGCCCTCGGGCATGGCATCTAAAATGGCGTTTGCACCATCGATATCAACGATGACAACGCGGTGTGGCAGAGCATCGTTGAACGCGGTGCCGTAGCGATAGCCGTGGTACTCCGTCGTCTCGAGGAACTGGCCTTCGGATTGCTTGGCTAAAAAGGCGTCGTCGGCGATGAAATGGTAATCAACTCCATCGACTTCGCGCGCGCGTTTGGGTCGCGTGGTGTAGGTGATGGTCTTGACGAAACCGTGGTTGGCAATAAGCCGTTTCGCCAATTCGGTTTTTCCGCTGGCGCTGGCGCCGATTAACACAAGCATCGAACACCCTCCTTTTGTTGCTAGCATTGTACCAAAAAAACCGTAAAAATGAAAGGCTAGAAAGCGTATTTAGCGGTCACTTTGAAAGAATTGTGAATAAGAAAACGACGCCTTATTAAGCGTCGTTTAGCGGGTGTTGTTTCGCGTAAGCCACGGCGATGTCGGCAGCGACAGCGGCGTTGTGTCGAACCAGCGCCACATTCGCGTCGACACTCTTTCCTTCGGTCAATTGTCGAACGCGCTCTAACAAGTAGGGTGTTTGGTCCTTGCCGATGATGCCTTGATGCTTCATGTCTTGAAGTGCTTTGGCAATCGCTTTTTCAATTAACGCCTCATCGGCCGCATGGGACTCGGGAATCGGGTTTGCAACAACCACCCCACCGGGTAACCCAAACGACCATTTGGCATGCATGAGTGCCGCAACATCCTCTGGCGTATTGAGGCGATGAGGGACAGCGTGCTTGCTTGAACGCGTGTAAAACGCAGGCAGCGTGTCCGTTTTATAACCAACGACTTCAACGCCTTTGGTCTCGAGCACTTCGAGCGTTTTACCGAGGTCCAAGATTGCTTTGGCGCCGGCACAAACAACCGCGACGCGACAATTTCCAAGCGCTTCAAGATCGCTTGAGACATCAAAAGACAACTCAGCACCGCGATGCACGCCGCCGATGCCGCCGGTCGCAAAGACATGGATGCCGACTTGTTCTGCAATCTGCATGGTGGCGGCGACGGTGGTTCCACCGGTTTTCTTTTGGCTTATCGCGTAGCCGATATCGCGCGTCGACACCTTCAATGGCGCAGGATGCAACGCAAGCGCATCGAGGGTAGCATCATGAAGACCCACGGTGATGACGCCTTCGATGATGGCAATCGTCGCCGGAACGGCTCCAGCTTCGCGCACGATGCCTTCGACTTCGCGCGCCATGTCAACGTTTTCAGGGTGCGGGAGCCCATGGGTAATGATCGTTGATTCAAGGGCCACAATCGGTTTGTTTTCCTTCAGTGCGCGTTTGATGTCAGGATGAATGTTCATCGTAAATCCTTCTTTCTTAGGGGACTGGGTTTGACAAGCAGAAATCGCTCGAGTTCGATGTAGCGTAAATGGCCGTGTTCTCGCCGTGATTCGTAAAGGACAATGGCATCAATCGGGATACGTAGCGGTGCCATGCGTCGTTTCGGTTCGCTGGTCGTGATCGCACGCCGCAGCAAGGTGATATGCGGTTTAAAACGCCTTCGGTCGAGCGTGAATCCAAGGCTTTTTATGGCTTCATAAAGTGAAATATAGATGCTTTTGAGCCGCGCATCAACGCTGTCACCTGCGGCATAGATAAGGTGTTCACTTCCCCGGGTGAATGCATCGATGCGCGTGAAAACGAAATCTGTGGGGTTTTCATCAAGCAAAGCAGCTTGTACGGCTTCGACAATGGCCTTTAAACGAGCCTGGTCGACTTCACCAAGAAAGACCATGGTAATATGAAAGTTGTCCGAGTTCACCGGACGCCCTCTAACAAGATCTTGGGTCATCGCCTCACGCCAAGTTTCGAGCGCCTCACGACGTGAGCGGTCAATCGGTACCGCTAGAAATAGCCGCATAAGTTCCTCCTAAAAAGGCATGCCGTCGCATGCCTTCATGGGGTTAGCCGTAGAAAAACCAGCTGGCGAAAAAGTTGGTGATAAAATTGACCGTCCAAAGCGTCGTGCCAAGGGCGAGACCGACAAACGAATACTGTCCGTGTCCTTCTCGCACATCGCGATAGATTAACCACGCGGCCAGTCCAAAGACTGGGAGAATAAAGCTAATGAAGGCTGTAAAGAGCAGCATGAATCCATTCAATATTGCGCTTGGAACCGGGTGCATCTTTTTTTCCCATTCGTGGCGTGTCGCACGGCGACGATAAAAATCACCGTAGACATTTTTACGGTCTTCGCGCTTAAGGTCTTCGCTCTCGTTGTCATGAAAACTTTTTGTGGTGGGTTTTTCTTCGGGCATTGTCGGGCTCCTTTGTGCTGTGATAAAACATCTCTATGATACGCTATTTAGCGCATTCTTGCAATAGCAGGGCGTGATTTGAGCCTTTTTTAGGCTTTTTGTTTTTTTCCAACGGGAGCAAGGTAGATTGTAAAATGCGTCTTGTCGTCCAACTTTAGAAGCGCATTCATCGCATCATCATCAAAGGCCGCGACCGCGCAGGTGCCGGCGTTTATCGTCTCAGCCGCGAGGTAAAGATTTTGGCATACGTGGCCAGCATCAAGATGCATGTAGCGCATGCCACGCTCGCCATACCGGTATGCCATGCGGTAAATATCGGCAACCCAGACCATCGTCAACGGCGCTTGCGACACCATCTTTTGGCCGAGGCACGCGCGCTCAAGGCGGGCAAACAAGGCATCCTCAGTTTCAAGCAACACCAGCGCATGTTCAAGCGCAAGGTATCGGTAGAGGCCTGGTTTAAGGCCGTCGACGCGTTGCACAAAGGCATACGTGTCAAAGGCGTGACGTGCGCCTGCAGACGGCACGAAACGCAACGTGTGTTTTTCCGATGCGTTTTGCACACCTTGCGTCATTGTTAGAAGGTAACTTAACTCTGTGGTGGAAATCGGTGCGTCCGCAAAACGGCGTACGCTTCGACGTTGTGAGGCGGCGTCGGCAAAGGCCATGCGGTATGTGCTGAGATCGACGTTGGGCAAGGGAATTCGCTCACCTTTGCACGGCGTTTCAAGGGGTGGTGCGTCTAACCCTTCTTGTTGGTCGGTCTTTGGCATGTTTTGGTACTTCGTGCCTTCAAGAAACAAGTGCGCAAATGATTTCTTCATACAATCCTCCTACGTGGTGTATAGTGAGATTTCATAGTCGCATACCGCTTCGTAAAACGGCTTCTCATGTGAGACGAGCACGAGCGTGCCACGGTAATCAATTAACGCTTCTTTCAACGCTTCTTTTGCGGCTTTATCGAGATGGTTTGTGGGTTCATCGAGGATCAGCACGTTGGCTTTTTGATGTCGCAGCAAAGCCAGACGCACTTTTGTTTGTTCGCCCCCCGATAACGACGCGTACGGCCTTCTTGCCATCTCGGCGTCAATGCCGTGCGTCGCGAGCAAGGTTAGCACTTGGTTCCGCGTGAAGCGCGGGTAGGTGTCGTGGATGAGCGAGAACGGCGTGCTGCCTTCGGGCATCGATTTTTCTTGAGCGAAGTAGGCAACGCGCACCGTGTCGCTCCAGTGAAAACCACCACCGAGCTTATCGACGTCGCCCACCAAGGTTTTAATCAAGGTTGATTTGCCGATGCCGTTTTTCCCGGTAATGACCACCTTTTCCTCTTTAAGTATTTCCATGTCAATCGGTTCGACAAGTGGCTCATCGTAACCAATCTCAAGCGCGTTTACCGCAAGCACATCACGCCCGCTCGCGGCCGCGAGTGGAAAGGCGAATCGGTAGTGACGATCGCGCTTTGGCGCGGCGATTCGGTCGAGTTTTGCAAGCATTTTTCGGCGGCTTTGCGCGCGTTTGCTCGTTTTTGCGCGGGTGATGTTCTTTTGGATGAACTCCTCGGTACGCTTGATGAACTTCTGCTGCGAAACGAAGTCTTTTTCGTGTTGGCGTTGGCGCAGTGCGCGCTGCTCGAGGTAAAAATCATAGTCCCCTTTATAGCGCGTGATCTGTTTGCTTTCAATGGCGAACACGGTTGTGGAGATGGCCCTTAGAAACGCTTCATGATGGCTGATCACAATGAAAGATTTCGGGTATTCGCGTAAAAAACGCGCAAGCCAATCGATGTGTTTAACGTCAAGAAAGTTGGTGGGCTCATCGAGCAAAAGCACGTCGGCTTCTTCGAGCAACAGTTTGCCGAGGATAATCTTGGCCCGCATGCCACCCGAGAGGTGACCAATTGGTTTATCGAGCACATCAAGCGGGAGCCCGAGGCCGTTGGTGATGTCCGATATTTTTGATTTGATGGCGTAAAACTCCCGTTCAAGCAACTGATCGCTTAGTTGAGCGGCGCGATTGAACATGCGCGTTTGTTTGTCGAGTTTGGCTTCGGTGGCGGCGCGTTCGTAAAGCGACTCCATCTCACGCTCGATCGCAAAAAGACTCGCAAATGCTTCTTGCATGTAGTCTTTTACGAGACGATCTTCTGGCAAACTTGCGTATTGATCGAGATAGCCGACCCGGATGTGATTGACCCACGCAATGGTGCCGATGTCGGGTTTTAACTCGCGGTTTAACAGCTTGAGCAAGGTTGTTTTGCCTGAGCCGTTCGCACCGACAAGCGCGGCATGCTCGCCTTCGAACAGCCGTAGCGCCGCTTCGTGGTAAAGCGTCTCATCGGCGTAGCCGAACGAGACGCCCTGCATTTCAAGTAAACTCATGGTTTTTGTAGGCGGGAATCCCGCATCTCCTTATGGTGTGTTTTTCGGTGGTGTCACACCGTGGACGACGACTTGTGGGAAAGGAATTTCAATGTTGTGTTTTACGAGGATTTCCTTTATGCGTTGGCGTAAGAGTCGTTCAACGCCCCATTGTGTCATCGAGGCGACCTTGGCAGCAACCCGCAGGTTGACGCTGCTGCTGGCGAGGTCGGTGACACCGAGGACGCGTGGAACCTCGCGGAGGTTTTCGTTTTCACCCACAAGCGCCGGAAGCTCTTGTGTAAGCACGTCGATGGTTTTGGCGATGTCTTCTTTGTAGGCAATGCCAAAATCAACAATCGCCAACGATTCAGTACGAGAGAAGTTTGAAACCGGATCGATGGAGCCGTTGTTGAATATCTTGATTTCGCCACGGAAGTTTTTCACTTTCGTGGTTTTTAAGCCTATGTCGATAACTTCACCCATGAAGCCACCGATCTCGACCCAATCGCCGACGTCGAAATGATGTTCAAACACGATGAAGAATCCGCTGATGAGGTCATTGATAAACTTCTGTGCACCGAGACCAATGACCAGTCCGAGAATACCAAGACCGGCAAGCGCCGGTGCGACATTGACACCCCAAACGCCCAACACGGCAAGCAACGCGACAATGACGAGCACATACTTGGCGATGCTCAGGGTAATTTTCGCGATGGTCTTCTTCCGTCGTTCGTTTTGACCCGGCAGTTTGCTGAGCTTGAAAAGCGATATCTTTACGACTTTATAGATGACCATCGTGATAAAAATCGCGACCAAGGTGCCAACCAATCTCGGGACGCTACCTTCAAGTATGCTGACTAAATCGGTGACTAAACGTTCAACATAATCTGTGACATCGTAACCCCAAAGCATTAGGATGGTGATGGTCGCAAGCGCAAGCATTACGAAGAGCACCATGTACATAAACAACACCGTGCGGTGGCTGATGGTCTCCTTACGGTTTTCAATGATGGTTCGCTGACCGATGATGGCGATGGTCAGTACAAGCACGATGGCAATCGTAATCGCCGACGCGACGGTCGTGCTGACAAGGGCGAAATCTAAAATCATAAAACAACCTCATTTCTTGGACGATGTCATTGACAGTGTATCATATTTCGCGCGGTTTGACGAGATGAAGGGTTACCAAGACCGAAGCCCATCAAACTGCGTAAACAGCACAAGCACAAGCAATATAGGAACTGCAAAGGCGACGATAAGCGTCGGTAAATCCTGTGCGCTGAAACGCTCACGTCGTGGTGGCGCCTCTTGCAACAGGCGATCGTGTTTGGGAATTTTCAAAAGGTGATACGCGAGGTATAACCACCCATACATCAGCACGCCAGCAAACAGGCCATCCGATAGAAAGTGATCGCCGTAGGCCGCACGTGATAGCGACATGACAACACCAAGCGTTATTGCCCCGACGATGCCGACACCCCACTTTAATACCTTACGCCACAAGGTTGGCGCATGCTGAAAAGCAAAGTAAAACCCAAGCAGCGAAAACGCCACGCTGGCATGGCCACTCGGAAAACTCATGTCAACTGCGCCCCAATGGGTTCGAACGATTTCAAACGGGCGATAAAACCCGGCGTCCCCTGTCAAGACCATGTATGGCCGTGGTCGTGCAAAGAGGGCTTTAAGAAAGATGCTGTTGAATACGCCAGCCAAAATCAACGTGCCAAGCACCAACAACGACCCATGCCTACGGTGACGTCGAACGCCAGCGAAAAACGGGCGTTTAGACAGCGACATCACGACAACGGCAAGCCCAATGGAGACCGGGATAAAAAATAAAATCGCATTAAGCGGGTAGTAAAAGAATGAAAAGATGGCGTGGTTTGGGCCTCTATAGGTATCCCCATCACGATAATGGTCGACAATGCGTACATCGAGGTTGGTAAACCAAAACACGCCAATCATGAAAACAATCAACGCGAACAGTCCGTAGTGAACCAAGCGTGTTGGATTCATTCGGTTGTTGTGCATGGTTAAACCTCCTCGCTCATGATGCGAATGATTTCCTTGTCGGTTAGGCACATGCCCTCGCGTGCTAGGCGCTTGATGTTGGCAATGGTGTTTTCGACACCCTTGGCGACCAATCCTTCACCCCCGAGAAACTCGCGATGTTGCTGGTGCATACGAAAGCCAAAAATGCCCGCATCCACCGAGGAAGCTATCTTCGCGGCACACGAAGCTTTCGCGCCATCGCAGACCATGCCGGAGACAATGGCGAGCGCATTGACCAGCGTATGTGCGACGGCCTCAAATGAGCCGTCTTCCATGTAGGCGATGCCAGCACCGGCGGCGGCGCCGGCGAACACTGCACCGCAATAGGCCGAAAGCGCACCAACGCCGGTTTTTTGATGGATGCTGATAAGGTTGGATACGGCGAGTGCACGATATAGGCGCTCTTGGTCGATGTTTTTCTCGCGCGCGTAAACAATCAACGGAACCGATGCCGTGATGCCTTGGTTTCCACTGCCTGATACGATCGTCACCGGTTTTTTGCTACCTCCCATGCGGGCATCGCTTGCAGCTGCCGCGTAGCCTTTGGCAATGTTTTTCACATCACCCTTTTCGGTGGTGAGAATGATTTTTCCTATTGTCGCGCCAAAATCTTCTGTCAATCCTTCTTCTGCAATTGCCATGTTGGTCTCAATTTGACGGTCAAAAAGCGCTTTAACATCGTCGATCACAAGCGCATCGGCAAACGCGACAATGCGTTCAACCGTCAGCGTTTTTTTATCGGCATCGTCAGGCACTTCGTCGTATGCATAATCTTTGGCCATTTGAACGACGCCGTTTTTCTCGATAAGGGCGATGTTGGTGTGGGCATTAATCAGACGAACTCTCGCATGTTCTTCCCCATGATAAACCGTGGCCTCAACATCAAAAACGTACTCACTGTCAATCGGCGAGACGACAATCTGCGTTTTCTTCAAGTACTCGACGATTGCGTCGCGATCGTCATCGTCGACCGTACCAAGAATCTCGAGGTCTTTTGCCGGGTCGCCGATGACGGCTCCGGCAGCCGCCGCAACGCGGATGCCTTTCATCGCATTCGTGTTAGGCACAATAACGCTCTTCGCGTTTTTCAAAACATTCTCACTGACGCGCATTCGAATGCGTTCCGGCATAGCGCCGAGCACGGCTTTGGCTTTTGCGGTTGCCAAAGCGATGGCAACCGGTTCGGTACAACCGGCCGCCAGAATCATCTCGTGTTTTAAAACGTTCAGACAGGCATTATATTGTCGATCTCCTCGTGTCACCTCAACGCCTCCTTTCGCCGCATGTAACCGTTCTCATTATACACGATTTTAGCGATAATTGGTCATCAAAAAAAGCGGTTTCCCGCTTTTTCTGACGCTTAATTTGTGGATTTTTGAGAGACGACAATTTGTGGAAATGGGATTTCAATGCCCTGTTTGTTCAGGAAACCGACCAAATCATGCCGAATTTTTCGTTCGACGGCGAAATGCGTTCCCGTCTTGCACTTGGCGATAATGCGCATGTTTATGCTCGAATCGGCTAGATCGGTTACCCCGAGGTATGCTGGTTTTTCAACGATGTCTTCGTGCGCTTTTTCAAGTTCGTCTAAAAACATGGGCATGGCTTGGGCTAAGGTTTGCAAGTCGGTTTCGTAGGCGACACCGAAATCAACCACCGCGGTGGTGTTGTTTCGTGACCAGTTGATAAGTTTTTTAATCGTGCTGTTGTTTAAAATGAGCGTCGAGCCCTGCCAGTTGTCAATGTGTGTTACGCGCAGATTCATGTTCGAAACTTTTCCTTTAAATCCATCCACTTCAATGGTTTCACCGACGTTGAAGGCATTGTCGACAATAATGAAGAAGCCTGCCACAACGTCACTGACCAAGTGTTGTGACCCAAAACCAATGGCGAGTCCGAGGATACCCGCACCGGCAAGAATCGGTCGAATGTCGATGGCCAGTTCATTGGCGATGGCGAGAAAAATCATAAACCAGATGACAACTGCAAGAAGGCCCGACAGCAACCGCGCCAACGTTTTTCCGCGAGCATCTCCTTTAATTCGAATGAAGCGCTGGGTAATAAAGCGTCTCATCAGCGCAAGCAGGACAACCGCAATGATAACCCATACGGCAATCATGATGAGGGTTGTGATAAAGGATGACCATCCACCGCTCAAACCAAGGGTATCGTTGAATAAATCTTCAAGCAGCGTTCTAAGGTATTGCATTCAGATTCCTCCTTTGTATGTTTATATCAAAGCACAAAGCGCATGACAAGTCAACCATGACCCGGGTTTCATATGGTATGACAAACGCAGGATTTTCGATTATAATAAACTTGCAAGTAGAATATGAAAGGGGCGTCTATCATGGGTCGTCGACTGCGGTTTCTCAGCGTCATCGTCGCCTTGCTCGTCGTTATTTCGAGCGGGTTTTTCACTGTGAACGCCTCTCATCAAGCCGATACATACCTCCATCGTGTCGACGACATTGACCATGCATTGAGCCTCGCCGATCGACACCACCTTACCTTAAAGCATGTATCAGAGCACGGCCTGGCGGTCTTTGAAACCACCCAATCGACAAACGTCAACACACTTCTGCATGCTGGTTTTTCTCTCAACCAACGTGATGTGCGGTTGCTCGATGAGCCGAACGATCCGTTCCTCGATGATCAGTATGCCCTTTTAATGATGCAGTTGTTTGACGCGTGGCAAATCACTACCGGCGATTCGTCCATTACCGTCGCCATCATCGACACGGGCATCGACACCGCCCACCCGGAGTTTGCGGGTCGTCTTTCACCGTTATCGTATAACGCCCATACCGATGAAGTCGGTTTGGAGCACGTTGAAGACGACCACGGGCACGGAACTTTCGTCGCTGGCGTGCTCGCCGCCAACAAAAACAACGACCAAGGCATCGCCGGGATCGCCCAGCATGTTGAGTTAATGATTATAAAAGCAAACATCGAGAACGAAGAGTTCTTCGAATCCGATGCGTTAATCCGCGCCGTCGACTACGCCGTAGCCAACGGCGCCGACATCATTAACATGTCTTTAGGCTCGGAGTCTCTCGGCCAAAACGACGCCATGCGTGATGCGCTTATCGCCGCACGCGACGCGGGTGTTTTTGTCGTCGCCGCCGCCGGCAACGATGCCACCAATAACCCGTTTTATCCAGCCGCTTTTCCAACCACTGTCTCGGTCTCATCGGTCGACGAGTTTGGGGCATTGTCATCGTTTTCGAACTTTGGTGAAACGATTGACATTGCCGCACCCGGCACCGGAATTCTTTCAACAACACCCGATGATGCTTACGCTACTGGAAGCGGCACGTCATTCGCCGCACCACATGTGTCGGGGATTATCGCATTGATGCTCTCGCACTTTGATGGCCTTGATTACGAAGACGTGCTTCGGCGTTTGTATGACGGGGCATCCGATGACGAACCTGAATCACAGTTTGGCGCGGGAATCGTCAATGCGTACATGAGTTTGCGTTATGCCATTGATTTTGTTGTCGACGATGAGGCCTATCACCGCTTCTACGGTTTTGAAGGTGAATCCATAGTGCTTCCCGATCAACCAACGCTTGATGAACATCACTTTATCGCATGGTATTTCGACGATGCGTACACTGAACCGTTCGCCGACGATGCCATCGTCGGCGACACGACCCTCTACGCCCGGTTTGAGCCATATGTGTATCACGACGTGCTCGTCTGGGATGGCGATGAAGTCATCGATTCCTTCCGAGTCCGCGATGGGGAGTCATTCACCTATGAAGCACCACCGAAGGATGGCCATGATTTTATCGGCTTTTATGCTGATGAAACTTTCCAAGCGCCGTATGATTTTGACTCCGTTGAAAACGATCTTGACCTGTACCTTCGCTATGAGCCGCACACTTATGAAATCACGCTTCACATTGACGGCACAACGGAGACCGTCTTGGTGGAGCATGGCACACCATTTGATGTTGAAGGTCCGGAACGACCCCACCACGACTTTCTTGGGTGGTACCTCGACGACGCTTTTAGCGAAGCGTATGATGGTGAAGTTGTCGTTGGACCGATGGACTTATATGCCCGATTTGCGCCGCTTGAATACACCGTGACGCTGGTCTTTGATGGGGATGTCATCGACGCATTTACCTACACTTTTGGTGACGACGTGTCGCTCGATCCCATTGACGCCGAAGGCATTGTGTTCCGGGGTTGGTACCTCGATGACGCCTGGACAGAACCTTTCACAGACGAGGCGCTCGACGGCGACTTAACGCTTTATGCAGCGTATGACATCGTCGTATTGACCATCACCTTCCTCGATGCGGATGGCGATGTGTATCTTGTTAAAGAAGTTCCTTATGGTGAAAGCATTGAGGCGCCTGAAGGCCCTGATAAGCCTAGTGACGAAACTTTTACCTATGTGTTTACAGAGTGGTCGGAACCGCTTGAAAACCTCACTTCCGATCTCACCGTGGTGCCTCAATATAAGAGCATGTTCAAACCTGAGGCAACACAACTTAACCCCGGTGTTGATACGATTTACTTAGGTGAAACGTGGGTGGACGAAGGCGTCGATGCGCCTGAAGATCACGTTGAGGTACGTGTAATTGGTAACGTCGATGTGGATGCGCCAGGGTATTACGAGGTCCGCTACGAGATTGTGATTGACAACGAGGTCGTTCATCATCTCATTCGCATGGTTAGCGTCCTCGATAAACCACGTTTTACCATTGATGTTGAGTTAAACCCTGGCATTACCACGCTCTTTCAAGGCTCACCGTACGTCGAACCCGGCATCACGAACTCCGTTGGCGAGGTCGTGATTGAAGGCACCGTCGACACAGATACTCCGGGCACCTATACGGTGCGCTATCTGGTCACCTATGAAGGCACAACCGTCGTACGCACCCGACGCATCCATGTGCTTCCCTTAAATCTTGACGTGGCCTACGGACCAGTCATCCCGACGCGGCGTTGGGAAGGTGATTCCGATGTTGCATAAACTGTCGCTTCTGCTTGTGGCACTAACCGTGACATTGCGGGCCTGCTTGCCGGAAGACACCACCGTCATTGAGATGGAAATTAATCCGGGTGTCGACACGATTCTCATCGGTGAAACCCACGACGACGCTGGCGCAACTGCGCAAGTCGGAGAACGCACCATTTCCGTCACCGTCTTGGAAAACACCGTGGATTCGGACACACCAGGTGTCTATGAAATTGTGTATCGCGCTCGATATAACGGGATAACGACGACGATTGTCCGCAAAGTCGAAGTCGTTGATGAACGGCCGCTATCGCTCGCATTACGCCCCGGTGTTGACACCGTGCTTGTGGGCACATCGTGGACTGATGCGGGAGTTGATGTGTTATCGAACGATGAAAATGTCTCGATCGAAACGGTTGGTCATGTCGATACCGATGCCGTGGGTGTCTATGTCATCACCTACATCGTGACCGATGCACTCGGCAACGAAGATCGCTTAACGCGCAAAGTTCATGTGATTGATAACGCCGAATAATGCATGTTAGAAGCCTGCCGCTGCAGGCTTCTTTTAAGGCTTTCATTTTTTTATTGATATGTTACAATGGTGATAGCATAAACGTAAGGTAGGTATCAACCCATGAAAAAAGCGCTCGTATTAATCACCATCATTTTCTCCGCTTTCACCCTCTTTGCATGCGGCGGTGAAAACCGTTCCGATTGGCCAGAAGAAACACAACTTCTCGCGGAATGGCTTGAAAAAGCCCACGAAGCGGAAAACATGACCGTCACCACCGAAGTTATTCGAAGCGGTGT
>SLFZ01000076.1 GCA_007123975.1 Candidatus Izemoplasma sp. | reverse complement strand
GCGATGCGTTACACCGAAGCCAGGATGACGGAGATGGCCGAACACCTGCTTCGTGACATCGACAAACGCACCATCAACTTCATCCCCAACTTCGACGACGAAGAATACGAGCCCATCGTCTTGCCGGCACGTTTTCCAAACCTGCTGGTGAACGGCGCGTCCGGCATCTCGGCCGGTTACGCCACAGAAATCCCGCCGCACAACCTCGAAGAGATTGTCAAAGGCGTCATCAAACGCATCGACAAGCCCGATTGCACGGTCGAAGACCTGCTTAAAATCATCAAAGGCCCGGATTTCCCCACCGGCGCCATCGTCCAAGGCGAAGAGGGCATCAAAGAAGCCTTTGAAACCGGGCGTGGCCGGATCATCATCAAGTCGAAAACGCAGATTGAAGACGGCCGCATCATCGTCACCGAGATTCCCTACGAAGTCAACAAGGCTTCGCTCGTCCGGAAAATCGATGAGATTCGCCTCGGCAAAAAAGTCGACGGCATCCAAGAAGTTCGCGACGAAAGCGACAAAGAGGGGTTACGCATCGTCGTCGACATCAAAAAAGGCTTCGATCCCGAAGCCGTCTTGAACTTCTTGCACCGCAAGACAGACCTGACCAAATCGTTCACCTACAACATGGTCGCCATCAACAACAAACGCCCCGAACTCATGGGCATCCTGACGGTGTTCGACGCCTACATATACCACCAAAAAGAAGTCGTCACCAACCGCTCCAACCACGACCTCAAACGCGCCCAAAAACGACTGCACATCGTCGAAGGCATCATCCGCATGCTCGACATCGTCGACGAGGTCGTCGCCTTGATTCGCGCATCCAAAGGCAAAGCCGAAGCCAAAAGCAAACTGATCAAAACCTTCAGCTTCAGCGAAGAACAAGCCGAAGCGATTTTGACCTTGCAGCTTTACCGCTTGTCCAACACCGACATGTCCGCCCTGAAAAAAGAACAACGCAACCTCGGCGTTTGGATCGACGAACTCAACGACATCCTGCACAACGAAGAAACGCTTAAAAAGGTCATCAAAAAAGAACTCCGTCAAACGATTCGCGACGCCGACACAAAGCGGCGCAGCGAAATCGAAGAAACGATCGAAAAAATCACCTTCCAAGAACAAGAACTCATCCAATCCGAACAGGTCATGGTCGGCATCACCAAAGAAGGCTACGTGCGACAAGCCTCGATTCGTTCGTACAAAGCCACCGAATCGGCCACCATCAAAGACAGCGACGCGTTCTTGTTTATCGATGAGGTATCCACGCTCGATACCTTGCTCTTGTTCACCTCGGGTGGAAACTACCTGTACCTTCCCGTCTTTAAGATACCCGAAAGCCGTTGGAAAGAACTCGGCACACACATCAACGCCTTGCTTGGCATTGAACTGAAAGAAGAAATCCTCTTTATCTCACGCGTCAGCGACTTCGACAACCACCGCCATTACCTCTTCACAACCCGTCAAAACCTCGTGAAACTGACGCCCGTGAGCGAGTTCAAAGCCCTTCGCTACAACAAAATCCTCAAAGCCTTGTCGCTCGGTGAGTACGACCGCGTCGTCCACATCACCGAAACCGATTCACTCGACAAAGAAGTGCTCGTCGCCGCAAGCCACGGCTCGGCCTTGCGTTTTGACCTCGAAGAAATCCCCGTCACCAGCCGCGACGCCAAAGGCGTCAAAGCGATGTCTTTAGGTAGCCGCCACATCCTCGCTGCCTCGGTCGTGCTTGAGCCCGGATGCGACCTTTTGGTGCTCACCAACCGCGGCACCATTAAACGCCTCGATGTCAACACCATCGAGAAGAAGCGCCGTGCCTTAAAAGGCGTGCCGCTTTATAAACCGGTCAAAACCAATCCCTACCTCGTGCGTGATCTGACGATGCTCGATGCGGTATCCTACAAGCACCGGGCAACGCTCCACATCATCACCAACAAAAACCACGTCAAAGTGAACACCTTCGACCTTAAACGCAACGCCGCCGACGCCGGCAAGCGTTTCGTGCCCGGTCCCCTAGGCATCCCGCGCCACATGGTCCTCGGCAAGGTCGATGTGGATGACGAGACACGAAAAGAAACGCCGCCGCTTTCTGATTACCAACCAATCAAGCGCGAAGCGCCCCACCAACCGACGCTGTTTGACGACACCGAATAACGAGGTGATCGCATGTACTGTTTAAAAAACATCGAACGCGTCGTCATGCCCAACGACATCGTCAAACTCTACACCCAGCTTTACCCTTTCATCGGGCGTAACGATGCCATGCTGAAAACCGTCTCGAAGGATCACGATGTGCTCGTTGGCGAAACGATTCGCCTCGACACCGCCTTCGCGATGCGCCTTTTTGGCGTGGAGCTCGCAGATCCTCGTTTCAAAAGCCTCGTCGTCAAAGACGCCGGGGCAAAAAACAAAACCGAACGTTTCGTCAAAAACCTTAAACGCGCCTTTGATAAAATCCACAAAGAAACCAACACCTTTGAACTCCGCGAGACAGAAATACGCGACCTCTTGCATTTTCTTTACCGCGATGTCGAGCCCGACGCCCGGCTCCGCCACGCAAAGACCGAACGCAAACGTGAGAAGACGACCGATTTGCTTTCGAGCCACCACCCGACCAAACGTGAAGCCTTGGAAACGCTGATTGATGATTTCCGTCGCTTGCTTGCAAAAAGCGACTTCGAGCCGATCTTCCTAAGCGTCAACTTCTACATCGATTTCATTAACTTGAAACCATTTTTAGTGCACAACGATGTCATCGGCTTGATGACGCTTTATGTGCTTTTGCTGAGCCACGGCGTGAAAAGCCTCCACCTCGCAAGCTTCTTCGAACTGATGTACAAACAACAAGACAGGCTTGAAAAACACACCCAAGAAGCGAGCCGCAACTGGGAAGAAGGGCTCGCCAACGTCATGACACTCCATCGCTTCATCTTGCAAAAACTGCTCGAAAGCTACCAAAGCCTGCACGAGCTACTACGCAACTATACCTTTGACCAAGAAACCAACAAGTCGGACTACGTCGAAAACACCATCAACAAGCTCGACGATGTCTTCAGCAAAGACGACATTCGCCGTGCCCACCCGACGATTTCCGATTCAACCATCAACCGCACCTTGCGCCGCATGCGCGATGAAAAGCGCATTCGTCCGCTTGGAAAAGGCCGCAGCGCCAAATGGATGAAACTGTATAAATCGCAGAAAAAAGCCTCGCTCTACGAACAAATTACGCTGAAAGTATAAGGATTGATAGCATGCTGAAGTCCACCATCAAAGGGCTGCTTGAAGACGCCCTCAAAACCCTCGACGTCCGCGATGTCGAGATTGAAATCGAAAAACCCGCCGACAGCCAACACGGCGATTTTTCAACCAACATTGCGATGAAACTCGCGCGCGTGCTTCGCAAAGCCCCGCTCTTGATCGCCAAGAACATCGTCGCCACACTGCCAAAGACCGATGGCATCGCAAAGGTCGATGTCGCGCCCCCGGGTTTCATCAACTTTTACCTCGATGCCCGCGTCTATCATCCGGTTGTCCATGAAATCAACCGCTTAGGCGAAGCCTACGCAAACCTAAACACCGGCAAAGGCCAGCACATCAACATCGAGTTTGTGAGCGCCAACCCCACCGGCTACCTTCACATCGGCCATGCCCGCGGCGCCGCCGCCGGCGATGCGATGGCTCGCATCATGAAAAAAGCCGGCTACCGTGTGACCAAAGAGTTTTATGTCAACGACGGCGGAAACCAAATCACCACGCTCGCCCAGTCCATCGACGCCCGCTATAAACAGCTCTTTGACCACGACGTGCCGATGCCGAAAGACGGCTACCACGGCGCCGAAATCAAAGCCATCGCCGCGCGCATCAAAGCGGAGTTCGGCGATCGCTTCCTGCATGAAGACGGCTTTGACTATTTCAAAGAGCGTGGCGTGCGCGAGCTGCTCGCTGGCTTAAAACGCGACCTTGAAGCCTTTGGCGTCAGCTTTGATGTCTGGTATCACGAGACGACGCTTTATGAGACCAAGGCCATCGACAAAACGCTTGCGATTTTGCGTGAAAAAGGCTATATTTATGAAAAAGACGACGCGCATTGGCTTAAAACAAGCGACTTCAGCGATGAAAAAGACCGCGTCATCATTAAATCGGACGGCACCTACACCTACCTGCTGCCCGACATCGCCTACCACCACGACAAACTCTCCCGTGGCTACACCCACCTCATCGACATTTTAGGCGGCGACCACCACGGTTACGTGCCGCGCCTCAAGGCCGCCATCAAGATGATTTCCGGCAAAGACGGCATGCTCGATGTCGACATTCTCCAGATGGTTAAAGTCATGCAAGACGGCAAGGAAATCACGCAGTCTAAACGCAGTGGGAAGTCCATCACCCTTGCCGATCTCATCAGTGAGGTAGGCAAGGACCCGATTCGCTATTTCTTCGCGATGCGCAGCCTCAACACCCACATGGAACTCGATTTAGACTTGGCCTTGCGTCAAACCAATGAAAACCCTGTGTATTATGCCCAATACGCGCACGCACGCATCGCCAGCGTCCTCCGCGAGGCCGACAGCCGCGGCATCAAACTCGATCTCTCCCCGCGCGATTTCACGCGCCTCGGTGGTGCGAAAGCCGATGCACTGATGGCGACGCTCGCCGAGTACAAAGACGTCGTTGGCGAAGCGGCGGAGAAGCGCTTGTTCCATCGCATCCCGCAATACATCCACCGACTCGCATCGACCTTGCATAGCTATTACGCGGACACCAAAGTCCTGACAGAGGACCTCACCACGACCACCGAACGGCTCGCGTTAATGCACGCGGTCAAAGTGATTCTCAAAGACGCACTCACCCTCGTTGGCGTAGACGCCATCGAGCGAATGTAAACCAAGGAGGTTTCATCATGAAACTTGAAGATTACGTCGTCAACGTTCCCGATTTTCCCAAAGAAGGCATTCAGTTCAAAGACATCACGCCGCTGATTGGTGATGGACAGGCCTTTGCCCACGCCATCGACACGATGTGCGGCATCGCCAAAGAAGCCAAAGCCGACATCATCGTCGGTCCCGACGCCCGCGGTTTTATCTTTGGGGCACCGGTTTCAACCCAAAGCAAACTCGGCTTCGTGCCGGTCAGAAAACCCGGCAAGTTGCCAAGAGAAACGGTGTGTGAATCCTACAAACTCGAATACGGTGAAAACACGCTCTGCATCCACAAAGGCGACATCAAGCCTGGGCAACGCGTGCTCATCGTCGACGATTTGCTCGCCACCGGCGGCACCATCGCCGCCACCATCAAACTCATCGAAAAAAGCGGCGGCATCGTTGCCGGCCTCGTGTTTTTAATTGAACTGTCGTTTTTAAAGGGTCGCGAGAAGTTTACCGATTACCCGATTCACACACTCATCACCTATTAAACAACGCTTTGCCCCACGAAGGAGGTGCGCGGATGACCAATGCGACTTATGAACGTTTCATGGCAGACCTGGAAACTTACATCGATGACGATAACGATCGTGCGCGCATCCGCGCGGCGTACGATTTTGCGGTGAGCCACCACCAAGGACAGATGCGAAAAAGTGGCGATGAGTACATCAGCCATCCGCTTAGCGTCGCCCACATCCTCGTTGAATACAAGACGGACCCCACCACGATTATGGCGGGGCTTTTGCACGATTGCATCGAAGACACCAGCGCCTCGTTTGACGACATCAAAGAAGCGTTTGGCGAAGAGGTCGCGCTGTTGACCGAGGGCGTCACCAAACTCGGACAATATAAGTTTAAGGGGTTAGACGCCGAAGAAGCGGAAAAACAAGAAATCCAAGCGCGAAACTACCAGAAGATGCTCCTTGCCATGAGCAAAGACATCCGTGTCATCATCGTCAAGCTCGCCGATCGCTTGCACAACATGCGCACGCTTGGAAGCTTGCCCGAAGATAAGCAAAAGCGCATTGCCAAAGAAACGCTCGATATTTACGCCCCCCTCGGCCATCGACTTGGTATGTACGTGCTCAAAGCCGAACTTGAAGACACCGCATTCAAATACCTTCAACCCGGTCAGTACCGCTTGATCGCGCAGATGATTAGCGACACGCGTGAAAACCGCGAAGAAGACCTCGACCTAATGCGCACGAACCTCGAGTATTTGCTGAGCGAACACAACTTCGAGTTTGACGTCAAAGGACGCATTAAAAACATCTATTCCGTCTACAAAAAAATGCAAACCCGCAACAAAGACTTCGACGACATCTTCGATTTGCTCGCCCTGCGCATCATCGTGAAAAACGTCGAAGCGTGCTACAGCGCCATCGGCGTCATCCACAGCAAATGGACGCCGATCCCCAACCGCTTTAAAGATTACATCGCGATGCCTAAGCCCAACTTGTACCAATCATTGCATACCTCGGTCATCGCCAACGGCAAAGTCTATGAAATCCAAATCCGCACCAAAGAGATGGACCAAATTGCCGAGTACGGGATTGCCGCACACTGGTCGTACAAAGAAAACCGCGGCCGCGTGCCGATGACCGAACTCGTCAGCAAAAAGCTCAAATGGTACGGCGACCTCATCAAGTTCACCGAAGAAAGCGAATCCGACGAGGACGTCCTTGACCTTTTGCGCGACGACATCTTACATTCAAACGTCTACGTCTTTACGCCGAAAGGCGACATCATCGACTTGCCTAAAAGCGCAACGCCTCTTGACTTTGCCTTCCGCATCCACACCGAGATCGGCATTCGCTGCGTCGGTGCCATCGTCAACGGCAAGATCGTGCCGCTTGAGTATGAACTGCAAACCGGCGACATCGTCAACATCAAAACCAGCAAAAACAGCTTTGGCCCCAACGACAACTGGTTGAAACTCGTCAAAACCTCGGGTGCCAAATCAAAAATCAAAAACTACCTGAACAAACAACGCCGCGACGTGCTCGTTGAAATGGGAAAAGAAGAGTTCCAACGCGAACTCACCGCCCGCGGCGCTTCCATGCCTTTATCGGATAAACTCGCCGCCGATAACTTTTTGCACAAGGGCGTCAAGACGGTTGAAGACCTTTACTACGAAATCGGCAAAAACACGATTAGCGCCAACGGCGCCATCAACGTGCTTATCGGCGAAGAGAAAGCCAAAGAACAAGAACTCATCGACGCCATCAATCGCCGCGAGCAAAAAGACACTAAAAGCGAAACCGACATCATCATTGAAGGCATCGACAACCCGTCAATCAAGCTTTCGAACTGCTGCACGCCGATTCCTGGTGACCGCGTGACCGGCTACGTCTCCAAAGGCACCGGCATCGCCGTCCACCGGACCCGCTGCAACAACCTGCAAAACCTTGATGAAGGCCGTTACATCAACGTCGAGTGGGGCACCGATCGCACCCGCGTCTACGGCGTCAACGTCAAACTCATCGTCTCCAACCGCGACAACATCCTCGCCGAGATCATCAACACGATGACCGCCAATAAAGCGAGCGTCATCCAAGTCGCCGCCAACACCAACAAGCGCGGCGAAGGCGTCATCAAGCTCAAAGTTGGCGTGCGCCATAAAAGCGAACTCGAAACCGTCATCCGCAACGTCAAGAAAGTCCGTGGCGTCTTCAGCATCGAAAGGTTGATGAAGTGATGAAGGTTCTCGTCCAACGCGTCAGCGACGCCGCCTGCATCATCGATGGCGTGTCCACCGCATCGATTGGCCAAGGGTTTGTCTGTTTGGTCTCGTTTCAAGAAGGCGAAACCGGCGACGCGATACCGTGGATGGCAAAAAAGGTCGCCAACCTCCGCATTTTTTCCGACGATGAGGGGAAGATGAACCTTTCGCTCAAAGACGTGCATGGAGAGGTTTTATCCATTAGCCAGTTTACCTTGGAAGCGGACGCCAACAAAGGCAACCGTCCTTCCTTCATTAAAGCCCTTGAACCCGCGCTTGCGGAGAAACTTTACGCGCGTTTCAACGCCGCGCTATCCCGTCAAGGCGTGGTCGTGCACACCGGTCAGTTCGGCGCGGCGATGAAAATATCGCTGACCAACGACGGCCCGGTGACGATCATGCTGGAAAGGACCGAGAACGATGATACGTAAACTCACTGAGAAAGACCGCGACGATGTGCTTGCATTTTTGTACCGCGAGCCCGAGATCAACCTCTACCTCATTGGCGACATTAAAAACTTCGGGTTTGACCATGAGGGAACCGCCATTTACGCGGAATTTCGCAACGGCGAGTACTACGCCGCGATGAGCCGAAACCTCTCCCACATTGTCTACTATGCCCTTGAGGATGACTTCAACACCGACTGGGTCGATGTGTTTAAGCGCTACGACTACCTCTTCATCAGCGGCAAAGCCTCACTCATGCGCGCCATCAGCCCGCACCTCAAGGACGTCTACGAAGACCGCCTCGAGTTCATGAAATCGACCACCTTCACACGCGACCCCGACGTCGACTATAGCGGCATCGAGGTGCTCGACAATGAAGCCGACGCGGATCTCGTCTACGACCTCTTAAACGGCATCGAAGAACTCGACAGCGTGCGAAAGAAGACGAAAGAAGAGTTCATCCAGTACTTGATGGACAACACCGGCGACAACGGCACGACCGTGTTTTACCGCGAAGACGGGAAAGTCGTCGCCAACGCCAGCGCCGTCTTTGAAACCAAGCGCACCGCGATGGTTGTCGGCGTCGCCACGCATCCCGACTACCGCAGTCGCGGGCTTGGAAAAAAAGTCATGCATTACCTCGTCGACTACTACGTCAACCACAAAGACAAAACCTTGTGTCTTTACTACGATGACCCTCGCGCCGGGGCGCTCTATGAGAAATACGGTTTTGTCTACTTAAGCGATTGGATTATGCTGATCAAGGACACCAAAGCCATCCCGTGAACCTGCCGTCCATCACCACGCCGCGGCTCCGCCTGCGGCCCTTGAGGCGCAAAGACGCAAACGCCATCTACGCCTGGGCGAAAAACCCGGCCGTCGGACCGCCTGCCGGGTGGTTGCCGCACGCCTCGCTTGACGATGCCCACGATTTTTTGGATTTTGTCGAAGACAAACAAAAACGCGGCCAGCCGGGCCCGTGGGCAATCATGCACAAGGCCGACCGTCGCCTCATTGGCACGATTGAGTTTCACGGCTTCCATGAACACAAAGCAGAAATCGGCTTTGCCCTCGATGAGGCCTACTGGAACCAAGGCATCATGACCGAAGCGGCGCGCGCCGCGATTGTCATCGGCATCGAACGGTTCGACCTCAAACGCATCGCCTACAAACACTTTCCCGATAACGAACCAAGTCGCGCGCTGCGCAAAAAGCTCGGCTTCACCGAGGAAGGCTTGCTTCGCAAAGCCTTTAAACACGCCGATGGGAGGTTGCTTGATGAGGTCGTCGCGAGCTACACCGACGACGACTACGCCCGCGATTACCACGATGTCTACGCGCCATTCAAACAATCGATCGTCATCGACGATTGACGTCTGGTGATTGACACGCGCCCGCGCAAGCGGTATAATGACGTTGACATAAACCGAAGCGGAAAAGAAGCCCCTTGACACGCATTAAAGCGAACGGCGGATGGTGAGAGCGCCGCATGCACGCATTGGGCCGGACGTTTCCAAGGGTCCTCTTGAAATAATAGTAGGGAGGGACGTCGCCCGCGTTACGGGTAAAGGGCCGGTCATTGACCGGAACTAAGGTGGTACCGCGGAGCGATTCGCCCTTAGCTTTTCTAAGGGCGGTTTTTTTATAAGAAGGAGTGACCACGATGATCACAAAAATGAAAGGCACCTACGATGTCACCGACGACATCGGCTACTTGCAAGAAATCGAGAAGAAGATGCTCACCGTCAGCAAACTCTTCCGCTACGAAGAAATTCGCACGCCGCACTTTGAGGCAACCGAACTCTTCCACCGCGGCGTCGGTGAAACGACCGACATCATCAACAAAGAAACCTACACCTTCGAAGACCGCGGGAACCGCCAAAACACCTTGCGGCCCGAAGGCACCGCCGGCGTCGTGCGCGCCTACATTGAAAACAAGCTCTACGCCAATCCCGTGACGCCGCAAAAATACTTTTACTACGGGTCGATGTTTCGCTATGAACGCCCGCAGAAGGGGCGTTTCCGCGAATTCCGTCAGTTTGGTGCCGAAGCCTTTGGATCGGCTTCGCCAGAAATCGACGCCGAAGTCATCGCGTACGCGGTCACGTTCTTAAAAGCGATCAAACTCAAAGACGTCACCGTGCACCTCAACAGCCTCGGTGGTAAAGCAAGCAAAACCGCCTACCACCAAGCGCTTAAAGCCCATTTGAAAGACGATATTACCGCGCTCTGCGGCGATTGCCAAACGCGTTATAAAGACAACCCCTTGCGCATCCTCGACTGCAAGGTTGACGCCGACCACCCGCTCGTTAAAGGCGCGCCCAAGCCGCTCGATTACTTGGTAGAAGAAGATCGTACGCACTTTGAACGCGTTCAAGCGGCGCTTAAAGCCATGCAGATTCCATTTGTCGTTGACGACAATCTGGTTCGTGGGCTTGATTACTACACCCACACGGTGTTTGAAATCAAGGTGCCCGAAGCGTTGCTCGGTCGACAAAACGCCATCTGCGGTGGCGGCCGCTACAACAACCTCGTCGAAACCTTGGGAGGGCCCCAGACGCCGGCCACCGGCTTCGCCTTTGGCATCGAACGCATCATCGTCGCCATGAAAGCCGCCGGCATCACGCCTGAAGCGTCCAACCTCCATGTCTATTTCATCGCCCTAGGCGACCAAGCGAAACTGGCAACGCTTGCGCTGATGCAGCGATTCCGCATCGGTGGCCTCACCGCCAACACCGATTACTTGGATAAAAACATCAAAGGGCAGTTTAAGCAGTCCGACCACCAAAAGGCGCGTTTTGTCATCGTCATTGGCGATGCCGAAATCGCCAAACGCGAGATCGAGATCAAAGACCAACGCACCGGCGACACGGTGAACACGTCGCTTGAAGGCGCTTATGAAACGGTCGTTAAGCTGCTTACCAAAGGCGATGCCTGCGAAGACTGCGATTACCAAAAAGGAGCTCGATAACATGTACACACACCACAACAACGCCCTGCGCATCGACGATGTCGGCACGCGCGTGCGACTGAAAGGCTTTGTCGCCAAACGCCGTGATCTTGGAAACCTTGTGTTCATTGACCTCCGCGACCGCGAAGGCATCACCCAACTCGCCTTTGACGCCGATAACGATTTAAAATCGATTGCCCAAGCGCTGAAAAACGAATACGTCGTCGACGTCCAAGGCGTCGTCCGCGAACGCGCCAGCAAAAACCCAAACCTTCCGACCGGCGACGTCGAGATCGACGTCGACAAACTCGTCGTCTTAAACACCGCCAAACAGCCGCCGCTCATCATCCAAGACGACACCGACGCGCTTGAGGACACGCGGCTCAAGTACCGTTACCTCGACTTGCGCCGCCCGGTCTTACAAAAGATGATGCGTCTGCGCCACCAGATGATGCGCGCGACACGGTCTTTCCTCGATGACGAAGGGTTCATCGAGTTTGAAACACCGATGCTGACCGCCTCAACCCCTGAAGGCGCGCGCGACTACGTCGTGCCAAGCCGCATCCACAAAGGCGAATATTACGCGCTTCCACAATCTCCTCAGCTTTTTAAACAACTTTTGATGGTAAGCGGCTTTGAAAAATACTACCAAATCGCCAAATGCTTCCGCGACGAAGACTTGCGAAGCGACCGGCAACCGGAGTTCACGCAAATTGACATCGAGATGAGCTTTGTCGACCAAGAAACGGTCATTCAAACGAGCGAACAGCTCATAAAGCACATCATGAAAACCGTCACCGGCAAGGTTTTTGATCAACCCTTCCCGCGGATGACCTACCACGATGCGATGCGCGATTACGGCTCCGATAAGCCCGACACCCGGTTTGGGATGTTGCTGAAGGATTTATCGGGCATCCTCAAAAACACCGATTTCAAGGTGTTCGCTTCCGTCCTTCAACACGGTGGAAGCGTGCAAGCGATCAATGTCAAAGGCGGCGCCAAAGCCTACTCGAGAAAGGCCATCGATGCGCTCACGGAAGAAGCGAAGAAGCACGGCGCGAAGGGCCTTGCGTTCTTAAAATTCCAAGACGGCGTCAGCGGGTCGGTCGCGAAGTTTTTATCAACCGACGAGACCGATGCCATTCGCGCGAAAACCGGCGCCGATGACGGCGACCTCATCCT
>SLFZ01000122.1 GCA_007123975.1 Candidatus Izemoplasma sp. | reverse complement strand
TCGAGTTCGCTGCCCGGGGTGACGTAATGGCTCACATCGGCAATATGAACACCGAGGGTGTAGGTGCCGTCTGCGTGTTTTTTAACGTCGACGGCGTCGTCGAAGTCTTTGGCGCTTTCGCCATCGATGGTCACGAGCGCGCGGTCGCGATAGTCGCTTCTGCCTTCGACGTTTTGTCGGTCGACCTCAGGCATCTGATCGGCTTCTTCTAAGACGGCCGGCGCGAACTCGGGGTCGATGTTGTGGGCGAGAATTTTGCTGAAGACGTCGACGCCTTTTGCGTGTTTCGGGCCGATGATGCGCATCACGTCAACCTGAATGAGCCCTTGGTGGGCGTGGTTGGTAATGATTGCTTGAACTTTGTCGTCGGGCTTGGCGCCGTTTAGTGCGTTGTCGTTGATGAGAATGCGTTGCTTGATTTTCTTTTCGTCGCTGATCAGTTCGTAGCGGCCTTTGTACTTGATGACGGTGCCAATCACGTGGGTCAGGTGACGCTCAAGCACACGCTTGACGGCGCCTTCTTGTTTGTAACCACCGGGGCTTGAGAAGACTTGAATCAAGACACGATCTTTATGCATCGCGTCTTTGAGTTTGTTTTTCGGAATGTATATGTCGTCTTCGTCGACATCGTCCACGCGCAAAAACGCGAAGCCCTTGTCTTTGACGTCGAGCTGGCCGGTGCGGTAATCGGTGTGTTCAATGAGTTGGTAGCGGTTTTTGTCGTCTAAGATCACGCGGGCGTTTTCTTCGAGTTCGACAAGCGCTTTGACGAGCTCTTTGTACTCGTCGCTGCCGGTAATCTTCAGCGCGTCGGCGATGACGCGGACGGGTTGTTTCTTCTTAGGTTGTGATGCGAGCAGTTCAATGATGCGTGTTTTCACGGTTTGCCTCCTTGCGAGAAAAAAAGAACACCACGAAAGTGTTCTTACGGTAGTATGGCCCAGATGGCAAAGAAGACGAATAAGACTGCAGATCCTAACGTCAGTCGGGTGATGAAGAGTTCGAAGCCGCGCTGTTTCTGGTTGGCGAACAACTCCGATTTCTCACCGCTGAAGGCGCTTTGGATGTCGTCTTTCGAACTTTGCGTGATGACCAACGTAATCAACACTATCGACATAATCAAGAGCATGATATGCGGAAATCCCATGGCATTAACCTCCTATAAGCTGAGCGCGACGTAAACCAGGTAACTGGCGATGATGACGACGCTCGGTAACGCGTAGATAACCAAGTTCTTTTGGGGCTTTCGTTTTAAAGCCACCAGTAACATTATAGAGTTTATCAACCCTAAAATCAAGAGCAACGACACATTTTTACCAAGCCCGACGTCGCGAGCGACCGCGTCGTAGATGTGGTTGCGGAAATTGATGAAATCGACGACGCTGATGATCGTCATGTTGAAGATGTTTGAGCCGAGAATGTTGCCGAGGGCGACGTCGTAGTTTCGGACGCGCACGAGGTAGATGACGGCGGTAAACTCAGGCAAGCTTGTGGCCACGCCAAGGAAAATCGCCCCGGCGAATGACGCGCTTAACTCGAGTTCCCTTGATAGGTCGTTGGTGACGACGGTGACGAAGTAGCTTGTCACAACAACAATCACAGCCCAGAAGAAAAAGCCCGTGAGAATCTGTTTCATCGTGCGGTCGGTCGTGCCGAGTTTTTCTTGGGGCAGTTCCTTGTTCATGCTGCGTAGGGTGAGGAAATACACAAGAATAATCAAGAGCGAGACGATGTTAAAGGCAATGCCTAGGCGCACATCAAAGGTGCCAAAGCCTAGGCTGTCATTTATTCTTGAAAGCAAGATTGGGAAAACGAGGATGACATACATCATCACAATCAGGCTGTTGGTTTTGACGCCGGTTGTGGTTTTGTTGAAGAAGAGATGCTTGATAAAGACAAGATCAACAACGGCTAAAATCAACAGGTTAAACATGTTCGATCCGAAGACGTTGCCAAAGGCGAGGCCAGGTTCATCGAGCACGACCGTGGAGGTGATGCTGGTGATGAACTCGGGCAAACTCGTCACGGTCGCGAGCAACACACCACCGATTAAGGCCCCACTGATTTTTGTCTTTTTGTCGAGTTCGTTGACAAAAAACGAAGCCCGGACCGTCGAAAAGACCGTCAAGGCGGCGAGCACGAGGTATAAGGTGATGATTAATGGCAAACTTGTCAGCATAGAAGCGCCGCCTTTCAAAAAGACTTCACGGTCATTATAGCAAATTTCACCGCGGTTTACGCAACTATTTTAAGAAAAAGAGCGCGCCCGTCTGGGCGCGCCCGCGGTTTACTTAATGTTGTAGAAGACGTCTTTGCCGAGGTATAGGGCGTTGGCTTCGAGTTCTTCTTCGATGCGGAGGAGTTGATTGTATTTGGCGATGCGGTCGGTGCGTGAGAGCGAACCGGTTTTGATTTGGCCGACGTTGGTTGCGACGGCGATGTCGGCGATGGTGGCGTCTTCGGTTTCACCGCTGCGGTGGCTGATGACGCAGGTGTAGCCGGCTTTTTTCGCCATGTCGATGGCTTCGAAGGTCTCGGTTAAGGTGCCGATTTGGTTGACCTTGATGAGGATGCTGTTGGCGATGCCTTCGTCGATCGCTTTCTTGAGTTTCTCGGTGTTGGTCACCAGCAGGTCGTCGCCGACGAGTTGGATTTTTTTGCCGAGCACTTTGGTGTGGTTTTTCCAACCTTCCCAGTCGTTTTCATCGAGGCCGTCTTCAATCGAGACAATCGGATACTTCTCAACGAGTTCCGCATAGAAGGCGGTGAGTTCGTCGGCGGTCATGGTTTTGCCTTCGCCGTCGAGTTTGTAGACGTTTTTCTCTTTGTCATAAAACTCACTTGAGGCGACGTCCATGGCCAAGACGATGTCTTTGCCCGGCTGGTAGCCTGCGTTCTTGATGGCGGTCATGATGACTTCAAGGGCTTCTTCGTTTGATTTCAAATTGGGCGCGAATCCGCCTTCGTCACCGACGGAGGTGCTGTAGCCTTTGTCTTTTAAAACTTTCTTGAGGGCATGGAAGGTTTCAGCGCCCATGCGCAGAGCTTCTTTGAAAGTCTTCGCGCCGACAGGCATAATCATAAACTCTTGGAAGTCGACGCTGTTGTCGGCGTGCGAGCCGCCGTTGATGATGTTCATCATCGGGGTTGGTAAGGTTTTTCCGCTAAAGCCACCGAGGTACACGAACAGCGGCACGCCGAGGTAATCGGCGGCGGCGTGGGCAACGGCCATTGACACACCTAAGATGGCGTTGGCGCCGAGCTTAGCTTTGTTTTTGGTGCCGTCGAGTTCACGCATGATGCGGTCGATGGTGAGCTGTTGGCGGACGTCGTAGCCGACGATCGCAGGGGCGATGATTTCGTTGACG